>VEQW01000002.1 GCA_018883025.1 Solirubrobacterales bacterium | reverse complement strand
CCCGCCATGCCGTGAACCGTGGTGGCGGAGCCGCGATGCGTACCGGTTATCGACTGATGGTCGACTCCGAGGCCGAGGTCACGGTGACCATGGACGCCGACGGTCAGCACCTTCCGGCCGAGATGGAAAGGCTCGTGGCCCCCGTCCTTACCGGTGAGGTCGATGTAGCCCACGGCTCCCGGATCCTCGGGTCGGCCGAGAAGGGGCACCCGGTCAGGGAGGCCGGGATCGTCTTCTTCAACCGGCTCGTCTCACTGATCACCGGGACTAAGGTGACCGACTGCTCGAACGGCTACCGCGCCGTGAGGACGACCGTCCTCCCCCGCCTCGTGCTCAGGCAGGAGCAGTTCCACACATCGGAATTCCTGATCGAGGCGATCAAGCGTGGCATCCCGTCCGAGGAGGTCCCGGTCACGGTCGTCGCCCGAATCCACGGCAGTTCGAAGAAGCCGGCCGTCTTCCGTTACGGGGTCGGCTTCGCCAACGCGATCTTCCGCACCTGGCTCAGGTAACTCCTCGCCGACCTCCTCGGGGCGGCGGCATTCGTGTTTCGGATGGATCCGGCAAATAGAGCTCGGTACCACAGCGGGGGCAGACCTGAACGTAGAGCTTGACGATCTTTCGGCAGTTCGGGCACTGGCGCTCTGGTTCCGCGTCCTCGTTGCGGGTGAGTAATACGGCGACCAGTCCAATCACGGGGAGGATTGCGCCGACCAGGAACCAGATCAGGAAGGAGTTGCCCTTCGCCTTTCCGATGATCCCGGTCGCGACTCCGAAGCCGACCGCGATCGCGATCCACTCGTAGCCCACCGATCACCTACCTCATCGGGCGGTGCGAGCCGCCCCGCTCATACCGCTCGGTTGCCAGCACCCCGGGCCTGCCGATCGAACCGACCTCGGAGAGATCCCGTTCGAATGGCAGGCTGGCGGTCCAGTCGAGGACCGCCCGGAATTTCCGGGCATTGCCCGGGATCTGGCTCATGTGGTAGGTCCGCGCCATCCACCAGGCAGGAAAGCCACTGAAGGTCCTCTCCCCCACCATTCCGACAGCCTTGTACCGCCCGAGATTGACGAAGGCAGCGCGGCTTCGGTACCGATACGGGGCCGGGGCACCGATGCCCAGGCTGGCAGCGACGTTTCGGGCGGCCGTCGCGGCCTGTCGGACGGCGTGCTGGGCGGTCGGCGCGCAGAGGCCGCCATCCGGGTCCGGCACGGCGGCGGCGTCACCCAGGGCCCAGACCCCCTCCATTCCCTCGACCCGGAGGAAGTCGTCGACCAGGACCCGCCCGGACTCATCGAGAGGCACCGAGAGGTTCCTCAGGCTTGGCTGGGGAACGACCCCGGCCGTCCAGACAACCATCCTGGTCGGAAATACCTCTCCCGTGGAGAGGGTGGCGGTGTCGGCAGTGACCTCCGAGAGCGTCGTATTGAGTCGGATGTCGATCCCGCGGCCGCGAAGCTCCTTCGCCGCGTAGTCAGCCAGGACTTCGTCGATCTCGGGAAGAACGCGATCCTTTGCCTCGACCAGCATCCAGTGCATCCCGTGGAGTCGTGCCCGGGGGTAGTGACGCATGGCGTCAGCAGCGAAGTCCTGGAGCTCGGCCAGCGCCTCGAGGCCCGCGTATCCACCGCCGACGAAGACGAACCGCAGCAGTCGGTCCCTCACCTCCGGGTCCTCGGTCGCGTTGGCGAGCTCGAGCGACTCGATCACGGTGTTCCGCGCCCAGATCGCGTCGGCCAGGCTCTTGAATCCAACCGCATGTTCGGCGAGGCCCGGGATGGGGAGGAATCGGGAGATCGACCCCGGGGCGAGCACCAGCTGGTCGTACCGAACCAACTCCGTCCCGCCGTCGTAGGTCGTGATCTCGACCTGACGGGTCGCGGGATCGTGTCCTTCAACGACCCCGAGCTTCAGATTTGCCCGCTTGACGATCTCCCTGAGGGGCGTGACGACGTGTCGCGGCTCGAGGGTCCCGGCCGCGGCCTCCGGCAGGAACGGTGTGTAGAGCATGAAATTGACGTCATTGGCAAGCACGAGCCGCGCAGACTGGGCGGGGAGGATCGATTCGAGCTTTCGGGCAACATTCGCACCGGCGAACCCTCCCCCAGCGATCACTACGTTCCAGGCCATCGGCCGAGTATAGGACGGCCATTCGCGCTCCCCCGACCGCCGACGGGCCCGGTCAGCCGAGACCCAGCGCCTGCCTCAGGATCCGATTCACCTCGCCGCCGTCGGCTCGCCCCCCCGTCTCCTTCATCACCGCACCGACCAAGGCACCGATCGCCTTCTCGTTTCCGGCCTGGACTTCTTCGGCTGGCCCGGGGTTCTCCTCGACGACCTTTTCGACTATCGCCTCGAGCTCGGATGAGTCAGAGAGCTGCCCGAGGTCTTCCTCGGTGACGACCGCAACCGGGTCTATCCCATCGTCGACCATCCTCGTGAGGAGGTCCTTCGCGGTTCCGTGGGAGATCTTCTTCGCCTGGGCCATCGACGCGAGGGAGGCGAGTGCAGCGGCCTCGACCGGAACCTCGCTGAGGTCGGGGTCGCCCTTTCGACGAAGCTCAGCAGCGAACTCACCGGTCAGCCAGTTGGCGGCTACCCTCGGTTCGAGGTCCGGCTCTGCGGCGAGCATCGCCTCCAGGAAGCCCGCGAGTTCGGCACGAACGGAAAGCAACTCGGCAGGGGCCTCCGGAATTCCCAGCTCATCGCGATAACGCTTCGCCTTCGCTTCGGGGAGCTCGGGGAGGCTCTTCCTCGCCTCTTCGAGCATCGCGGAATCTGGAGCCAGTGGCACGAGGTCGGGCTCGGGCAGGTACCTGTAGTCATGAGCCTCCTCTTTCGAGCGAAGAGGGTGGAGGGCACCCGTGCCCGGGTCGAAGTGGAGGGTCTCCTGGACCACCCTTTCGCCCGATGCAACCAGGCCTGCCTGGCGATCGAGCTCCGCAGTGATTCCCTTCTCGAGGAACCTGAAGGAGTTCATGTTCTTCAGTTCGGTCTTGGTCCCGAGTTCAGAGGAACCCCGCGGCCTGATCGAAACGTTGGCGTCGCACCGAAGGCTCCCTTCCTCCATGTTCACGTCCGAGACGCCGAGCTGCCTCACCGTCTCCCTGAGCAGCTGCCCCCACTCCCTCGCCTCCGAGGCCGACCGGATATCGGGTTCGGTGACGATCTCGACCAGCGGGGTGCCGGCCCGATTGAAGTCGACCAGGGAACCGCTCGAACCCTGGATCCGGCCACTCTCGCCGATGTGGACCATCTTCGCCGCATCCTCCTCGAGGTGGGCCCGATGGATCCTCACATTCGCCAGCTCGCCGGCACTCGCGAGTGGGACGTCGTACTGGCTGATCTGGTACGCCTTCGGATTGTCGGGGTAGAAGTAGTTCTTTCGGTGGAAAATTGACCTCGGAGCGACCTCGCACCCGAGGGCCAGCGCGATCTGGATCGCGTACTCGATCGCCCGTCGATTGGGGACCGGGAGTACCCCCGGGTGGGCGAGACAGACCGGGCAGGTGTGGGTGTTCGGTGGATCGCCGAAAGAGAGGCTGCAGCCACAGAACATCTTGGTCTCGGTCGAGAGCTGGACGTGGATCTCGAGTCCGATCACTGCTTCGAGGTCGTCCGGCAGGCCTTCGGTCACGAATCCCCACCACCCTCGGGTCTCTCATCGAAGCCGATTGCGGCTTCGAGCGCATGTGCCGATTCGATCAACGCCTGCTCGGCGAAGGCAGGTGCTGCCAACTGCAGACCGACCGGCAACTGGGGTCCCCCTTCCGGGGGCGCCGCCAGGCCGGCGGGAATCGAGATCGCCGGAATGCCGGCGAGCGACATCGGGACCGTGAACAGATCGTTCAGGTACATCGACCAGGGGTCGGAGGTCTTCGCCCCGAGCTCGAAGGCGACCCCGGGGGTGGTTGGGGTCGCGATCAGGTCCACCTCGGAGAAAGCTGCCTCGAAATCGCGCACGATCAGGGTCCGCACCTTCTGGGCAGTGCCGTAGTACTGGTCGTAATACCCGGAGGAAAGGGCGTAGGTCCCCAGCATGATCCGGCGCTTTACCTCCGGGCCGAAGCCTTCACCCCGGGTCCTCTCGTACATCTCGACCAGATCGTCTGCCGGCACGCGGAGGCCATAACGGACCCCGTCGTAGCGGGAGAGGTTGGTCGAGGCCTCGGCCGGTGCGATGACGTAGTAGGCCGAGATCCCCAGCTCGGCGTGGGGAAGTTCGATGTCCCGAATCGTGCCGCCGAGGCGCTCGACGGTTTTCAGTGCCTCGGCAAACCGGTCAGCCACCCCTTGTTCGACCCCAACCTCCAGGAAATTCCGTGGGACTCCGACGGTGATCCCCTCGAGGTCACTTGCCGTCGGTCGCGAAAGCCCCCCCGGTATCCCGGTCGAGGTCGAGTCACGTGGATCGAGGCCCTCGACCACCGAGAGGAGCTCGGCCGCGTCGGCGACCGAGTGGCCGAAGGTCCCGCACTGGTCGAGCGAGGAAGCGAAGGCGATCATCCCGAAGCGGGAGACCGCTCCATAGGTCGGTTTCAGGCCGACGATTCCACAGAGGGCCGCCGGCTGACGGATCGAGCCACCGGTATCGGTGCCCAACGCCCAAGGGGCTGCCCCAGCGGCCACCGCCGCCGCCGACCCTCCCGAAGAACCGCCGGGCACCCGGGTCCGGTCCCAGGGGTTCAGAACGGGACCGTAAGCCGAGTTCTCATTCGAGGAACCCATTGCGAACTCGTCCATGTTCGTCTTGCCCAGGACGGGCAGCCCGGCTGCCCGGAGCCGGGTGACGGCCGTTGCGTCGAATGGCGGGGCGTAACCGTCGAGGATCCTCGAGCCGGCCGTGGTTGGCAGGCCTTCGGTGCAGAAGATGTCCTTGACGGCGACCGGTGCTCCTGCGATCCGCTGGCCGCCATCATCCGGGCCGGTCCAGAGGTAGGCATTGAGGGTTTCGTCCCCGGCCCGCTCAGCCCAGAAGGCCAGGCACTCCGCACCATCGAGTTCGCCCGAGCCGATCGCCTCACCCGTAGCGCAGGCAGAAAGCATCCCGAGCGGCTCGCCAGCCACCGCTCAGCCCTCGGTCTTCGGGGACGGGACCAGAAAGGCGCCGTCCTCGACGCTCGGTGCCGGGGCCAGCGCCTGCTCGGGCGTCAGCTCCTCCCCGGGTACGTCGTCCCTCAAGACGTTCTCCAGGGGTACTACGTGGGTCGTCGGCTCGACTCCGTCAGTATCCACGGCGAGCAGCCGGTCGACGTGGTCGAGTATGGAGGAGAGCTCCTCTGCCAGGGCCCCTACCTCGTCCTCGCCCAGTTCGAGGCGCGCGAGCCGGGCGACATGGACTACCTGGTCGCGGTCGATCACCGGCCTGAGTCTAGTCCAGCAGGTGCAGCCGGGCCGGCTAGTTCTCCCGCGAAACGGTCGTCCAGGCCGCGGCGGAAGCGACCAGCATTCCACCGAGGGTTACGTAGAACCCGAGGTCGAACCCGGGCTCCGGTGGGAACACGGCCTTGCCCACCAGGATCAGCGTGAGGGCGCTCCCAAGCAGGCAAAAGGTCGTCTGCCAGACGACCGGCAGGTCGGTCTTCCTTGTGAAGAAGAGGACGATCGGTTCGAGGAGGGCCATCGCGCCTGCAATCAGCAGCAGTACCTTCAAGGCCGAGAGCGTCTCGTACCCGGTTTGGCCCGCCGACCAGTCGAGACCGAGACCGACGAACACGGCAGCCCCTCCGATCCCGACGAGGAGGTCTATCGGCATCACCGGGTTATGAGCCCTCGCGCCGATCACCTTCGGGACCCCGCGGCCTTGACGGTGTTGGCGAGGAGCATCGCGATCGTCATCGGACCGACTCCCCCGGGTACCGGAGTGATTGCACCGGCGACTTCGGCGACCTGCTCGAACTCGACATCGCCGACCAGCCCGTCGTCCGTTCGGTTGATCCCGACGTCGATAACCGTCGCCCCCTCCTTGACGAAATCCGCCCCCACGAGGCCCGGTACCCCGACCGCAGCAACCAGGATGTCGGCCCGTCGGCAGACGCCGGGAAGGTCCACGGTTCGGGAGTGGCAGGCAGTCACAGTGGCATTTCGGTCGAGGAAAAGGCTGATCAGGGGGCGCCCGACCAGGTTAGAGCGCCCGATCACCACCACCTCCTTCCCTTCGATCGGGATGTCGGACCTGTCGAGGATCTCGATCACCCCTGCGGGAGTGCAGGGGACCAGCCACGGCGAGCCCGATGCGAGCCGGCCCTGATTCTCCGCGGTGAGGCCGTCGACATCCTTCATCGGATCGATCGAAGCGATGACGGGCCCGGCGTCGAGGCCGTCCGGGAGGGGGAGCTGGACGAGGATCCCGTCGACTTCATCTTCGCCATTCAGGTCCCTGACGATCTCCTCGAGTTCGGACTGTCCGACGGTCCCGGGCACCGCCCGATGGACCGATTCGATCCCGACCTCCTCGCAGGCCCTGTGCTTGTTCGAGACATAGACCTCGGAGGCCGGGTCATCGCCGACCAGGACCGTGGCGAGGGCCGGAGCCCTTCCGATTGTGGTCGACAGCTCGCCAACTTCTCCGGCCACGTCGGAACGCACCGCCCCGGCGATCGCCTTGCCATCGAGGATCCGTGCGTCCGGGGTCATCCGGCCCTCCGGACCAGCGGGGCATACTCGGCCATCAGCTTTCTCTCAGTGCCATCGGCGGCGAACCGGACGACGATCAGGCCTCCCGGTTCGGTTCCGATCACCACGCCCTCCCCGAAGCTCTCGTGCTCGACATCGTCGCCGATAGAAACGGCCGGTATCTCGTCGGGATCACGGGGTTGGGGGCGTGCGATGGGCATCGACGGCTCGCCTCGTACCAACCCGGGTACCCCGTAGCTCCTGAGCGCCCGGGCTGGCCGCTCGGGCTCCGCACGTTCGACCAGTTCCTCGGGAACCTCGTCGAGGAAGCGGGAGGGGCCACCGGACTCGCCGTGGAATCCCCGGGCAACGGCCCAGGTCATGACCAGGCGCTTCCGGGCCCGTGTCATGCCGACATAACAGAGCCTTCGCTCCTCTTCCTCCCCGCCCTCGTCCAGTGACCTGGCGTGAGGGAACAGCCCCTCTTCGCATCCGATCATGATCACCGAATCGAATTCGAGTCCCTTTGCGTTGTGGAGGGTCATCAGGCTGAGGGTCTCGCCCTCCTCACGATCCTGTTCGCGGTCGGTCAGCAGCGCTATCTGCTCCAGGAATCCTTCGAGCGCCGAGGTCTCGGGGTCAGCCTCCCCCGTCTCGGTCAGGTCGAACTCGCGCGCAACCGAGACCAGCTCCTCCAGGTTCTCCAGGCGGCCCTGCGCTTCGACCGAACGTTCGGTCTCCAGGGCCTCGGCGTAACCCGTATCCCGGAGGACCGACTCGATCAGCTCTGCCACCGATCCGGAATCCGCCTTCTCCCGGAGCCCCGACATCGTCTGTTGAAAGGCATCGAGGGACTTGACCGCGGCCGAACCGAGACCCGGGATCCTCTCGGGCTCCGAAGCAACGTCCCAGATCGGTTCGCCGAGGGTGTTGACATGGGCCATCACCCGTCCGAGCGAGGTCTTCCCGATCCCCCGCCGCGGAGTGTTGACGATCCTGGCGAAGGCGACCGAGTCGGCGGGATTCGCCAGGTACTGGAGGTAGGCGATCACGTCCTTGACCTCGGCCCGGTCGTAGAACTTCGTCCCGCCGACCACCCGATACCTGAGGCCATAGCGGACGAGGGTGTCCTCCAGGACCCGGCTCATTGCGTTGGTCCGATAGAAGACAGCGACCTCGTCGAGACCGCCCTCGGAGAGCGCCGCCAGCTTCTCGACCCGATCGGCCACCCACCTCGCTTCTTCGTGCTCGTCTCCGAGTCCGGTGACCTCCACCGGTTCGCCCTCGCCCTCATCGGTCCAGAGTTCCTTCGGGCGACGATCGCGGTTCCGGCGAACCACTTCGTTGGCGGCGGAGAGGATGGTCTGTGTCGATCGGTAGTTCTGCTCCAACTTGACCACGCCGGCCTGCGGGAACTCCCGCTCGAAGTCGAGGATGTTCCGGATGTCGGCATTTCGGAATCCGTAGACCGACTGGTCCTCGTCGCCGACGACGGTCAGGTTGCCTTGCTCACCGACCAGCTGGACCAGCAGCCGGTACTGGGCGTGGTTCGTGTCCTGGTACTCGTCCACCAGCACATGGCGGAAGGTCGAGCGCCACCTCTCCCTGACATCGTCGAACTGCTCGAGCATCTGGACGGTGCGAACGAGGAGATCGTCGAAATCCATGGCATTGCTCTCGGCCATCCTCTGCTCGTAGAGCTCGTAAACATCCGCGATCTGCTCTTCGAAAGGGGCACGGGCCGACGACGCGAACGCTTCGGGGGCGACCAGCTCGTTCTTCGCCCCCGAGATCCGTCGCTTGACCGACTTGGGCGGTAGTTCCTTCGGGTCGAGGGAGAGCTCCTCCATGACCCTCTTGACCATTCGAACCGAATCGGCCTCGTCATAGATCGTGAAGGAGCGTGTGTAGCCCAACAGCTGTGCATCGACACGGAGCATCCGCGCGCATGCCGAGTGGAAGGTCGAGACCCACATGCCGGCCGCCGTCCGACCGAGCAGGCCGGCGACTCGCTCCCGCATCTCGTCAGCTGCCCGATTGGTGAAGGTGATTGCGAGGATCTCGCTCGGCCTGGCCCTTCCCGTGTCCAGCAGGTGGGCGATCCGGTGGGTGAGCACCCGGGTCTTTCCGGAGCCGGCGCCGGCAATCACGAGCAGCGGTCCCTCGCCGTACTCCACGGCGCGCCTCTGCTCGGGATTGAGGCTCTCTACGGTTGCTGACGCCTCCACCAACCGAGGATACCTGCGGTAGAGGCGCGTCAGCCCCCGGCCGGGGAAGGTCCCTTCCGCTGGGGAGGGCTTTCCAGCGGAGCGTCGCGTGGGGGCCTCCCTGAGAGCTCGGCCACCTCACGCTCGAGTTCGGCGATTCGCTCCGAGAGCGACTGGACCGCCTCCTGAATCGGGTCCGGAAGGTGGATCCAGTCGGCGTCCGGACCCTCTGGCCTGCGACCCTCGACCCGGACGGTGTGACCCGGGTTCCCGACAACGGTCGCGTTCGGCGGGACGTCCTCGATCACGACCGCATTGGCCCCGATCTTCGCCCCGTGGCCCACCCGGACCGGACCAAGCAGCTTGGCTCCTGATCCGATCGTGACGTTGTCCTCGACCGTCGGATGTCGCTTTCCGGTCTCGAAGCCGGTTCCCCCGAGGGTGACCCCCTGGTAGATGGTTACGTCGTCACCGAGCTCTGCCGTTTCGCCGATCACCACTCCGGATCCGTGGTCGACGAAGAAGCGTCTGCCGATCTTCGCCCCCGGGTGGATCTCCACCCCGGTTACCGCACGCGCAATCCAGGAGACCAGGAAGGGAAGGAAGGGAACTCCGGCCTCCATCAGGGCGTGGGCCAAGCGGTGGGCCAGTACGGCCTGCACACCCGGCCAACCAGCGGCGATCGTCGCATCCGAAACCCCTTCGGTCGCCGGGTCGCGCTCCCGGGCCACCTCGAGCTCCTCCCGGAGGACGGCCCTGGAAGTGGCCGGCTCCTCCATTTGTCCCCTCCCTTGCCGATCCACGGGGGTCACCGGATCAAGGGGCGAAGAAGGGGAGGGACATGTAGCGATCGCCCGAATCGCAGATGACGGTGACGATCCGTTTTCCGGCGAACTCAGGGCGGGCGGCCACCTCGAGGGCGGCGGCGACGTTCGCCCCGGCCGAAATCCCTCCGAGGATGCCCTCCTCGGAGGCCAGTCGGTGCGAGGTCGCTATCGCCTCATCGTCGTCGACCTGGATGATTTCGTCGACCAGGTCGAGATCCAGGACCTCGGGCACGAATCCGGCACCGATCCCCTGGAGGCGGTGTGGACCGACACGGCCGCCGGAAAGGACCGGGGAGCCGGCCGGTTCGACCGCGATCAGCTTTGCGTCGGAATCCTGCTCGCGCAGGTATCGCCCTACTCCGGTGATCGTCCCGCCGGTCCCGACGCCGGCCACGAACGCCCCGATCTCACCCTTCGTGTCGGCCCAGATTTCGGGTCCGGTGGTCCGAAAGTGGGCCTCGGGGTTCGCCGGATTGGAGAACTGGAGAGGCATGAAGCCGTCCCTCTCGGCAGCGATCTGACGGGCAAGGTCGACCGATTCATCCATTCCCCCGGTCGTTTCGGTCTCGATCACGGTCGCGCCATAGGCCCGGAGGAGCTTTGCCCGTTCCCGACTGAGTCCCTCCGGCATGGTTACGACCAGCTCGTATCCCCGGGCCGCACAGATCATCGCCAGGGCGATGCCAGTGTTGCCACTGGTCGCCTCGACCACCACCGACTTTCCCCGTTCGAGCTTTCCCTCGGCTTCTGCCGCACCGATCATCGCCGCCCCGATCCGGTCCTTGACGGACCCACCGGGATTGAAGTACTCGAGCTTCCCGCAGACGTCGGCCTCGAGGCCCTCTCCGAGGCGGGCCAGCCAGACCAGTGGGGTTCCCCCGACGGTTGCAGATGCCTGCGGGGCGATCAAATGAAGTACATCCCCGATCGACCCTCGGCCGACTCCCTCTCGAGGATGTCGGCCACCGTCGTCGATCCGAATACCGACCGCAGGGACTCGACCCCCTCTTCCCAGATTCCACCGGCCTCCTCGGCCTCCTGGCCGATCACACCGTCGAGGGCCTGGACGACCTCGAGGACGGTGATCTCCTCGGGCGGACGAGCCAGGGTGTAGCCGCCCTTGCTTCCGCGATGGCTCTCGAGGAAGCCGGAGCGCCTCAGAGTCGAGAACAGCTGCTCGAGGAACTGCTCGGGGACCGCCCTTCGCTCGGCAAGCTCCTTGACCGGGACTGGATGCTCGCCCGAGCGAGCGAGTTCCGCCAGGGCGACGACCGCGTAGCGCGACTTTGAAGTGACCGAGATCATCTAGCGCCTTTCTACAGCAGGCGGGAAGCCGGTCAGGCTTCCTCACCTTCGCGGGAGGCGATCCTGCCAAGAGCGTCGTCGATTCGGCTAACGGTCTCCTCCCTGCCCAACGCCGCCACAGACTCGAAGATCCCCGGGGAAACCGTCGTCCCGGTGATCGCAACCCGTACCGGCTGGTAGACCTTCCCGGCCGAAAGGCCGAGTCTCTCGGGGAGGGGCTCGAGCGCCTTCTCGACCGATTCCGGGCCGAAATCCCCCAGGCCCGCAAGAGCCTCGCGAGCGGCCTCGAGGGCCGTCGGGGCGTCGCCCTTCATCACCTTGCGCCACGCCTTCGGATCGTCGACCGGGGGCTCGAAGAGGAAGGCGATCAGCGGCCACACTTCGCCGAGGGTCTGGGCCTTCTCCTGGGCGATCGCACAGGCATCGACCAAGGGCTGGTCGGGTTCACGATCGAGAAAGGTCGCTACGGCTTCGACGTAGGCCTCCGGGGTCATTGCCCTCATGTACCTGCCGTTCAGCCATCGCAGTTTCTTCTCGTCGAAGACCGCGGAAGACTTCCCGATCTCCTCAGGCCGGAAGCGATCGATCAGCTCCTGCCGATCCATCACGGTCTCGTCGTCTTCCGGCCCCCATCCGAGCAGGGCGAGGTAGTTGACCACCGCGTCCGCAAGGTAACCGTCGTCCCTCAGGCCCTGGACCGACGCCGCCCCCTCCCGCTTGGAGAGCTTCTTGCCGTCGGTCCCGTGGATCAGAGGGGCATGGGCGTATTCCGGGACCTTGGCGCCGAGTGCCTCGAGTACCTTCTGCTGCTTCTGGGTGTTCGAGAGGTGGTCGTCCCCCCGGATCACCAGGTCCACCTCCATCGCGGCATCGTCAACCGCTACTGCGAGGTTGTAGAGCGGGGACCCGTCGGCGCGGGCAATGACGAAGTCGTCGAGGCTCCGGTTCGGGAAACGGATCTCTCCCCTGACCAGGTCGCGGACGACCTCCTCCCCCTGATCATCGACCCGGAGGCGAACCGCCCCTTCACCGTCCTCCGATGGCGTCCCCCGATAGCCCCGGTCGGCTCCCTCCTTCTCCTTCCATTCGCGGACGTCGTCCGCAGTGCTGGTGTCGTGGTAGGCGAGCCCCCGCTCGACCAGATCTCTGACCGCCTCCCTGTGGGCCGCTTCGCTCTCGCTCTGGAACACCACATCGCCGTCCCAGTCGAGACCGAGCCATTCGAGGGCCTCGATTATCTGGGCGACGTTCTCCGGGGTCGAGCGCTCGGCATCGGTGTCCTCGATCCGGAGGAGGAAGGCACCGTCGGCGTGTCGGGCAGCCAGCCAGTTGTAGAGTGCCGTCCTCGCCCCACCGATGTGAAGTTCGCCGGTGGGTGAAGGCGCGAATCTGACCCGGAGGTCTCTGCCAGCCGTGCTCATCGGAGCCCATGTTTCCACAGCAGGAGGCCTCGACAAGGCCGTGGGTCGGGGCGAGGAGCTCGGCTGCGAGGCGATCCAGATCTTCAACCAGAGCCCGCGGATGTGGAAGGCGACGGCCTACGGAGAGGATGACTTCCTGGCATTCCGGGAGCGGATGGATGACTCCGGGATCGAGAGCGTGATCATCCATGCCGTCTACCTGATCAACTGCGCGACCCCGGACAGGGAACTCGCATCGAAGTCCCGCAAGTCCCTGACCCACGCCCTGAGGATCGGTGACGCGATCGGTGCCGACGGGGTCGTACTGCACCCTGGAGCACGCAAGGACGCGCCACTGGAGCCGGCGATCAAACGGGCAGGGAAGGTGATCTCGGCCTCCCTGTCGGATTCCGAGAACTGCCCGATCCTGATCGAGCAGATGGCCGGGCACAAGGGGATCCTCGGCACCACCTTCGAGGAGGTCGAGGCGATCACCGAGGCTGCGGGCGCGAGTGATCGAATCGGGCTCTGCCTGGATTCCTGCCACCTGTTCGCCGCCGGGTACGACGTCCGGACGCCGGATGCCCTCGGGGTCGTGCTCGGCGAGGTGGACAGGAGGGTCGGTCTCGAACGCCTCCGGGCACTCCACGTGAACGACTCCCGCGAGGGCCTCGATTCGCGAAGGGACCGCCATGCGGACCTCGGAGCCGGCGAGATCGGTGACCGGGGTATGGCCTGCTTCCTCTCCGCCCCTGAGTTCGAAGGACTCCCGGCGACGATGGAGACTCCCGGGCCGGACAAGACGGGTCCGACCGCCGAGGACGTCGGCCACGCCTTCGAACTCCGGAAGAAGGGGCTTGCGTCGAGACGGAGGAAGGCTGCGAGGCAGAAGAAGGCCCGCGGCCGGTAGCCTCGCCACGAACTATCGGGGGCGAACCTTCCCCGGGAAGGGAGTTCCAGATGACTGGATCGAGCGATCTGAGGGGCTCGGCAAGGGCCGCCTACGACTTCATGACCGAGCCGGCGACAGTGCGCGAGTTGCCGCCCCAGGGAATAGCGCCGCGGGAGGCGCTCGAGGCGGTCCAGTCCGAGGTCCTGCTGGACGGCGATCCCTGGAAGAACCTGGCCACCTTCGTCACCACCTGGATGCCCCCGGAGGGACGGATGGTGATCGAGGAGAACCTCTACCGAAACTTCATCGATCACGCCGAGTATCCGAGGACGGCTGAGATAGCCCGCCGTTGCGTCCGGATCCTCCACGGACTCTTCCACGGTGTCGGCGAGCCCGAGTGCCCCGGCGCGGCCTGTGCCGGTTCATCGGAAGCGGTGATGCTCGGCGCCCTGGCGATGAAGTGGCGGTGGCGGGAACGCAGGCAGAAGGAGGGCAAGCCGATCGACGCCCCGAACCTCGTCTACGGGGCGGATGTCCACGTCGTCTGGGACAAGTTCTGTCGGTACTTCGACGTCGAGCCGAGGCAGGTGAACCTGCCGAAGGGCGAAACCACCGTCCCCCCCGACGCACTACGTGACCAGATCGACGAGAACACGGTCGGTGTCGTCGCGGTCGCCGGCACGACGTTCACCGGAGAGTGCGGCGACATCGAGGGCATCGACGCGATGCTCAGGGAGCTCGCAGGAAAGGGACTCGAAGTCCCGATGCACGTCGATGCAGCTAGCGGGGGGTTCGTCTTTCCCTTCTCGCACCCGGACTTCAAGTGGGACTTCAGGCTCGAGACGGTCAAGTCGGTCAACACATCCGGGCACAAGTTCGGCCTCGTCTATCCCGGCGTCGGCTGGCTCGTATTCAGGGACGACAAGCAGCTGCCGGAGGAGCTCGTCTTCTACGAGGACTACCTCGGGGAGAAGGATCCGACCTTCACCTTGAATTTCTCGGGCAGCAGCTCGTTCATCCTGGCCCAGTACTTCAACTTCCTCCACCTGGGCAGGGTTGGCTACGAAGCCGCAGTCCAGGCGATGGATACGAATGCCGCCGCCCTGGCAAAGGGACTCGCCGCAATCGACGGAGTCGAGAACGTCGAGCTGAAGGCCCCCGCCCTTCCACTGGTCATCGCCAGAGTTTCCGAAGGAGAGCCCTTCAGCGAGGACGACCTGGTCGGTGAGCTCGCCCGTCGGAGGGGATGGCTCGTGCCGGCCTACGAGCTGCCGCCGGACAGCGACGACATCCGTATCATGCGGATGCTCGTGAAGATCGACCAGACCCGCGAGCTGGTCGACGCCCTGGTGGCCGATTTCGGCGCATCGGTCGAGTTCCTTCGAAAGCGCGGGAAGGGCGAGGGAAAGACCCCCGCCCACACCGGTGTCGGTTACTGAGTCAGCCTGACCGTCAGCTGATCTTCATCCCGGAGATGGCCCGGGCGATCACCAGCTGCTGGATCTCCGCGGTGCCCTCGAAGATGTCGTAGATCTTCGCGTCCCGGTGCATTCTCTCGACCGGGTACTCGCGGGTGTATCCGTTCCCGCCGAGGATCTGGATCGCCCGTTCCGTCGTCCAGACTGCGACCTCACCTGCCTTGAGCTTGGACATCGAGCCTTCGGCGTTCTCGAACGGAATCTGGTTCCGCCCCATCCAGGAGGCGCGCCAGACGAGCAGCCTGGCGGCGTCGATCTCGGTCTTCATCCTGGCGAGGGTGAAGGCGATCGCCTGGTTCTCGATGATCGGCCGTCCGAACTGGACCCGCTCCTTTGCGTAGTCGAGCGAGTACTCGTAAGCGGCCCTGGCGATTCCGAGGGCCTGGGCGCCGACGGTCGGACGGCTCGCCTCGAATGTGGCCATCGCGGCCTGGGACTTCGACTTCTTGCCCTCCCGGACCCTCGCAAGACGTTCGTCGAGCTTCTCTTTGCCGCCGAGGAGGTTGGCGCCCGGGACCCGGCAGTCGTCGAGGTGTACGTCAGCGGTGTGGGATGCCCGTATGCCGTGCTTCTTCACCTTTGCCCCCTGCTCGATGCCAGGGGTGTCGATCGGGATGACGAAGGCGGCGTGGCCACGAGAGCCGAGGTCGCGGTCGACTGAGGCGACCACGACATGGACGTCGGCAATCCCACCGTTGGTCGCCCAGGCCTTCTGACCGTTAAGTACCCACTCGTCCTTCGCCTCGTCGTACTTTGCGGTGGTCCGCATGGCGGAAACATCCGAGCCCGCGTCTGGCTCGGAAGAGCAGAACGCAGAGATCTTGAGGTCACCCTCGGTCCCGAAGCAGCGTGGGATCCACTCCCCGATCTGCTCGGGCGTGCCCTGGCCGAGGATCGCGACCGCGGCGAGGGTGCTCCCGAAGATCGACATCCCGAGTCCGGCGTCGCCCCAGAAGATCTCCTCGTTGACGAGGGGGAGCGTGAGCCCGGTCGGGTCGGCAAAGAGCTGAGCCATGCCGTCGAAGCCGTAGAGGCCGATCTTCGCGGCCTCCTCGACGACCGGCCACGGGAACTCCTCCCGTTCGTCCCACTCATGGGCAGCTGGCCTGAGAACGCTCTCGGCGAACCCATGGGCCCACTCCTGGAGGTCCTTCTGGTCCTGGTTCAACTCCATCGAGAAGGTCGGCTGGGCCAAGTCGCCATTTGTGGCGGCGGCGCCGTTCTCGGCAGCTTCGGGGGCTTCGGTCGTCTCGGTACTGGTTTCAGTGCTCATGGCTACAGGGTACTAGCGAGCCCCAACGGATCGTCCTGACCTCGGGACCTGAATGTGCCCTTCAGGCCGCCCGGGTGAGCTCTTCCTGGGGTCCCAGGATCTCGTCCAGTTCGGCCATCAGGGCGGCCGATCTCACCACCCGGTAGTCGGGGCCGAGGCGGAGCTTGGTCTGGCGACTCGGTCCGACCACCAGGAGGTTCACGTCGATGTCCCCTCGATGGTGTTCGAGCAGGGCCTTGACGTCCTCGAGGGCGTCGGCAGAAAAACGATCCTCGTCGACCCGGAGGGTCAGCGGCTCGCTCCGCTCCTCGATCCGCTTCTTCGCCTTGGCCACCTGGTCGGGGTCGGGTTCGAACCGATTCGCCCCCTGGACCACCAGCTTGGTCCCCCGGTCGGTGTGGTCGACCCTCCCCTTCACCAGCACCACCGAATCGGGCTGGATCGCCCCGGTCTTAGCCGACTCATCGGGGTTGAAGACGAGCAGTTCCACCTCCGCCTCGACGTCGGAGAGCGTCGCGAAGGCAATCTGGCGCCCGGACCGGGTACGGACCTTGCGGTACTCGGTGACGAGGCCGCCGACCGTGACCCACTCATCGTCCCTTCGATCCTGGAGCTCCGAGATCGGACAGTCTGCCTCGACTGCCAGGGCCTCCCGGAGGCCGTCCAGCGGGTGGGCCGAAAGGTAGGTACCGAGGGTCTCCTTCTCGAGTGCCAGGAGGTCCGACTCCTCGAACTCCTCCTCGGTTATCGCAGGGTGGGCTGCACTGCCCCCGAAGTCCTCTCCCCCCTCCTCCATGTCGAAGAAGGAACCCTGCCCTGCAACCGAATCGGCCTGCACCCGGCTTCCGGACGCCTGGGCCTCCGGAAGCACCTCGAGCATCCCCTTTCGCGAGCCTGGCAGGGAGTCGAGCGCTCCGCACATGACGAGGCATTCGAGGGCCTTCTTGTTGACCGCCCTCGCATCGACCCGTTCGCAGACGTCCCAGAGGGACTCGAACTCCCGTTCCTCGCGAGCGGCGATGATCGCCTCGACCGCGGCATGACCCACGTTCTTGACCGCGTCCAGCCCGAAGCGGATCCCCTCATCGGTAACCACGAACCCATGGTCGGACTGGTTGATGTCGGGGGGCAGGACGGCGATCCCCATCTCGGCGCAGCGACCGATGAAACGCGGAACCTTGTCCTTGGTGTCCATCACCGAGGAGATCACGGCCGCCATGAACTCGGCCGGGTAGTTCGCCTTGAGCCATGCGGTCCTGTAGGCGATCATCGCGTAGCTCGCCGCGTGGGATTTGTTGAAGGAGTAGTCGGCGGCGCTCTCCATCGTCTTCCAGAGACGGTCGGCGACGGCCCGGTCGGTCCCCGAGGCTGCCGCCCCATCCATGAACTCGTCCCTCAGTTCCTCCATCTTGTCGCGGAGCTTCTTGCCGATCGCCTTGCGCAGGTCATCGGCCCGGGCAGGGTCGAACCCGGCGATTCGGACCGCGATCGCCATCAACTGCTCCTGGTAGACCAGGCATCCGTAGGTCGCCTCCGTTATCTCCCTGAGGCGCTCGTCCTCGTAGAAGACGGCCGAGGGGTCGGCCTTGCCCTCGGCGTAGCGGGGGATCTCCGACATCGCGCCCGGCCGGTATAGGGAAACGAGGGCGACGATGTCGTCGAACGCCGTCGGCACGACCTTCTTCATCGCCTCCCTCATGCCGTCCGACTCGAGCTGGAACACACCGGTCGAGTCACCGCGGGCGAGCATCTCGTAGGTCTTCAGGTCATCGAGGGGGATCTCGAGGATGTCGATCTCTTCGCCCCGCGAGCGCCGGATGATGTCGAGTGCATCGTCGATCACATCGAGGTTCCTCAGGCCCAGGAAATCCATCTTGAGCAGCCCGATCTGCTCCACCGGCCCCATCGGGTACTGGGTCACCGTCTTGTACTGCCGGACCGGCTTGCCGCTCTCGTCCCTCGTCGGCTCGGCGGAACGATCCTCGACAAGCTGGAGGGGAACCACCTGCTTGAGCGGGGTACCGGAGATGACCACGGCCGCGGCGTGGATCGAGGTGTTGCGGATCTTCCCCTCCAGCCCCCGAGCGGTGTCGATCACCTTTCGGGCGTCCTCCTCGGCGTCGTAGGTGCCGCGCAGGTCGCCTCCCGGGGCGAGGCACTCCTCGAAGGTCGGAGAGCGCCCCATCACGGGCTCCGGGATCTGTTTGGCCAGCTGGTCACCGAACTGGTAGTCGAAACCGTGCACCCGGGCCGCATCGCGGATCGCCGCCCGGGGGGCCATCGTGTTGAAGGTGATGATCTGGGCGACCGAGTCCTGGCCGTACTTCTCGGTCACGTACCTGATCACCTCGTCTCGGCCACGGACCGAGAAGTCGATGTCGATGTCGGGCATGCTCCTCCGGCCCGGGTTGAGGAACCGCTCGAATAGGAGGTCGTGCTCGAGGGGGTCGATGTCGGTGATGCCCAGGGCGAATGAAACGATCGAGCCGGCCGCCGAGCCACGTCCCGGTCCGACCGAGATCCCCTGCTCCCTCGCGTGCCGGACGAAGTCCCAGACGATCAGGAAGTAGGACGGAAAACCCATCTTCGAGATCACTGCGAGCTCGGTCTCCATCCGCTCGATTGCCTCGGCAGGGGTCGGGTCGCCGTAACGCTCGCGAAGCCCCTCGAAGGCAACCTCGCGGAGGAAGTCACCGGGATCGGACCCATCCGGGGTCGGGAAGTCGGGCACGAGTACCTGTCCGAGTGGGATCTCGATCTCGGCCCGCTCGGCTATCTCGAGGGTGGAGGGCACCGCATCCGGCCACTCCGCGAAGGACTCGGCCATCTCGTCTGCGTCCTTCAGGTAGTACTCGTTGGTGTCGAAGCTCATCTTCGGCTGGTCGAGGGTCGACTTGGTCTGGACGCAGAGCAGGGCGCGGTGGTTGTCGAAGTCCTCCCTGGTCAGGTAGTGGACGTCGGCCGTCGCGACGAGGGGGCGCCCGACTTCACGGGCAACCCTGGCGATCTCCTCGTTTGCGAAATCCTGGTCCTCGATCCCGTTCTTCTGGACCTCCAGGTAGACCTGGTCGGGACCGAAGACCTGGATCAGGGCATCGAGGTGTTCGCGGGCCTCGTCGGGCCTTCGTTCGACGATCCGGCGCACGAAACGGGACTGGAGGCAGCCGGTCAGGGCGACCACGCCCTCCGAATAACGCTCGAGAAGCTCTAGGTCCGTGTGGGCCTTTCCCTTGTTGAAGCCTTCGAGGAAGGCGTCGGAGCTGAGGGCGACCAGGTTCCGGAATCCGACGTTGCTGACCGCGAGGAGCGTCAGGTGGTTTCGCTCGTACCTACCCGCTTCCGAGAGTGCCGTCCGGTCGTCGACGAAGTAGGCCTCGATCCCGAGAATCGGCTTCACCCCCTGGTCGAGACAGGCCGAATACATGTCCACGGCGCCATTCATGACGCCATGGTCGGTAAGGCCCAGGGCCGGCATTTCGAGTTCGGCTGCCCTGGCTGCCATCTGCCCGATGTTGCAGGCCCCGTCCAGCACCGAGTGCTCGCTGTGGACGTGTAGGTGGGCTACCTGCGCTTTTCCGGGAGTCGACCCTGCCACCCGTCAATGATCGCAATCGGTCCCGACGAAATCGGGCGGAGTGGAACACTCCGGCGTACCGGATTCGCTCTTTGGGAAGAGTTCCCCCGTGGCACCGATCCGCCGTCGCTACGATCGGGGCGATACCCGATGGAAACGATCATCTTCCTCCGCCACGGGCAGGCCGAAGACGACGACGGCAGTGGGGACGCTGCCCGGCCCCTGACCGGGAAGGGGGTCCGTCAGGCCGAAGTCGCCGGTCGAGCCCTCCACTCGCTCGGCCTGATCCCGGACCTCTGCATCTCCAGCCCCCGGACTCGGGCGATCGAGACCGCCCGCGGCGCCTGCAAGGCCCTCGGCCTCGAGCCGGTCATCGACGACGGACTCGGAGTCGGCGATTTCGACGCGAAAGGGCTGGTGGCCGGCCTGGGCTGCGTCCTCCTGGTCGGACATGAGCCCTCGTTCTCGGCCGAGGTGGCGAGGCTCACCGGGGGTTCGGTCCGGCTGAGGAAGGGCGGGATAGCCGTCGTTCGAGGTTCACGCCTCGAGATGCTCGCCGGGCCGGACCTGCTCGCTCTCGCCAACTGACCCCCGGTCAGGGCCAGCCTCAGGCACAGACCCAGGCACCGGGACCGGCGCTCTCCCAGATCAATCCGGCAATCCGGTCCTGCTCGGCCTTCGAAGCCTGGTGGGGAAGGCCTTCGCCGCCATAGGCCTCCCAGGTCGATGGAATGATCTGGTAAGCACCTCCAGCCCCGCTGCTCGGATTGAGTGCCGAGTAATTGCCCCCGGACTCGCACATGACGATGTAGGTAGGGATCGCGTAGGGACCACCGGCGAAGTTCGCGGCCCCGCTGCCCGAGTCGAGTTCCGACTCGATCCGCGTCACCTCGTCCTTGAGCTCGTCGATCTTCCTCTCCCTCGCCTCCTGGACCGCGGTCAGCTTGGTCATCGACTGTTCGGCCTCGAGGCGCGTCGCCGCAGCCGATTGCCTGGCCGAACGCAACCCTCCCATCTCGGACACGAGGAGCTCCCGGGAGCGCCGCACCTGCCCGAGCGAGACGAGCCGTGCTCGGCGCAGCTCTGCGACCCGTTCGGCGAGCTGCCTCTCGGAGTCGGCAATCGCCTCCAGGTAGGCGCCCGAGGCAGCAAGGTCTCCGAAGTCCTCCGTCGCGAGCAGGATGGCGACCGCGTTCGAGGTACCCGACTCGTAGATCGCCACCAGCCGGTCGGCCAGTCGGGCCCGGGCCGATTCGAGGCGCCGGGCAGCAACGGCTGCCGCCTTCCGCGCCGAGCGAAGCCGGTCCCCGACCTCGAGCAGTCGCCGCTGTCCGTCGGCCAGCTGCTGCTCGATCTGCGCCTCGGCCATCCTGGCGGACTCGGCCTCCCGATCGAGCCGGTCGAACCTCGCCCTCGATCCCGTCAGCTCGTCGGAGAGCCGCTCGACCCGGGATTCGGCCCTCTCGAGCTCCTTTTCATCGGCCGACGGCTTTGCAACGGCCTCGACGGGGGAAATCGCTCCCCAGGGCGCGGCTGCCCAGAGGCCCAGGAGAATCGCTGCGAGGACGATCTGAGCCGCCCGCACGGGAACCGCTGCCTCCGCTGAGGGGGTCGGGGAAGACATTCGTGACGACCGTAGCCGAGCATGCTTGGGAACTGGCCGACCCTCGGTCGGCCCGCAAGGCGGGTTGCGGTGGGGACTCAGGTGGCTTCGTCGTCGCCGGCCCGGCCGACCAGCAGGCTCACCAGGGCGAGGCCGACCAGGGCCCCCAACAGTCCGAGGCCCACCACCGAGAATCGAGAGGGCGGCCGGTTGGGCCTGACCAGGCGGTTGCGAACCGTCCAGACCGCCAGGCGACCGATCAGCTCGTAGATCACCGCTCTCCCCCCTCCCGGTTCCTGATCCTGTGGGCCATCCGGGTCTGAAGGGAGAACAGCTCGATGAAGCCCGGGCTGGAGCGCTGCGAGAACTCGCCTCCCGACTCCCCGAAGGACGCGAGGTTCCGGTCGTAGAGCGCGTAGGGAGAAGATCGAGCGACCGGAACCGCCGATCCCTTGTAGAGCCGCATCGTCACCTCACCGGTGACGTACTCGTTGGCCGAATCCATGTAGGCGTCGAGGTCGTGCCTCAACGGTTCGTTCCACAGTCCGGCGTAGACGAGGTAGGCCCACTGGCGATCCAAGGTGTGTTTGAAGTTGTTCTGGTGGATCGTCGAGACCAGCTTCTCGAGCTCCGCATGCGCCGTCAGGACGATCTCGGCCGCGGGGACCTCGTAGATGTCGCGGACCTTCAGGCCGACGATCCGGTCCTCGATGTGGTCGACGATGCCGACTCCGTGACGACAGCCGAGTTCCGACAGCCGCTCGATCAAGGGCACCAGCTCCATCGGGGTGCCATCGAGTGATACGGGAACGCCGGCGTCGAAGCCGACCGTGACGCTTTCGGATGAATCCGGTGCCTCCTCCGGCGGCGTCACCAGCTGGAAGACGTCCCGGGGCGGAGCAGCGTTCAGGTCCTCGATCTCCCCACCCTCGGACGACCTCCCCCAGAGGTTGTCGTCGATCGAATAGGGCGGGGCCTGGCCGCCCCCCTTGACCGGGATCCCGTGCCGGCGGCAGTACTCGAGTTCCTCATCCCTCCCGATCTGCCACGAGCGAACCGGGGCAATGGTCTTCAGGCCGGGTTCAAGGGTTGCCACGGTCGCCTCGAGGCGTACCTGGTCGTTGCCCTTGCCGGTACAGCCGTGGGCGAGCACGTTGCAGCCGGTCGCGGCAGCGGTCTCGACCCCTAGCTTGGCGATCAGCGGCCGGCCGAGCGAGGTGAACAGCGGGTAACCGCCCCCGTAGAGGGCATTTGCCTTGATTGCCGGAAGGACGTAGTCACGGGCGAACTCCTCCCGCGCGTCGATCACCACGGTCTCGACGGCCCCGAGGTCACGCGCCTTCTCGGTGACCGCGTCGTAATCCTCTCCCGGTTGGCCGAGGTCGATCGTCAGGGTGACGACTTCGGCTCCGTACTCGGCCTGGATCCAGTGCAGCATCACACTGGTGTCGAGACCGCCCGAGTAGAGGAGAAGGACCTTTCGCACCTCCTCTGGCTGGGCCTCGAAGGTCGCGACCGGGTCGGCCGACGGGCCCAGGGAGAGCTGCTCCTCGATCTGCTCCGGACCAGCTCCGGTCAAGGACTGATTCCCCCGCTTCCCGATCCCGAAGAGGTACCCCCGGGCGAGACACCGCCGGATGAACCCCCCGAATCGCCTGAACCACCATCGGGCGTGGTTCCGCCCCCCTCACCACCGCCCCCCTCGGGCACCGGCTCGGGTTCCGGGGTGACCCCGCCAGAGTCCGAGTCATCGGGCTTGGTCGGTACCGGAACGGTTTCGGAACCGGTCTGGTCGCTTCCGCTGTCGGAACCCGCGAGCACGATGATCGCAATCACCAGGCCGATGATCACCGCGACCAGGCCCATGACCAACCACCTCATGCTGCCCCCGCCTCCGTCATCGCCGTACGGATCCCGTCCCCGGCCCTGCGCCATTACCCGTGTCCTTTCGTCGTTCAAGAAGAGCTCTTCCTCCGATTCGTGATGGTAGCCGCTGGCCGGGAAAGGACAGCGATCAACGGGCCTCCGCCAGGACGTCGCCGAGGATCCCGATTGCCCGGTCGATCTGGCCATCGGTGACCACGAACGGAGGCAGGAGCCTCAGGGTGTCCGGACGGGGAGCATTGACGACGAGGCCCCGGCGGAGCAACTCGTCCCGAACGGCCGCGGCGTCGAGACCGGGTTCCAGGGCGGCCCCGAGCATCAGGCCCCTCCCCCGTACCGACTCGACGCCGGAGAGATCCGACAGTCCATCGACGAGCCGGCCACCCGCTTCGCGCACCCTGCGAAGGGTCTCTGGCCTGTCGACGATCTCGAGGACCCGGCCTGCCACCGCCGAGGCGACCGGACCGGCCGCGAAGGTCGAACCGTGGTCGCCTGGCGCAAGTACCTGGCCGAGCTCCTCGGAGTTGACACAGGCTCCGATCGCCATCCCCCCACCGAGGGCCTTGGCAGTAGTCATCACGTCGGGCACGACCCCGAACTGCTGGTAGCTCCAGAGCGACCCGGTCCTGCCCACCCCGGTCTGGACTTCGTCCAGCACAAGGAGGGAACCGGCGTCACGGGTCAAGCGGCGGGCGACCTCGAGCGTCGCCTCCGAGAACGGTCGCACCCCAGCCTCACCCTGAATCGTCTCCATCATCACTCCGGCAGTGTTCGGGCTGAAGGCGGATTCCAGGGCGTCGGGGTCGTCGAACGGAACCTGGACGAAACCCGGCAGCATCGGACCGAGGTCGGCCTGGTCGATCAGGGCCGGCGTCGCCGCCATCGCCCCGTAGGTCCTCCCGTGCCACGCCCCCTCGAAGGTGATCACCTCGGGGCTGGCGATCCCTCGTGCAGCCGCGTGCTTTCGCAAGACCTTTATCGCGCATTCGTTCGCCTCCGAGCCCGAGTTGGCGAAGAAGACCGGCCCCCCGATCGATCCCTCCGAAAGCCGTTCGGCGAGATCGACCATCGGCTCCGTGTAGAAGAGGTTCGAGACATGATCGAGCCTGGCCATCTGTTCACTCGCGGTCTCGACCAGGTCCCGATTGCCGTGCCCGAGCGAGGTGACCGCGATCCCGCTGAGGAAGTCGAGGTATTCCCTGCCGTCTTCATCGACCAGGACGGTCCCATCGCCCGCGACGAAAACGACGTCGGATCGGGGGTAGGTCTGCATCAGGTAACGCGCCTCCCGCTCCCGAATCGTCTCGGTCCCGGTCAAGGAGTGACCTTGGTCCCGATTCCGGAGTCGGTGAAGAGTTCGAGCAGGAGGGAATGCGGCTTTCGGCCGTCGATGATGTGGACGCTGCCGACGCCACCCTTGAGCGCATCGAGTGCAGCTCCCAGCTTCGGCTTCATCCCCCCTTCTATCCCGACCAGGGCCGCCTCGAGAGTGGCCGCGTCAGTCTCGGAGACGAGTGAGGACTCGTCCTCGGGATCGTCCAGCCAGCCCGGGACGTCTGTCAGGAAGAAGGCCTTGAAGGCCCCGAGGGCGGCGGCGACCTTCCCGGCTGCTTCGTCGGCGTTGACGTTGTAGGAGTTGCCCTCGCCGTCCGAAGCAACCGAGGCGATCACCGGGATGTAGTCCTCGGCGATGTGGTTGATCACGTCGACGTCGACCCCCTCGATCTCCCCAACGAATCCGATATCGGCCGCATTCGCGACCGGGGCCACCTCGAACAGGGCCCCGTCCTCGCCGGAGAGTCCGACGGCAGCCTGCCCGGCCATGTTCAGGCGACTGACCAGGTCGGAGTTGAGCTTGCCGAGGAGGACCATCTTGGCTACCTCGACCGTTTCGGCATCGGACACCCTGAGTCCGTCCTGGAACTTCACCTCCATCCCGAGCCTCTCCATGTATTCGGAGATCTCGGGACCTCCACCGTGGACGACCACCGGGTTCATCCCGACGTACTTGAGCAACACGACGTCCTCGGCGAACCCCTTGCGAAGCGACTCCTCACGCATGGCGGCACCCCCGTACTTGATCACCACCGTCTGGCCATGGAACTCACGGATGTAGGGCAGCGCCTCGAGCAGGACGGTCACGTCCCCTCCGGGCTCGTGGGGTCCCTGTTGTCCTCCTGGCTGGCTCAAGCGGGTTTCAGTCCTTTCAGGTCAGGTCGTGTATTCGGCGTTGATCTCGATGTAGCGATGTGTCAGGTCCGAGAAGTACTGGTGGCCGGACCCGTCGCCCCTGCGCAGGTCGATCCCGATCTCGACCTGATCGTCAGGACCACCGAGCTCGTCGGCCCGAACGGCCTCCTCGTCCAGGCCGGTCAGGTCCTCGCCCTTGAGCGCCGCCCCTGCCGCCTGCAGTATGCGCCCCCAGTTCGGGTCGCGTCCGAAGAGCGCCGTCTTGACGAGCGGTGAATTCCCTATCGCCCGGGCAACCCGGTCGGCCTGGTCCGGATCGTCGGCTCCTTCGACGGAGACCCGGGCGATTCGCGTCGCACCTTCACCTTCCGCGACGATCGCCAGCGCCAGTTGGAGCAGGGCTTCATCGAGCAGGCCATCGGGCAGGGGCAGTCCCGAGGTGCCGCTCGCCTGGAAGACGACCGTGTCGTTGGTGCTCATCTGGCCGTCGACCGAGATCCGGTTGAAGGTGTTCCCGACCGCCTCGTCGAGGGCCGCTTTCGGTTCCCCCACGACTCCATCGGTCTGCACGAAACAGAGCATCGTGGCGAGTCCCGGCTCGATCATCCCCGCCCCTTTTGCCTGGGCCGAAACGGTCACTCCGCCGTTGGTGACCGTGAGGGACTTGGTACCCGCGTCCGTGGTCAGGATCGCTTCGGCGAATTCCCCTCCACCCTCGGGACTGAGGCGATCGGCCAGTCGCGGGACGGCAGCAACCACTGGATCTGGGTCCAGCTGGACTCCGATCACCCCGGTCTGGGCGATGGCGACCTCGGTCGGGTCGAGGTCCAATGCCTCGGCCACCGCACCCTGCACCTGCCTCGCGACCTCCATCCCCCGCTCCCCTGTCGCGCAGTTGGCGTTCCCCGAGGTCACGACCACGGCTCCGATCCGCTCGGAATCGAGTCCCTCCCTGCAGAGCCTCACCGGAGCTGCTGCCACCGCATTAGTCGTCAGGACCATCGCGCTCGATGGCGGCCCCCCGACTGAAGCGAGGAGGGCCAGGTCGGGGGCGCCGTCCTCCTTGATCCCCACCGCGGCACCCGCCGCGATGAAGCCCTCCGCAAGGCGATCCGGGCGAAGGGCCTCGGTCCCCTCGGGGAATTCCACCCACCTGAAACCGGTCAGCGATTCGGCCGGCGTCATTCGAGACCCTCCTCCTCGGGCAGGCCGAGCATCAGGTTGAGGTTCTGGATGGCCTGGCTCGAGGCCCCCTTCCAGAGGTTGTCGATCACCGAGAAGACGAGCACCCGGTCATCACCGGCGACCACCTGGATCCGACATCGGTTGGTCTCCCTCACATCACGGACCCCGGGCGAGCTGTCGACGACCTCGACGAATGGCTCGTTCCCATAGGCATCCCGATAGAGGGCGTCGAGCTCCTCCTGGGAGAGCTCGCCCCGAATCGACACGTATGCCGATACGAGCTCGCCCTGGTCGATTGGCAGCAGGTGAGGTACGAAGGTAAGCGAGGGTGTCGTCCCGTCCGGTGCGAGGGTCGAGAGTCTCTCGAGGATCTCCGGCCGGTGACGGTGCCCGACCGGCTTGTACGGTCGAACGTTCTCGGTCACGTTGACGAAGGAGAAGGCCTCGCCGGCATCCCGCCCGGCCCCGGAGGTTCCCGACTTCGCATCGATCACCACGTCCTCGGCATGCCCGGCCCGCACCAGCGGAGCCAGACCGAGCAGGGCAGCGGTTGGGTAGCAACCGGGATTGGCGACCAGCTCGGCGCCCGCGACCGCCTCGCGGTCCAGCTCCGGCAGCCCGTAGACGGCGCCATCCAGCAGTTCCGGGGCGCCGTGGTCACCGTAGGTCTTCTCGTAGTCGGGCAGCTCGAGGAAGCGGAAGTCGGCCGACAGGTCGACCACCACCAGTCCGAGACCCCTCATCTCGGCCACCACCGGAGCTGCCGCACCGTGCGGGTACGCGACGATTCCGGCATCGGCCCTCTCGATCACCTGACTGTCGAGTTCCTCGATCTCGAGGGGGACGGGATGCCTCGGATAAATCTCCCCCAGTCGCTCCCCGACCTGGGACCGCGCCGTTACCGCGACCAGCTCGAGTCCGGGATGTTCATCGACCAGCCGCGCGGCAAGCGCGCCGGTGTACCCGGTCGCTCCAGCGACCAGGACCCGTGGTCTGTCTCCAGCATCGACCAGTTCGGTGATCGGTTCAGCCACGGATGGTCCCCCCGATCGATTCGACCGATTCGACGATCGTCTCCCAGAGGGGATCGACGTCCTGATCCGCCAGGGTCCGGTCTGGCGCGCGGAACCTCAGGCTGAAGGCGAGCGAACAGAGCCCTTCGCCGACCTGCTCCCCGGTGTAGCGATCGAACAGGACCACTTCCTCGAGCAGGTCCCCCCCGGCCTTTCGCAGGGCTGCCTCGATCTCGGATGCCCCTACCGTCTCCGGGATGACGATCGCCAGGTCCCGTTCGACCGGGGGAAAGCTCGGTACCTCGACAAAGCTCTCCTGGCCGGACGGAGAGGCCGCCACCAGCCGCTCGAGTCCTACCTCGAAGGCAACGGAAGGGCCCAGCCCGAACGCCGAGCCGACCGAAGGGTGGAGTTCGCCCATCCAGCCGACGTCCTGGCCGTCGACCAGGACGCGACCGGCCTTGCCGGGATGCAGGAAAGGCTCCGTGCCGGGGATTACCTCGATCGAAACGCCAATCGAACCCGCTACCTGCTCGAGGACCCCCTTCAGCGAGAAGAAGTCTGCCGACACGCCGTCACCTCGCCAATCCCCGGGTACGAGGTCACCGCAAACCAGTGCCCCGAGCATCAGTGGTTCAAACGCCGGGGCAGGGCGGTCCCCCGGGAAGCTGCCCCCTGCCTCATCGTTCCCGGCCGGCGGCAGGTAGATACGCCCCGACTCGAAGAGCCGCACCCCGCCGGTGCCCCGTGCGAGGTTCCTCGAGGCCGCATCGACGAGCGAGGTGAGCAGGGTCGTCCGCATTACGGCCTGTTCCTCAGAGAGGGGATTCGAGATCGCCACCGGCCGGGCCCTGGGGTCGCCGGTCGGGTCCAGGCCGAGGGTCGCGATCGAGTCCGCCGATGTAAAGCTCCAGGAGACGGCCTCGTCGAAACCGGCCGCGACGATGGCGTCCTCCGCAGTTCGTCTCAAGGCCTGCTCGCGCGACAGACCGCCCCCCGAGGTGGCGGGCAGGGTCGCCGGAAGCGCTGCGTCGAGATCTGCCACCCGAGCCACCTCCTCGACCAGGTCGATCTCCCTGGTGACGTCGAAGGCCCTGTCCGGTGGTACGAGGACCGAGAAGCCAGCCTCGCCCGCCTCGACCGCGAATCCGAGGCGCTCCAAGGATTCCTCCTGGGTCGCAGGGGGGATCTCCATGCCGAGGACGCGGGCTGTGGTCCCGACGCCGAGCCTGACCGACCCTTCCTCAGGCATCCCAGCGCCTTCGTCCACCATTCCCGGGACCGCCTCGCAGCCGCATACTTCGACCAGCAGCCTCGAGGCGATCGCCTGAGCCCGCGAGGCGAGCGCCGGGTGGAGGCCCTTCTCGAACCGGTTCGAGGCCTCGGAGCGAAGCCCGAGTTCCCTCGAGGACTTGAGGATTCCCGGGCCATCCCAGGTCGCGACTTCGAGGAGGACGGAGGTGGTCCCGGTCGAGACCTCGGACGATGCCCCACCCATGATTCCGGCTATTGCCGTCGGGCCGTCGCGGTCGCAGACGACCACGGTTCCCTCGGGCAGTTCCCGTTCTACCCCGTCGAGGGTCTCGACCTTCTCCCCCTCGATCGCGGCCCTGACCACGAGCTCGCCACCGGGAACCCGGTCGAGATCGAAGGCATGGAGCGGCTGGCCCGTAAGCAGCATCACGTAGTTGGTTACGTCGACCACGTTGTTGATCGGCCGCTGTCCTGCTGATACCAATCGATCCTTGAGCCAGGCGGGCGACTCCCCCACTTCGACCCCGGTGAAGACTCGAAGGGTGAACCGGGGACAGAGTTGGGGATCGTCTATGCGGACCGACGCCAATCCCGAAACCTCCTCCGGGCCCGGATCGATCCAGCCATCCCACGGCGGATCGGCGAGCTCGGCTCCGGTGACCGCATGCACCTCCCTTGCCACGCCATAGATCGAGAGGCAGTCGGGGCGATTCGGAGTGACCTCCAGTTCGAGCACCGGTTCGTCCAGCGAAAGGACTTCGGTCGCCGGGGTCCCCGGCTCCGGGCCGTCCTCGAGCACGAGGATCCCATCGTCCTCATCGCCCAGGCCCAGCTCCGCCTCGGAGCAGATCATCCCGCTCGAGAGCACTCCCCGGAGCTCTGCCTCGCCGATCTCCATACCGCTGGGCATGACCGCACCCGGGAGGGCGACGACGACGGTCTGGCCGGCCGCCACGTTCGGGGCACCACAGACGATCGTCCGGGTCCCCGTTCCGTCGTCGACCTCGCAGACGCTGAGGCGATCGGCATCGGGATGGGGACCGACCTCGAGGGTCCTCCCGATCACGAAGCGCCCGGTGTCTCCACCCATCCTCCCGCTTACCCGCTCGACCTCGGTACCGGTCATTGCCAGACGACGGGCGAGGTCCCCGGGCTCGAGTCCGGGATCGCAGTACTCGGCAAGCCAGGAAACCGGGACCCTCACGAGAACTGCTCCAACATCCTGACGTCGTTCTCGAACAGGAAACGAAGGTCGCCCATTCCGTGACGAAGCATCGCGATCCGCTCGACCCCGAACCCGAAGGCGAAGCCAGTAACCGTGTCGGGGTCGTATCCGTGCTCCGAGACGAAGCCGAACACGTTCGGATCGACCATTCCGGCACCGCCGAGCTCGATCCAGCCGATCCCCTTGCAGAGTCCGCACCTTTCGCCGCCCTCGAGCTCACCCTGCCCACCGCACCGGAAGCAGGAGACGTCGAACTCGACCGAGGGTTCGGTGAACGGGAAGAAGTGTGGGCGCATGCGGACTTCGCGGTCGGGACCGAACAGCGCCCTCAGCATCTCGAGCAGGGTTCCCTTCAGGTCGGCGAGAGTCAGGCCCTCTCCGACGGCAAGCCCCTCGACCTGATGGAACATCGGACTGTGGGTTGCATCGGAGTCCCGACGGTAGGTCTTTCCCGGAACGATCACGAAGAGGGGCGGTGGTGAATCCTCCATCGCCCTGACCTGCATCGGCGAAGTGTGGGTCCGGAGCAGGACGTCCATCGGGCCGCTTCCGCAGGAGGGATCGAGGTCTTCGGAAGGTTCGACGTAGAAGGTGTCCTGGAGCATCCGGGCGGGATGGCCCTCGGGATGGTTCAGGGCAGTGAAGTTGTAGAAGTCGTGCTCGACTTCGGGACCCTCGACCACCCGGTACCCCAGTCCGACCAGGACGTCCTCGATCAGCCGCCGTGTCCTGGTCACGGGATGCAGGTGACCAACTGGCCGGGGCGGGCTACCCGGCAGGGTCACGTCGAGCCGGTCAGTCTCGAGTGAGCGTCCCAACTCCTCCCGTTCGAGTTCCCCTGCACGCCCAGCCACAAGGGCCTCGATTGCCTCCCTGGCCCGGTTCGCAGCCGAACCTACCTCGCCCCGTTCCGATGGATCGAGGTCCGAGATTCCGCGGAGGATCCCGGTCAGCTCAGCCTTCCGTCCCAGGAACCTGACCCGGGCCTCCTCCAGCTCGGCTGTGTCGCCGGCGCCGGCGATCGCTGCCGCGGCCTCTTCCTCGATCTTGCCTATTCGCTCGACGCTCAACCGATACCTCCTCCTGCCATCTCCGCCGGGTTCGAGACGGCCCTCAACCGATCACAGGCGATCGCGGCTGCGGCGGCGACGTTCAGTGAGCCGGCTGCGCCGCCCCTCATCGGAATGGTCCACCTTTCATCACATTGATTCAAGACCTCGGGTTCCAGCCCTTCCCTTTCCGAGCCCAGGCAGAGGGTCACCGGACCCGAAGGGGCGACTGGCTCGGATCCCCCTTCGGCCACCAGGCCGATCCGGGGAGTCGGGGTCGTTCCGACATCACCCCGGGCCACGGCCTGGCTGAAGATTGCTCCCATGCTGGCCCTCACCGCGGCCGGCGAGAAGGGGTCGGCCCCGTTCGGCCCGATGACCACGGTTGCTTCCAGCAGGGCGTCGGTCGTCCGGATGATCGATCCGGTGTTTCCCGGGTCGGAAAGGCCTGCAAGGAAGATGCAGGTCCCCCCATCCACCTCCGACCACCGGACGGGCCAGATGGCGATCGCCCTCGTTCCGGAGCCGAGGGCAGATGCTGCATCGAGGAGGACGGGGTCGGTCTCCTCTCCATCGAGGCCTGACCCTGCAGCAACCAGGGAGACCTCCGGCCTCCACCCGGCGGCCAAGCCCGCTTCGAGGAGGTCCTCGCCCTCGGTCAGGAAGAGGCCCTCCTTCTCACGGGTCTTCCTCCGCCTCAGCTTGGCGACCATCTTCAGCCTCTTGTTGTCGGAACTGGTGATCATCTCCATCGCCGCGATCCTGGAGCCCCGGCAAGAAAAAGGGCGGCCCGCCTCCGCGGTACCGCCCGGGCTCCCTGGGTGCCGGCTTCGGTCAGCCGGAGGCACCCTCCCGGGCAAGCTCCACAAATCGCCGGAAACCCTCGGGATCGTTGACCGCGATGTCGGCAAGCATCTTCCTGTTCACCTCGACACCGGCCGCACCGAGACCGTTCATCAATTCCGAGTACTTCATGCCCTCGGCCCGTGCCGCAGCATTGATTCTGGTGATCCAGAGTCGACGGAAATCCCTCTTCCGGACCCTCCTGTCGCGGTAGGCGTAGGCACCGGAACGCATCAACTGCTCCTTCGCCAGCTTGTAGGAGCTGTTCCTGCGGCCGTGGTAACCCTTGGCCTGCGCGAGTGCCTTGCGGCGCTTCTTGCGGGCGTTCACCGAACGCTTTACCCGTGGCACGGCTCAGCCTCCGAGCATCTTCCTGACCCGACGCCTGTCGGGCCTCTTGATCTCAGCCGGGCGAGCCATTCCGCGCTTGCGCTTGGGCGACTTCTTCTCGAGGATGTGGCTCGAGAAGGCGTGCCTGCCGCGCAGCTTGCCCTTCGCGGTCTTGCGGAACCGCTTCTTGGCTCCGGAGTGGGTCTTCATCTTCGGCATGGGCCGATCATCTAATCAGAATCGGAAATCCCGGTGTCCGGGTCCCGCCGCGGGCAAGGGAGCCTCCGCCCTCTGGGGATACCCTGCCTGACCGATGGCACCATCAAAAGTGCTGCACGTCCTCGGCACCAGGCCGAACTTCATCAAGATGGCCCCGGTGGTCGAGGGGATCGCCGAGGTACTGCCGGGGACGGAGCAGGTGATCGTCCACACCGGCCAGCACTACGACAGGATGATGTCGGAGGTCTTCTTCGAGGAGCTCGGAATGCCGCAGCCGGACCACACACTCGAGGTGGGCTCCGGCAGCCACGCGCTCCAGACCGCCAGGGTGATGGAGCGCCTCGAGCCGGTCCTGGAGATCGAAGCACCGGATCTGGTCCTGGTCCCGGGGGACGTCAACTCGACCGCGGCCGCAGCCCTGACGGCGTCGAAGATGGGGATCCCGGTGGGTCACGTCGAATCCGGCCTGAGGAGCGGCGATCGGACGATGCCGGAGGAACTCAACCGGATCCTCACCGACCACCTCGCCGAGGTCCTGTTCACCCACTCCGAGGCCGCCGATCGAAACCTTGCCGACGAGGGGATCGATCCCGACTGGGTCCACCTGGTCGGCAACACGATGATCGACACCCTGGTCCGGCTGGAGGACCGCTTCCGGGCCATCGGGAAGGCCGACTCTCTCGGTCTCGAGCCGGACAACTTCCTGCTGGTGACCCTGCACCGCCCGGCCCTGGTCGACGGTCCGCTTCTAGGTGAGGCGATCGAGGCCCTCAGCGCGGTTGGGAAGGAGCTGCCCGTGATCTTCCCGGTCCACCCGCGGACCCGGGCGATGATCGCGGATCTGGGTGCCGAACCCGAGGGGGTCGTCCTGACCGAGCCGGTCGGCTACCTCGACTTCCTTTCGCTCGAGGCGGATGCCGCCGCAGTGCTGACCGACTCGGGCGGGATCCAGGAAGAGACCACCTACCTGGGCGTGCCCTGCTTCACCCTCCGAGACAACACCGAGCGACCGGTGACCGTCGAGCAGGGAACCAACACCCTTCTGGGCCTCGACCCCAGGAAGATCCCGGAGATACCTGGCCTGTTGGCCTCCCGGGCCGACGAAGCGGTGAGTCCACCGCCACTCTGGGACGGTCGGGCCGGTCTTCGTGCCGCCGAGGTGCTTGCCGGGGACTAGCCGGCGGCCGCTTCGTCCGGGGCATCCTCGGCGACCTCTCCGGTCGCGGGTGCACCGGTGTCGGAGGCGCTTTCATCCTCCGTACCGTCCGGCGGGGAGTCGGCCCGGGCCTGACGAAGGGCCTCCTTCGATGGGCCGACCAGCATGCTCATGTTCCGGCCCTCCTGGAGTGGTGCGCTCTCGACCTCGGCGAGCTCCCCGAGGTCTTCGACGAGACGATCGAGCAGGTCACGCCCCCGCTGGGGGTGGGCCTGCTCCCGACCGCGGAACATGATCGTCACCTTCACCTTGTCGCCCTGACGGAGGAAGCGCTCGACGTGACCCCGCTTGGTCCGGTAGTCGTTGTCGGCAATCTTGGGCCGGAGCTTTATCTCCCGGACGTTCACCTGGGTCTGGTGCTTCCGGGCGGCCTTCTCCTTCTGCTCCTGCTCGTACTTGTACTTCGAGTAGTCGAGCAGCCGGGCTACGGGCGGCTTCGCGCCCGCAGCCACCTCGACCAGGTCGAGGTCGGCGTCTCGGGCCATCTCCATCGCCTTGTCGGTCTCGACGATCCCTACCTGTTCGCCGTCGGCCCCGATCAGCCGGACTTCGGGCACCCTGATCCGCTCGTTGATGCGCGTGTTGTCCCGGTCCGGGGGACGCCGGTCGAACCTGCGGGGCAGCGCCACTTCAGGAAACCTGTGGGGAAATCAAGCGAGGAGGGGGGCCGGACGGGACGCACGGAGCGATCCCCAGGGCCTCGTATGGCTGATTAGGCAGTTCAACTGGCGGTGAGCATACAGAAATCATCCAGGGTCATCGATCCGATCTCGCCCTTCTCGTGGGAGCGGACTGCGACCTGCCCGGACTCTTCCTCCCGCTCGCCGACCACCAGCATGAACGGGTAACGACCGAGTTCGGCGTCCCTGATCTTGCGGCCGACCGACTCCGACCGGGAGTCGGTGACCACCCTGACGCCCTTCTCCCGGAGCTCAGCCTCGACCGTTGCCGCATAGCCGTTCTGGCTGTCCGAGACCGGCAGGAGAATCGCCTGGACCGGAGCGAGCCAGACCGGGAAGCGGCCCGCATAGTGCTCGACGAGGATCCCGGCGAAGCGCTCCATCGACCCCAGGAGGGCGCGGTGGATCATCACCGGGCGTACCTGCTCGTCATTCGCGTCGGTGTAGGTCAGGTCGAAGCGCTCGGGCATCTGGAAATCCAGCTGGCAGGTCCCGAGCTGCCATGACCGCCCCAGGGCATCGGTCACGTGGAAGTCGATCTTCGGTCCGTAGAAGGCCCCATCCCCCGGATTGACCTTGTACTCCCGTCCCTGGCGATCGAGCGCGCTTGCGAGCATCGCCTCGGCCTTCTCCCACTGCTCGTCGGTCCCCATCGACTTTGCGGGCCTGGTCGAGAGCTCGACCTCGACCTGCTCGAATCCGAACCGCGAGTAGAGCTGGTCGATCGCCTCGCATATGTCGGTCACCTCGGCCTCGATCTGTTCCTCGGTGCAGAAGACGTGGGCATCGTCCTGGGTGAAGGATCGGACCCTGAGCAGCCCGTGGAGGACTCCCTCGCGTTCGTTCCTGGTCACCTGTCCGAACTCGGCCAGCCTGAGCGGCAGCTCTCGATAGGAGTGACGCTCCGAGCCGAAGACGAGGCAGGCCCCGGGGCAGTTCATCGGCCTGAGGGCGAACCGACGCTCGTCGACTTCGACGAAGTACATCGCGTCCTCGTAGTTCTCCCAGTGGCCGGACTTCTTCCAGAGCGACTCGTCCATCACTTCCGGAGTCGAGATCTCCCGGTAGCCGCGCCGGTCCAGCTGCTCCTGGACTTCGGCTTCGATCAAGCGGAGGAGGACGGTCCCGTTCGGCAGCCAGAAAGGCATTCCCGGGGCGACCGGGCTGAACATGAAAAGGCCGAGCTCCGGACCGAGTCGGCGGTGGTCCCTTGCACGGGCCTCCTCGAGCGCCTCGAGGTGGTCCTCGAGGTCGGAATTCGAGAAGAAGGCGGTGCCGTAGATCCGGGTCAACATCTGGCGGGTTTCGTCACCCCGCCAGTAGGCACCGGCGACCGATTCGAGCCTGACCGCCTTTATCCGGTCGGTCGAGGGACCGTGGGGTCCCCGACAGAGGTCCTCGAACGGACCGTTCCGGTAGAGCGAAACTGTTTCGACCCCTTCGTTCGCAACCAGGTCCTCGATCAGCTCGACCTTGTAGCGCTCGCCCTGCTCCTCGAAGATCTCGAGGGCCTCGGCAACCGGTACGTCCCGGCGCGAGAACCCTTCACCGGCCGCGATGTGGGCCCGCATCGCCTCCTCGATCCCGGGGAGGTCCGCGTCGGTGATCGTCACCTCCTCGGGGAATTCGAAGTCGTAGTAGAAGCCCCCCTCGATCGCCGGGCCGATCGTCACCTGGGTCCCCGGGTAGAGCTCCTGGACCGCTGTTGCCATCACGTGGGCGGCGTCGTGGCGAATCAGGTCGAGGGCCTCGGGGTCGCGGTCCGTGACGATCTCGATCCGGTCCCCATCCCCGAGCTCGGAGGAGAGGTCCTTCGTCTCCCCGGCCACGCGAATCGCGAGTGCAGCCCGGGCGAGGCCGGGGCCGATCGCTTCGGCAGCATCCAGTCCCGTTGCACCGGGCCGTAGCGCGAGTTCGTTGCCGTCCGGGAGGACGACCGATATCTGTTGTTCGCCAGTCTCGGACATCGTCTGGAGAGGGGCACCCTCCCGGCAATCGTATTGGGTGCCCTGCCGGTCTCCCCGTCCGCGAGAGGCTCAGACGACTGCTGCCGGGCTGGCAGAAAGCGCCGCGACCTTTGTCGCAACCGTACCCAGGGAGCTCCGCGAGGTCGGCGACACGGTCATGTTGAACCACCCGTGAATCGCCGGGAACCGTTCGAGTTCGACCTCTACCCCCTCCCTCCGGAGCCTCTCGGCAAATGCCTCGCCCTCGTCGCGCAGGGGATCGGCGGCCGCGGTCGCGACATAGGTGGGTGGAAGACCTCGAAGCAGCTGGGCCCGAAGCGGGGAGACCCGTGGGTCGGGGCGGTCGGAATCGTCCGGCAGGTAACAGTCGCGGTAGAAGTTCATCTTCTCCTCGGAAAGGAAGAATCCGGACGAGAACTGGTGGTAGGAATCGGTCTTACTGGCGAGATCGGTGACCGGGTAGATCAGGATCGCCGCCAACGGCATCGGCTCGTCGGCCCAGTTGAGTTCGAGGCAGAGCACCGCGGCGAGGTTGCCCCCGGCGCTGTCACCCCCGACCATCAATCGCTCGGGATCGGCTCCGAACTCGGCCGCACGGGCCTTGATGTCCCGCCATGCTGCGAGGCAGTCGTCCGGAGCCGCCGGCCAGGGGTGCTCGGGGGCGAGCCGGTACTCGATGGTCGCAACTGCGACGCCCGACTGCGACGCCAGCGCCCGAAGGGATCTGTCGTGCGAGGCGATCGAGCCGACGACCCAGCCGCCTCCGTGGAACCAGACGAGCAACGGCCCCGGGCGGTCCCCCAGGGAATCGGGGCGGTAGAGCCGCATCCTCAAGGGACCCTCTGTCCCGGCAACCTCGTGTTCCGTGACGGTGAGGCCTCTGGTCACGACCCGGTCCCCGACGATCGCCGAAGAGCCGTCGGTCTGCTCCCGCTGGAGCTCGACGGGGATCCCCTCGACGCTTTCCGCCCCGGCCTTGCCGAGAAAAGATGCAAGGAATCGCTGGTCCGGGGTGAGCAACTCCGCACCGTCGGGAAGCTCGTCGGTCATCTTCCCGAGCACCGGACCCGGAAGGGCCAGCGTGGCCCTGAGTCCGGTACGGATAACCGGGGTCATCCCGGCCGGGATCGTGTCCATGTCCCTGATCCTATTGCCGAACTGCACGGGTGACGCTGGCCCGTCATATAGTCGATGGGTGGAGGTAATCGACCTGTCGGCCCCGATCGTTCCGAGCCCCGAGGGGGCCCCCGACGTGCTCCGGACCGAGATCGACTTCCAGGACCACGCCGACGGTGCCAAGGTGATCGAGGAGCTCTTCGGGGTGGGTCCCGAGCTGCTGCGCGATGGCGAAGGCTGGGCCAATGAGTTCTTCACCCGGTTCGGCACCCACAACTCGACCCACGTCGACGCCCCCTGGCACTACAACTCCGAAGTGGATGGCGAACCGGCGAAAACGATAGATGTGCTTCCACTCGAGTGGTTCGTCCAGCCCGGGGTCGTGCTCGACTTCACCGGACGCGAGGACGGGGAGGCCGTGACCGGGAACGACATCGAGGCAGCCCTTGGCAGGATCGGGCACGAGCTCTCCCCGCTCGAGATCGTCCTCATCCGGACTGGATGCGACCGCTGGATCGACTCCCCGGAGTACATGGCCCATGGCCCGGGGGTTACGGCCGAGGCGACCCGCTGGATGTTCGATCGCGGCGTCCGGGTGATGGGAATCGACGCATGGGGCTGGGACCGGCCCCTCTGGATGCAGGCCGAGGAAGCGAAACGTACCGGCGAGAAGGGGGTTTTCTGGGAAGCCCACCAGGCCGACCTCCCCTACTCCCAGATCGAACGAATGGTCAACCTCGACAGCCTCCCTCCGACAGGATTCACCGTGTCCTGCCTGCCGCTGCCGATAGTCGGGGCAAGCGCCGCCCCTGCGAGGGTCGTCGCGATCCTCGATGGCGAAGGGGGGGTGCCCAAGTGACCTCCTCGACGAGCCGCCACCTACCTTCCCGACTGATGTTCTTACTCGGCACCCTCGCGATCTCACTCGTCCTGGTCGGCGGGACGTCCGGCGATGCGGACTCGGCAACTCCCCGGCCCTGCAACGGCTCGAGCGACCTCTGCCGGAAGACCCTCGGCCAGGCCGTCATCGCCGCAACCCACAACTCGATGTCGGCCTCCGACCTCGGCTGGCTCTTCCCCAACCAGAAGCTCGACATCCCCTCGCAGCTGAAGAAGGGCGTTCGGGCGTTCCTCGTCGACACCTACTACGGACGCCCCCGATCCGATGGCAAGGTCGACAACGTGCCCAAGGAGCAGGGAGCCGCCGAGGGGGCGGAGACCTACCTCTGTCACTCGCTCTGCGTCTGGGGTGCCTCGCCGCTGGTAGCCGAGTTCGCCAAGGTCGCTGCCTTCCTGAAGGCGAACCCCCGCGAAGTCCTGGTCTTCGTCAACCAGGATGCGATCACCCCCGATGACTTTGCCGAGGCGGTCGAGAAGAGCGGCCTGGCCAGATACCTCTACCGGGGGCCGATTGAGCCACTCCCGACGCTCGACCGGATGATCGCCCGCAACCAACGAGTTCTGATGCTCGCCGAGTTCGATGCGGGGACGATCCCGTGGTACCACCTCGCCTACGAGAGGGCGCTGATCGAGACCCCCTACAGCTTCACCTCGGTCGCAGACCTCACCGCACCGGACCGGCTCGCGTCAAGCTGCCGCCCGAACAGGGGTCCTGCCGCAGGGTCGATGTTCCTGATGAACAACTGGGTCTCGAATGCGGTCGGCCTGCCCCGGCCGGCCGATGCTTCCCTGGTCAACGCTCGCGACGCGATCGTCGCGCGGGCTCGTGCCTGCGAGGGCGTGAGGGGGCGCCTGCCGAACCTCGTTGCTGTCGATTTCTTCGGCTCCGGCGACCTGATCGGTGCGATCTGGGAACTCAACGAGACGACCCCCGGCTGGCACATCTCCGGAGCCGCGATCAGGAAGCTCGCCGCCAAGGGCTGCCCACGCAGCCGTTCTCGGACCCTTGGCTTCCCGGCGTCGGAGCGAAAGGCTCCCTGCAGCGCAGCAAAGCGGAAGAGTCTCTTAAAGGAAAAAGCGCGCTGGGCGCGCTGGGGCACCTGACCCCCGGCGGGGGTGCCGGGTTCAGCCGTCCGGAAGGATCCGCGCGACCGCAGCCCCGAGGGCCGCAACCCCAACCCCCATGAAGACGAAGGCGACCCACACCGAGAGGAAGGCGATCGGGATCGCCAGAAGGGCGATGACCACCGGGGTCAGGGATGAGATCGCCTCCTTTCGGTAGGCGATCCGGCTCGGCTGCTCGGCCAGCAGCCGGTCCCGCCAGGCAACGGTCAGGAGGACCACCTCGAGCGAGCTGATGATCGCGACCGCCACGAGGAACAGGCTGAGGGCCACAGCGTTGGTGTACTCGCCAAGGGTCCCGGTCGCGATCGGCAGCAGGGCGATGAAGGCCAGGTAGAGGAGAAGGGTTCCGATGTAGCGGCCGTCGACCGCAGCAAGCCGGTCTGTGAACTTGTGGTTCGCCCGCCAGTAGAAGGCGACCCAGATGAAGGTGAATCCAAAGGCGAAGAAGTTCTTGCCCTTGTCCTGGATCGCCTGCCAGAGGGAGGCGTCAGTGACGGGGCCATCGATCTGTGGAACCCCAATCGTCACCGCTGCGAGGGTTATCGAGATCGCAAAGATCGCGTCGGTGAAGAAGACGACCCGGTCGAAGGCAGCCGTCCCACAGCGGTACAGCCCACCATCCGGGCTGGTCGCATCTGCGGACTCGGTCAGGACCTCCTGCGAATCGGTTGACCCTCGCTCCTCGGCCATCGCCTGACGATAGGGCAGGTCTTTCCCGCCCTAGGATCCGGCGCGCCGTCTGGTCACGCGTACGGTCTTCTTCGCGACCTTCTTCCCGGCGTTGTAGGTAAGCGCGGTAAAGGTCATCCTGCTCTTGCCTCGCCTCCAGAACCTGACTGGGAGGCGAACGGATTTCGATTCACCAGCAGTGAGTTGGCCGATCCACCGGTTTGCCCGAACACCCCTTCCCCTTGTCCTGAGCCTGAGGCTCGTGGCGCTGGCCTCGCCTGTGTTCGAGATCGTGACCGTGAAGGAGACCTTCCTCGTGCGCTGGACCTTTCTCGGTCCCGTGATCTTCAGGGCACTGAGGACTGGGACCTTTGGCACGACAGGCTCCGCTACCTGGAGCTCGAATGCACCGATATCGCAACGGCTTCCGGCTGGCGAGGGGCGGGAGAAGCCCCGCTGGTCGGTGGTGAGGAGGAGGCCATAAGCCGAAAGGCATCCCGCCGGGTTACCGGCGTCGATCGCCGGACTACCGGCCAGGAGGGCACGGGTCTCGGTCGGACCACCGTTGGCGGCGAGCGCTCCGATCCCCGGTGCAGCCGTCAGGTCCCCGGGCCCATCCAGGTCACAGGAGTTCGCGGCATCATCAGTCAGGTTGTAGCCCAACGATGTAACGGTGCCCTCCGGAGAGCCACCCGATGTCAGAGCGCACTCGTTGGTCCCGGAGACGGACGAACTGTTGGAGGCGATGATCGAATTCCCGATCCGGACGTTCGTGCCGCCAGTAGGCACGATTGCTCCCCCGGCCGCACCCGTCGATGCATTTCCGGCCATCGTCACGTTGGCGAGCACGACGCCATCGCGCTCCTGGGTGTAGTTGATCGCTCCGCCCCCATTTGTGTCGGGTGCCGTGGCCGCGACGTCGAAGGAGACCGAGTTGCCAGAAAGGGTCGAATCGGTGATGAAGCTCGAGTTCCCGTTGTCCATCAAGGCTCCGCCGCCAGATCGGGACGAAAGGGGCAGTTGCGCGGTGTTCCCCGAGAGGGTCGAGTTGGTGATCGAGGTCCTGTTGCCGTATTGGTAGATCGCCCCGCCACCATTGACGCTGTATTGCTCATTTGGCAGCGATTCACCATTCACGACTACTGAGTTTCCGGCCAGGGTCACTTCGTCAAGGGACAAGTCATGGCTGTCCTGGTAGATCGCGCCGCCGCCATAGTGGCTCCTCAGACGGCTGGTGCTGGAGGTCGGCGTCGTGGTCACCGAGTTCCCGGAAAATGTCGATCCGGTTGCGCTGAGATCACCAACGTATTCCCCGGAAGTTGCTCGCGATGAGACGTAGACGGCGCCCCCGCCGGACTCGCCCCAGGAATTGGTTGCAACGACCTGATTGCCGGTCACCTCCGAGTCGATGAAGTTCGCACTCAACCCGCTCACGTAAGCGCCTCCGCCCCCGTCGCTGCTCGCGAGGCTCGGGGGAAGACCGCTCGTGCCGATGACGGTCGCGGCGTTCCCCGAGATCGTCGAATCGACGACCTCGAGGTTCCCTCGGGATACGTAGACCCCTCCTCCTCCGGAGTCCCCCCAGGAGTTGGAAACCGTCGCGGTGTTGCCGCTTACCGTCGCCGAGTCGAGGAGGAGGTCATTGGCCGCCACGTAGGCGCCGCCGCCGCCGTCCTCACTTGCCTGGCCGGAAGACGGGGTTGTTGCGGTTACGTCGGCACTGTTG
>VEQW01000051.1 GCA_018883025.1 Solirubrobacterales bacterium | reverse complement strand
CCTCGAGGGTGCGGGCGTAGTGGGTTCCGTCGAACAGCCACCTGTCCTCGAGCACCAGATCGTCCTGGAAGAAGAGGGCGAGGTCGTTGGAGGGCATCGTCCCGGCGGTGAAGAACCGGCTGGCGAACCAGCTGTCGGTGAAGCGGTAGGCGAAGCGGATATTCGAGAAGACGTGGAGGAAGAATCGCCCCCCGGGCTCGAGCCAGGAGGAAATCCGCCTCATCAACTCCCGCCAGTTACGGAGGTGCTCGAACATCTCGATCGAGACCACCCGGTCGAACCGGCCCGCGGGCTCGAAGTGACCTATGTCGGCCGTGATCACCTCCAGATTGCTTATGCCTCGTGCGGCGGCCTCGGCCTCGATCGCCTCCCGCTGGGTGCGGGAGTTGGAAACGGCGGTCACCCGGCAGCCGGGGTAGCGCTCGGCGATCCAGAGCGACATCGAACCCCAGCCGCAGCCAAGGTCGAGCACGGTCATCCCGTCCTCGATCCCGGCCCTCTGGCAGGCGAGGTCGAGGGTCGCCTCCTCGGCCTCGGCTAGGTCGGTCACCCCGTGTGGCCACCAGCAGGCGCTGTACTTCATCCGGGGCCCGAGGAAGAGACGGAAGAACCCGGTCGGCACCTCGTAATGCTGGAGGTTGGCCGACTCGACCTGCTCGGCTATCGGGCCGGACGACATCCGCTCGACCATCCCGGCCAGACGTTCCTCCATTCCCGTAACGCCGCCCTCGGTCTCCTGCCCGATCCGTTGTCGGGCGGCCCTCTTGGCGGCCGTCCGGACGACCCGGTCGGGGATGAGGCCGGTGGCCAGGGCGCGGTCGAGCGCCAGGTGGCCGGCCGGCTCCCGTCCGCTCACCCGGTGCGCCCGATCCCGATCACCAGCTCCTGACCATCGATCTGCTGGGTCTCGGTCGAATCACCGGACCCCCCGGTGAAGCTGAGGGAGGTGGCGAGCACCTCCCCGGCCAGGTAGTCGGAGTGTGCCTCTGCTGCGGCGATCAGGTCGGGGCTGCCCCCGAGATCGAGCGAGATCCGGTCGGTTATCTCGAGCCCCGCGTTCTTTCGGGCGTTCTGGACGGCGTGGACGATCTCCCGCGCGAGTCCCTCAGCGATCAATCCTTCGTCGAGTTCGAGCGAGAGGGCCACGGCGTGGCCGGACTGGGCCTCCACCTGGTAGCCCTCGAGCGGCTCCATCTCCATCACCAGGTCGTCGGCAGAGAGCGAATGGTCGCTCCCTCCGACCGAGATCACCACCGACTCGCCCGAGGAGAGTGCTTCGGCCACCCGGTCGGGCTCGAGGGCCGAGACGGCGGCCGCCGCCGCCGGCATCTCACTGCCGAACTTGGGACCGAGGGTCCGGTAGTTCGGCTTGACGACATAAGCCACGAGTTCGGCCTCCTCCGAGACGAACTCGACCTCCCGGACGTTCAGCTCCGAGCGGACCAGGGCGGCCTGGGACTCGATCCAGCGCCGCTCATCGTCGCTGGCCACGACGACTGCGCGGGAGAGCGGTTGCCTCATCTTGACCCCCGACTGGGCCCGCCCGGCCCGGCCGAGCTCGACCGTCCGGCGGACCGCCTCCATCGCCCGTTCGAGCTCCGGGTCGCGGAGGCCCGGGTCCGGTACGGGGTAGTCGGTCAGGTGGACCGAGTCGGGCATCGAGCCGAACCGACCTTCCTCACCCCCGACCAGGTTGCAGTAGATCTCGTCGGCGATGAACGGGGTGAACGGGGCGAGCAGGCGGGCGACCGAGACGAGGCAGTAGCGGAGGGTCTCGAAAGCTGCGGCGTCGCCGTCCCAGAAGCGCCTCCTCGAGAGCCGGACGTACCAGTTGGAGAGGTCCTCGACGAAGGCTGCGATCTCCCGACCGGCGGCGGTGCAGTCGAACCGGTCCATCTCCTCGACCACGGCCTCGGTGGTTGCCTGCAGCCGGGAGAGCAGCCATCTGTCGAGCTCGGTCCCGTTGGAGGGCGGTTCGGGTGGAGCGGACGGATCCAGTCCCTCGGCATTCGCGTAGAGCACCCAGAACGAATAGGTGTTCCAGAGGGTGAGCAGGAAGTTCCGGAGCGCCTCGGAGATCGCCTCCATCGAGAACCGGTAGCCCGACCAGGGCTGCTGCGCGGTGAACAGGTACCACCGGAAGGCATCGGCCCCGAACCGGTCGATCACCTCCCACGGCGTCACCACGTTGCCCCTGCTCTTCGACATTTTGTGACCCTCGGCATCGAGGATCAGCCCGAGGCAGACGCAGTTGAGGTACGAGGGCCGGTCGAAGAGGAGGGTCGACTCGGCGAGGAGGGTGTAGAACCAGCCGCGGGTCTGGTCGATCGCCTCGCAGATGAAGTCGGCCGGGAACCGCTCCTCGAATTCCTCCCCGTTCTCGAACGGGTAGTGGAACTGCGCGAACGGCATCGCGCCCGAGTCGTACCAGGTGTCGATAACCGATTCGACCCGGGTCATCGTCCCCGAGCCGCACTTGCACGGCCAGGTGACTTCGTCGATCCAGGGGCGGTGGAGGTCGTCCGGCACCTCGCCGGCCAACTCCCGGAGCTGCTCGACCGATCCGATGCAGGTGATCTCCTCGCAGCCTTCGGCATCGCAGGTCCAGACCGGGAGTGGCGTCCCCCAGTATCGATCCCGGGAGAGCGCCCAGTCGACGTTGTTCTCCAGCCACTTGCCGAAGCGACCGTCCCGGATGTGCTCGGGGTGCCAGCCGATCTGGGCGTTGTTCTCGAGCATCTGGTCGCGGACCCGGGAGGTCGCGATGTACCAGCTCGACTTGGCGTAGTAGAGGAGCGGGGTCGAGCAGCGCCAGCAGTGGGGGTAGGAGTGCTCGTACTCCTCGTCGCGGAGCAACAGCCCCCGGGCATCGAGCTCGCCGATCAGGCCGTCGGTCACTTCGGGGTCCTTGACGAAACGCCCCTCGAATGCCGGCAGCTGGGCAGTGAACTCGCCCTCGGGCGTGACCGGGTTGTAGAGGCGGTCGCCCGCTGCCGGGTCGTAGAGCCCTGCTTCGATCGCGACCCGGTAGTCGTCCTCGCCGTAGGCCGGAGCGATGTGGACGAGGCCGGTGCCGTCGTCGGTCGTCACGAAATCCCCCGCGACGACCTCGAACTTGCCCGATCCTCCGTCGGACATCTCGAAGACCGGCCCCTCGTAGCTCCGCCCGAGCAGCTCGCCCGGGTCGACCGTGCCCGAGGGTTCGGTTCCCTCGCCGAACACCTTCTCGACCAGGTCATGGGCGACGATCAGGGTCTCACCGTCCCGCTCGACCCGGACGTACTCGAGCCCGGGGTTGATCGCGACCGCGTAGTTGCCCGGCAGGGTCCAGGGGGTGGTCGTCCAGACCAGGAGGGACTCCCCGGTCTGCTTGCCTGAGTCATCGAGCAGCGGCAGCCGGACGTAGACCGAGCGGTCGACCACGTCCTCGTAGCCGAGCGCGACCTCGTGCGAGGAGAGCGCCGTACCGCACCTCGGGCAGTAGGGCGAGACCCGGTGGCCCTCGTAGAGCATCCCCTTGTCGAACAGTTGGCTGAGCGACCACCAGACCGACTCGATGTAGTCGTCGTCGAGGGTCACATAAGGGTTGTCGAGGTCGATCCAGAACCCGATCCGCTCAGTCAGCCGGTTCCATTCCTCGACGTATTCGAAGACCGACTCCCGGCACTTCCGGTTGAACTCGGCGATCCCGAACTCTTCGATCTCGCCCTTCGAGGAGATTCCGAGCTCCTTTTCGACCTCGAGCTCGACCGGGAGGCCGTGGCAGTCCCAGCCGGCCTTCCGTGGCACGCGGTAGCCGCGCATCGTCCGGTACCGGGGATAGATGTCCTTGAAGACGCGGGAGAGGACGTGGTGGGAGCCGGGCCTTCCATTGGCGGTAGGTGGCCCCTCGTAGAAGCTCCAGACCTCGGCTCCCTCGCGCATCTCCTGGGAGCGGCGGAAGACGTCGTCCTCCTTCCAGCGCAGGGCCGTACGTTCCTCCATCTCAGGGAACGACTGCCCGGTGTCGACCGGTCGGAAGGGCGCCATGCGGGCGGATGCTACCCGTGGCGACCCGGCGCCGATACGCTCCGGCCGTGCCCGGGGGCGAGCTGACCGACAAGGTTTTCCTGATCACCGGCGGGGCCCAGGGGATCGGACTGGAGACCGCCCGGATCGCGATCGATCGCGGAGCCCGGGTCGCGCTGGTCGACTTGGACCCCGAACGGGCCCGCGAGGCGGCCGGGGGCCTCGGTCCCGCCGCGATCGGTTTGGGTGCCGACGTAGTCGATCCCGAGGCGATCGCCGGGGCCGTTGCCGGGGCAGTCGCGGAGTTCGGGAGGGTCGACGTGGTGGTCGCCAATGCCGGGATCACCCCGCCGAAGACGACCACCCGGGCGCTCGACGACGACACCTGGCGAAAGGTGGTCGAGGTCAACGTGCTCGGCGTCTACCGGACGGTGGTGGCCGGGCTGCCGGAGATCGTCGCCAACCGGGGCCAGGTGGCGATCATCGCCTCCTCCTACTCCCACGTGAACGGGGTACTGAACTCTTCCTACGCCGTTTCGAAGTCGGCGGTCGAAGCGTTTGCCCGCGGCCTCTCGGTCGAGCTGGCCGCCCACGGGGCCGGGGTAACCACGGCCTTCTTCGGGTACGTCGATACCGGACTGATCGGCAAGGCCTTCGACGAGCCGATGGCCGACCAGTTCAGGCGGGAGGTCGCTCCCGCCTTCATGACCCGGCCGATTCAAGTCGGCCAGGCGGCCGAGGCCCTGGTGGACGGGATCGCCGCCCGGCGGGCGACCGTGATCGAACCGGGCCGGTGGCGGATCCCCCACTACCTGAGGGGCCTGCTGATGCCGCTGACCGACCGGCGCCTGGAGCGGGATCTGAGGGCTAGGTCCCTGATCCGCCAGATCGAGGACCGCGACCTGGCGGCGGGGGGGAGTGCGGAAGCATGAGGGCCGCCTACGACCTCGCCGACAAGGTCATGCTCGTGACCGGGGGCGCGAAGGGGATCGGCCTGGAGACGGCCCGCCAGGGGGCGGCCCTCGGTGCGAGGGTGGCGATCCTCGACCTCGACAGCGAGGCAAGTAGCGACGCAGCAGCGTCGCTGACCGGGCCAGGAGGCCGGGAAGCCCTGGGACTCGCGGCAGACGTCACCGATCGGGGCGCGCTCGATAAGGCCTTCGGCCAGGTCGTCGATCAGTTCGGCCGGATCGACGTGGTCGTGGCCAACGCCGGAATCGCCCCGAAGGTGTCCCCGGTGATCGGCATGCCGTCCGAGGAGTGGGAGCGGGTTTTCGACACCAACCTGTTCGGGGTCTACGACACGGTCAGGGCCGGCCTCGACCAGGTGATCGCCAACTCGGGCCAGTTCGTCCTGATCTCCTCGTCATACGCCTTCATGAACGGGGTCTTGAGCAGTCCGTACGCGACGGCCAAGGCCGGGGTCGAGGCGCTCGGGCGTTCGCTCAGGGCCGAGCTCCTGCCGAGGGGTGCGAGCGCGACCGTCGCCTACTTCGGCTGGATCTCGACCGACATGGTCGAGACGACCTTCTCCGACCCGGTGGTCGATCGGTTCCGTCGCGAGGCGGTGCCCCGCTTCCTCACCCGGCGGGTGCCGGTGGGCCGTGCTGCCCGGGCGATCATCGACGGGTTGGGCGAGCGCTCCCCGCGGGTGATCGCCCCGGCCGAGTGGAAGGCGATGTTCTACCTCAGAGGACTGCTCGGCCCGTTCACTGACCGCCGGTTCGAGAACGACCCCAAGGTTCAGGAGATCGTCCTCGAGGCCGAGGCTAGGGCCGGGTCGCTTCCTCGAGGAGCCTGACCACCGAGTCCCAGGGGCGACCGGTCGCCCGCTCCATCCCGATCTCGCAGGTCCGGTTGGAGGATGCCGCCCGGGAGGTCGGGCGGTCGGCGAGTTCGGCCGCCTCGCTCGCCGTCGCGGCTGCGGTCAGCTCGGGGTGGAGCATCCCGCGGTCACCGGCGAACCCGCAGCAGCCGGCGTCGGCGGCGACCACCACCTCGTCGGCGAACTGCGAGACGGCCCGCTCCAGCGACCAGTCGAGACCGAGCCGGAGCCCGGAGCAGGTCGGGTGGACGGCGACCGAGTCGAACGGCCTGGTCACCTCGAGCTCCGGGAGCAGGTGGTCGAGCACCCACTCGATCGAATCGACAACCTCGATGGAGCCGTGGCGTTCCGCGTTCGCCCCGTCGAGCGCCTCTTCCCCTGGTTCCCTCAGTCCGAGGGTGCAGGAGGTCGCATCCATCACCACCGGCAGTCGTCCGCCGTCGGTCCAGCCCCAGAGCCGCTCGACTACTTCGTTCGCCTTGAAGTCGTGGGCTTCGGAGTAGCCCTTGGAGCTGAACGGGGTTGAGCAGCAGGTCCCGGCGACGTCGGGTGGGATCCAGACCGGGTGGCCGGCCCTGGCCGAGACGGTGACCATCGCTTCCGGGAGGGAGAGGCCGTCCGGCTCCAGCCTCGAGCGGCCGAAGATCCGGTTGGTGCAGGAGGGTAGGTAGACCGCCACCGCGCCGTCCCGGACGGTCCGGGGCAGTTCGGCCGGGGCCGCCTTCGGCATCGCCTCGCCCCACTCGGGGACCAGGTCATCACCGGCGACCGACCTCGCGGCCCTGGTCAGGTCACGTACACCACCGTTTCCGATCAGTCCTGAGAGGGCTCCGCCGGTCTTCAGCCCTGCGCGCGCCAACCGCTCGATCCGGTCCCAGTTCCGGGCGACCTTGACCGCCCGGCGGTTGGCCGCCTCACCGTGGGAGGCCTTCCGGAACTCCTTGATGAAGGTGCCGGTGTCGATCCCGACCGGGCAGGCCATCAGGCAGGAGCTGTCGGTGGCGCAGGTATCGACGGCGTCGTAGCCGAAGGCGCCGGCCAGCGCCTCGAAGACGGGACCTTCCCCGCCCTGGCGGACCATCTCCCTGGCCAGCACGATCCGCTGGCGCGGGGTGGTGGTCAGGTTGCGGCTCGGGCAGGCCGGCTCGCAGAAGCCACACTCGACGCAGGCGTCGATCGACTCGGCCGTCTCGGGGGTGGTCTTCAGGTTCCTCAGGTGGACATCGGGGTCGCGGTTGAGCATCACCCCTGGACCCAGAACGCCGTCGGGATCGACCAGCTGCTTGACCCGCCACATCAGGGCGGTCGCCTTCTCGCCCCACTCGGCCTCGACCCAGGGGGCCATGTTGAGTCCGGTTCCGTGTTCGGCCTTGAGCGAGCCGCCGTACCCGTCGCAGATCAACTCGACCAGGTCGGACATGAAGGCCTCATAGCGGGAGACGTCCTCCTCGGAGGAGAAGTCGGGGGTCAGCATGAAGTGGAGGTTCCCGACCGAGGCATGCCCGGCGACCCCCGGGAGGAATGAGTGTTTGCCGAGCAGCTCGCGGAGTTCCTCGGCGGCGGTCGCGATCCGGGCGGGCGGCACGCAGACGTCTTCGACGATCAGGGACGTCCCCTGGGGCCGGACCTTCCCGAGCAGGCCGTGGAGCCCCTCCCTGACCCGCCAGTTCAGTTCGATCACCTCCTCGTCCCGACTGAACTCGACCTCACGGATCAGCTCTCGCCCCTCGAAGATCTCGAGCGCCTTGCGCTCCCCCTGCTCCAGGGCGGCCTCGTCGGGGCCGCCGAACTCGACCAGGAGCGCCGCCGACTCGGGGTCGAGGTCCTTCCAGTGCTCGGGAGCGCCCTGCATGTTCCAGGAGGCGGTGATCAGGGCCGGGGCGACCATCAGCTCGACCGCGGTCGCACCGGCCTCGACCAGCTGGGGCACAGGGTCGACCGCCGAGGCGATGTCGGGGAAGTGGACCCAGGCGAGGGTCGTTCGGGCCGGGAGGGGCACGGTCTCGAACTCGACCCGCGAGATGAACCCGAGGGTCCCTTCCGAGCCGACCAGGAGTCGCCTCATGATCCCCAGCGGTGTGTCGGAATCGAGGAAGGCGCAGAGCCGGTACCCGATCGTGTTCTTGATCTCGAACTTGCGCCGGATCAGCTCGGTCAGCTCCGGGTCGGCGAGGATCTCCTCGCGGATCTCGAGCAGCCCCTCGGCGATCCCTGGCTCGGCCGCCGCGAAGGCCTCCTCGGCTCCCGGAGCGGTCGAGTCGACCACTGTTCCGGAGGGGAGGACGAAGGTCATCCCGGTGACGGTCGAGTAGGAGTCCCGGACCGTGCCACACCTCATCCCGCCCGAGTTGTTGGCGACCACCCCGCCGATGTTCGCTATCTCGGTCGAGGCGGGGTCGGGGCCGAGCTTGCGGCCGTGGGGTGCGAGGACCCGGTTGGCGTGGCCGAGGATCATCCCCGGACCGATCGAGGCCCGGGCGCCATCCTCGAGGACCTCGATCCCGCCGAAGTTCCTGTGGACGTCGATCAGTATTCCGTCGGTCTGGCTCTGTCCGTTGAGGCTCGAACCCCCGGCCCGAAAGACGACGGGGATCTCGTTCTCCCTCCCGTAGCGCATGACCCGGGCGACGTCGTCGGCGTCCCGGGCGACCACGACTGCCTTGGGGAAGAAGCGGTAGGGGCTGGCGTCCGAGGCGTAGCGGACCAGATCGGGGGCCGCCGTCAGGACCTGCTCCTCCCCGAGCAGCTCGACCAGGCCCCCCTTGAGCGGTTCCGGAGTGCCGGCCGCCACCCATTCGGGGGCGCGGTCGGGGGCCGGTTGAAGTTCACCCTCACCGCCGAGCGCCGGGATCGGAAGGTCGGCGATGGCGCTGGGCGGAACCACTAGAAGAGCGCGATCCCCTTCCCGATCGGGACCTCGATCAGCCGCGGCCCGTCCGAGCGGTCCCCGAAGGCACCGGCCAGCGCCTGCTCGAGTTCCTCCATGGTCGAGACGACCGTGCTCGTCACCCCGTACCCACCAGCGATCGCGGCCGTATCGAGGGCGGGGAGGTCGAGCCCGGGAGACCCCGAGAGCTGCTCGATCTCCTCGAACCACTTGAGGATCGCGTACTCCTCGTTTCTGAGGACGAGGAAGGTGACCGGCACCCCGTAGGTCGCCGCCGTCCAGAAGGCGGTAACCGCGTACTGGACCGAGCCCTCTCCAACCACGCAGACGACCGGGCGGTCGGGTTCGGCCATCTGGATCCCCACCGCTGCGGCCAGGCCGAAGCCGAGGCCTCCTCCTGCCCCGAAGAAGTAGCTCCCTGGTGTCGAGATCCTCATCTGGCTGCGGAAGGAGAGGGTGGCCGATGGGGCCTCGAGCACGGTGATCGCGTTCTCGGGCAGGAGTTCCCGGAGCAGTGCGTGGACCATCGAGGGGTTGAGCGGGTCGGTCTCTTCCGGCTCGACCGGTGGGGCGAGCGGCTCGGGCAGCTCGCGTTCGGCCGGCGGCTGGAGCAGGTCGAGCAGGTCGGTCAGGGCCAGCTTGACGTCGGCCACCACCGCACTGCCCATCGGGGCCCGGGCGGCCTCGTCCGGGTCCGAGGTGATCGCGACCAGGTCGGCACCCTCGGGGATGAACTTGCCCGGCATGTAGGGGTAGTAGGGGAAGACCGAGGAACCCACGACAAGGATCAGGTCGTGTCCGGCGAGCACCTCGGCAGCCGGGCCGATCGCCGGGGGCAGGATCCCCCTGAAGTTCGGGTGGTCTTCGGGGAACCCGATCCGGCCGCCGCCAGGTGCCGGCGAAGCCCAGACGGGGAGGCTCAGTCCCTCGGCCAGGCGGACGGCCTCGTCCCAGGCACCGGAGGCATCGATGTCCGGTCCGGCGACCATCACCGGGTTCGCTGCCTCGGCGATCCGACCGGCCAGCTGTTCGACCACGACCGGGTCTGGCGATGCCCGGCCGTCGACCTCGCGCTCGATCACCAGCTCGGCTTCGGTCCCCCCGACCTCGAAGTCCCAGTCGTCCATCGGGATCGAGACCACCACCGGCCCCTTCGGTGGCAGGGCGGCGAGGTGGATCGCGCGGCCGAGGACGAGCGGCACGTCCTCGGGCCGGGCAGGCTCGAAGGCGAACTTGACGTAGGGGTCTGCCACCCGGGTGGCATCGCGGTTGGTCAGGTTGGCCTGGATCGCCATCTGGGCCCTGACCTGCTGACCGACGGTGACCACGACCGGGGAGTGGTTGGCCTGGGCGTTGAAGATCGCTCCGACCGCGTTGCCCAGCCCGGGTGCGGTGTGGAGGTTGACCAGGGAGGGCCGTCCACTTGCCTGTGCGTAGCCGTCGGCCATCCCGACCACGACCGCCTCCTGCAGGCCGAGCACGTATTCGAAGTCCTCCGGGAAGTCCCGGAGCATCGGGAGTTCCGTCGATCCCGGGTTGCCGAAGATCGTGGTCATCCCGTGCCTGCGGAACAGGTCGAACGCCGCTTCCCTCACGGTCGGCATGGGGCCAGCCTATAAGGGCGGCAGGGGAGCCGGACCACCGGTGGGGGCAGGACCGCCCCGCAGGGTGGCTGTAAAGATGTCGGGTGCGCCGGGCGGCCCTCGCAAGCTCGTTTCTCGTCCTGACCGTCCTGGTCGGCTGTGCGAACGAACCGGCCAACACCCCGACCGCCTGTGAACGGGGCCCGGAAGCCCTGTCCAGGGCACTCGAAAGGGCTCCCGGACCGGCCCGTCTCGATGGGCGGATCCCGATCTCGGACTGCCTCGTCCCGGACCAGCCGGCCGGCGACCTGATGGATTTCGGCTCGACCGCGGTCGAGGTGGCGACCCGTCTCGGTCGAGAGGCGACCCGACCGGGACCGCGGGGCATCTCCGCGGCGATCCAGGCCGGTTACCTGGTCGGGGCGATGGAGCGAGGAGCCCGGGAGACCGGCGGTATCCACCAGGTCTTGATCGACCGCGTCCGGAGTGCGGCGACCAACGGGATCACCGCCCCGGCGAGGACCCATTTCGAGATTGGCTACGAGGCGGGGCTCAGGCTGGGATGATTGGATCGAGCGCAACCCGAGAGACCGGTACCGGGTCGTTCGACAGGAGGAGATTTGGCCGCAGCTGAAAACAGCGAAAAGCTCTGGGGGGAGGAGACCGAGAAGGCGATCGGGAACTTCCCCGTGTCCGGTGAGCGTCTCCCGGATCCGATCATCCACTGGCTGGGCCGGATCAAGGCCGCATCGGCCCGGACCAACGGTGAACTGGGGCTTCTGGACGGGAACCTTGCCGAGG
>VEQW01000128.1 GCA_018883025.1 Solirubrobacterales bacterium | reverse complement strand
CCCTGTCCCTGCTCATCGGCCAGCGGTGGTGGAGGGGGCGGGGATCTGCCGGAGGTGGTCCGGTTCGAGGGAACGGTGACCGAGGTGGTCGACGGCGACACGCTCGAGGTGGCAAAGGCTCGTGGGAGCACCGAGACGATCCGGCTGCTGGGAATAGACACGCCCGAGGTCTACGGCGGGCTCGAGTGCGGGGGCAGGGCGGCCTCCTCCCTGATGAAGGGGCTCGCCACGGGCCGGGTCAAGGTGAAGACCGACCCCCGCCAGCCGAAGCGCGACCGCTACGGCCGACTGCTCGCCTATGTCTCCAAGTCGGGCACGGACCTGGGCAAGGTGATGGTCTCCCGCGGCAGGGCGAAGGTGTACGTGGTCGGGTCCCGGTTCAGTCGGTATTCGTCATATGCCGCGGCAGAGCGGAGGGCGAAGCGGCTCTCCCGTGGCAGCTGGGGCACCTGCGGCTCTATATAAACGGCGCCCGGAGGGGCCTTCGGCCCTCGACTTCGGGCCAGCGGCCGAAACCTCTGGGAGGCTCTAGGGTTCTTGCAGGTAGTTGAGGCAGCAGCACTGCCTACGATTCCGAGGAGAGAGGGGATTGGATGCCGGTAGCAAGGGAGATCGAGTCGAGTTTCGTCCGGCCCAAGCGGGTCGGCATCGCTTTCCTCGCCGCACTGTCCGCGCTCGCCCTCTGGGCTGCGATTCCAGGCGGAGCCGCTACGGCCGAGGCTGCCAAGAAGCCGCTCGCCCTCGAGAAGATGTTCAACTCGCGCTACTGCGAGATCTTCGGGGTCAACCCGGCCCCGACCGGCGGTTTCTCGGTCAAGGTCTTCAACTCGGTCGGCCTCAACAAGTGCCCGGAGGCCCAGTGGGCGGCGCTCGACTTCGAGGCGATCGCTGCAACCGAGGGCTGGCTGATTGCCGCCCCGAACGGACCCCGCCACTGGCTGATGGACACGATCATCGGGGCCAAGCCGACCAACCCGAAGAACTTCGGCGGGATCAAGATGCGCCAGGTCGCAACGCTCGAGACCGCGACCCTCGCGCCTCCGCCCTTCACCCAGTTCGACATCGCCCGGAACAACACCTGGGTGTTCAACAAGGGCCGGACGATCCACATGTTGACCGACCCGTTCGGGAACGAGTACGTGATGCAGGCCTACACCAAGACGGTCGACCCGACGCTCAACCCGAACACGCTCAAGAACCTGGCCTCCAACCCGACGGCGGCGATCCCCGCCGGCTGGACCTTCAAGTCGACCAAGCTGAAGCGCCCGCTCTCGCTGAAGGCCAACGGCCTTGCGACGATCATCCGTGATGGGGTGAGGAGCGTCTACCAGCAGGTCAAGTAGGGCTGCGTCCCGGCGGGGCCTTGGATGCGGAAAGATAGGCAGGTGACCACGATCGAGGACACCCGGTTCTGGCACCCCTTCGCCCCGATGGGCCAGGTGCGAGAAGCCAATTAGCGCTTGCGCTTGATCGTGACCTTGCGATTGGCGCTGACTGCCACGCCAGATCCGGTGGTAAAGGTGGTCCGGAGGGTGAGCTTCAGACTGTTCTTGCGGAGTGCCTTCCGGCCTTTGCGCCCCAGATTGCACTTGAGCGCGTAGGTCCCGGCTGCACCGGCTGATTTGTTCGCCCGGCACCAGGTCTTCAGACGGCCGGACCCGGTCGTAGCCCGCTGGGAGATCCTCCCGGACTCAGACACCCGGACCCTGGAGGTAACGAGAACGGCCTTCCGGGTCACTTTGCGCCGGACAGAGGAGACCGAGACAGTCGGGGTGCGGCGGGGTGTAACGAATGTCGCTGGGTTAGAGGCGGGCCCTGGGCCGAACGGATTCCTTGCCCTAACGGTGACTGAGTAGGTCGTGCCGGCGGTCAAGCCGGTTACGGTGCAGGTGGGGGAGAACGTTGCGCTGCAGGTCTCTCCACCAGGGTCGACGGTCGCGGTGTAACCGGAGATTTCCCCAGGCACGGCCGTCCAGGAGATCGCGGCACTGTCAACACCTGCGGTGGCGGTGACCCCGGTCGGGGCTGCCTGCGGGGTCGTGGCCAGGACGCGGGCAAGGTTGGTCCTGAACTCCCCCCCGACTTGAGAGAATGAGCCTCCCAGAACGACCTTGCCGTCGGGTTGAAGCGCGGTCGAGTAGACGGTGCTGCTGGAGCCCAGGCCGGGATTGAAGGCGTCTGCGGTGCCATCGGGGTTGAGCCGGGCCAGGCTATTGCGAGGGGTACCTCCGACGGAGTCAAACTCGCCACCGGTGAGGAGCTGTCCGTCGAACTGTTGGACCATCGAGTTGATCACCGGTCCGCTGAAATAGCTGAAGCCCGGGTTGAAGCTGTCGAGGGCTCCCGTGGTGTCCACCAATGCAAGTGCTCCGCGGGCCTGGGGGGGAGAACCGACTTGGCTGAAGGATCCGCCCAGGAAGACCTTCCCATCCCCTCGAGCGAGCACCGAGTAGACAACGGCCGGCTGGACCACATTCGCGTTGAAGGAGGTTACGAGGGTCCCGTCCTGGCTCAACAGGACCACGTCTCTCGCGGACGTCTGGGTGTTGT
>VEQW01000127.1 GCA_018883025.1 Solirubrobacterales bacterium | reverse complement strand
CGATGAAGAAGACGTTGTCGATCTCCGGGTGAAAGACGCGGCGATAGAGGTCGATCCGGTTGTCGGGAGCCGAGATCAGGTCCTCGTCGAAGAACGGGAAGGTGATCTTGTAGCCGGTGCAGTAGATGACCACGTCGGCGTGGACCCGGGTCCCGTCGTCGAACTCCACCTCGTCGCCGTCGAGCCGCTTGATGTTCGGCTTCACCTTGATCGCACCGTGGGTGATCCGGTCTAGGATGCGGCTGGAGATCGTCGGATGGGCCTCGCCGAACTCGTGGTCGGGCTTGGGAAGGCCGAAACGCTCGAGGTTTCCGACGTAAGTGTTGACCAGGGCGGCCACCGACTTCTGGCGGATCTTGAACGGGATACGGGGATTGACCCAGCCGCCGAGCTGGTCGGTCGGCTTGCCGAAGATGTACTTGGGGACGATGTAGGCACCGCGCCGCGCCGCCAGGTAGACGTTCCGGGCCACGTACGAGGCCTCGACCGAGATGTCCATCGCGCTGTTGCCCATCCCGAGCACCACGACATCCTTGTCGGCGAGGAAGTCCGGGTTCATGTACGCGTGGGCGTGCATCTGTATCCCGTCGAAATCCTCCGAGCCCGGGAAGGCGGGCTCGGGCCAGCGGGGATTCCAGTGGTGGCCGTTGGCCACGAGCAGCGCGTCGAAGCGCTCGGTCCCGTCGGCCGTCGTGACCTCCCAGGTGCCGTCTTCGAGCCTCGCGGCGTGCTGGACCGGCGTCTCGAAGCGGATCCGCTCGCGGATCCCGAAGTGGTCGACGTAATCGTCGAAGTAGGCGGCGATCTGCTCGTGGTTGGGGTAGTCCGGGTAGTCGTCGGGCATCGGGTAGTCCGAGTAGGCCATCCGCAGCCGCGAGGTGTTGATGTGCAGGTCCCGGTAGCAGGCCGACATCCCGTTCTTGTTCTCGTAGACCCAGTTGCCCCCGATCCGGTCGGAGGCCTCGAAACAGGTGGCGTCGAAGCCGCGGTCGACAAGCCCCTTGAGGGCGGTGATCCCCGATGACCCTGCTCCGATAACGGCGACCTTCGGCAACTGCTGGCTCATGCGCGCTCCCTTGCGTGGCTGGATGGAGGGAGACTAGCGAAAAAGTGACGCGGGCGTCAACTTTGAACGAGAGTGCCGGGCTGGCCGTCCCCGGCCTCGGCCGCGCCGAGGAAGCGGTCGACCATGCGGGCACACTGGCGCCCCTCGTTTATCGCCCAGACGATCAGCGACTGGCCGCGCCGGGCGTCGCCTGCGGCAAAGACCCCGGGAACGGAGGTCTCGTAGGTCGAAGCCTTCACGTTCCCGCGCGGGTCCAGCTCGCAGCCCAGGCCGGCCACCAGCCCCTCCTGCTCGGGGTGGACGAAACCCATGGCCAGCAGCACGAGGTCGGCCCGCAGCTCGCGCTCGGTGCCTTCGACCGGGGCAAACGGCGGCTCCGCGGCCGCGGAGGCGATGTGCTGGGTGGTGACCTTCCCCCCGTCACCGCTGAAGTGCGTGGTGACCACGGAGAAGTCCTGCTCCCCGCGCCCGATGTCCTTCGCCTCCTCCATCGCGTAGGAGAGGCGGAACTTCTGGGGCCAGAGCGGCCAGGGAGTGCGGTCGTCCGGGCGGTGGTCCGGCGGCTCGGGAAGAAGCTCGAGCTGAACCACCGAGAGGGCGCCCTCGCGGATCGAGTTACCGACGCAGTCTGCCCCGGTGTCGCCTCCGCCGACGACTACGACGTGCTTGTCCTTCGCAGTGATCGGCTCGCCCTCCACCCGGGGCTCGACGGCGGGCTCGGGGCCCACCTCGCCGGCGACCCAGCGGTTGCGCCCGTACAGGTAGTCCATCGCGAAGTGGATTCCTTACAGCTCACGGCCCGGGACCTCGAGATCGCGGGGCACCCGCGAGCCGATCGCCAGGACGACGGCATCAAACTCGGCACGAAGCTCCTCCACCGTGACGTCGCGACCGACGTCCACCCCGTATCGAAACTCGACCCCCTCCTCGACCATCTGCCCGACGCGCCGTTCGATCACCGACTTTTCGATCTTGAAGTCGGGAACGCCGAAGCGGATCAGCCCTCCGGCCGCCTCGTCGCGCTCGAAGCATGTGACCGAGTGGCCCGCGCGGCGAAGCTGCTGGGCCGCGGCGAGCCCCGCGGGCCCGGAACCGACAACGGCGACCGTGTGGCCGGTCTCGTAGGCCGGAGGTTCGGGAACAACCCAGCCCTCGTCCCAGGCCCGGTCGATTATCGAAAGCTCGATCTGCTTGATGGTGACTGCGTCGCCCTCCCTGATCTCGAGCACGCAGGCCGCCTCGCAGGGCGCCGGGCAGAGCCGCCCGGTGAACTCTGGGAAGTTGTTGGTGGCGTGCAGCTGGGCGATCGCGTCGCGCCACTCACCCTTGTAGACAAGGTCGTTCCAGTCGGGAATCAGGTTGCCGAGCGGACAGCCGTTGTGGCAGAACGGGACCCCGCACTCCATGCAGCGGGCCCCCTGCTCGGAGAGCTCTTCGTCGGTGCGCTTCTCGACGAACTCGAGGTACGGCTCCACCTCGACCCGCTCCACCGGGTCCTTGTAGGGAAGGCCGACCCGCTCGATCTTGAGGAACCCACCGGTCTCCCCCATCAGC
>VEQW01000050.1 GCA_018883025.1 Solirubrobacterales bacterium | reverse complement strand
ACCGGATGCAGCGCGAGAAGGTCCAGGGCGGACAGCTCTACCCACCGGCCGAGGCGATGAACCTGATCGCCCAGACGGCATCGGCCGGGTTCGATGAGTCGGTCGAGCTCCACGTCCGCCTGGGGGTGAACGTCAAGCACGCCGAGGAACAGCTCCGAGGCACCCTCGCCCTGCCGCATGGCCTCGGTCGTGATGTCCGGGTGGCCGTGTTCGCCCAGGGCGACAAGGCTCGGGATGCCGAAGCTGCTGGGGCCGACATCGTTGGAGGCGAGGACCTGGCGACCAAGATCGAGGAAGGCTTCGACGAGTTCGACGTAGTGATCGCTGCCCCGGACCAGATGCCGGTAGTCGGCAGGCTGGGCCGGATCCTAGGCCCTTCGGGCAAGATGCCGAACCCCAAGGTCGGCACGGTTACCGAGGACATCGAGAAGGCGGTCGGCGAGACCAAGTCGGGCAAGGTCGAGTACCGGACCGATCGTCAGGCGATCGTCCACATGGTTATCGGCAAGGCCTCCTTCGATCCCCAGCGCCTGCTCGACAACTACGCGGCAGTGATGGACGAGATCACCCGCGCCAAGCCCTCGGCGGCCAAGGGCCGCTATGTGATTTCGGTTTCGGTCTCGACCACGATGGGCCCCGGGATCCCGATCGACCCGACCCTGACCACCGAGGCCGAGATCCTCGGCGGTGCACCTGTGGCATCGAACGGCGCGGCCCCGCAGGCCGACGCCGGGGAGGCTCCTACTGAAGCGGTCGACGAGGCGAAGTCCGAGGGGGAGGCTGTGGTCGAGGAGACCGAGGAGCCCACTGAGGAAGAGGTCGAACCGAACGAAGAGGTCGTGGTGGTCGAGGAAGAGTCCGCCGAGCCGGACGCCGGGGACGAGCCCGAGGAAGGCGAAGACGCCTGATCCGACCGAGCCGGTCTTGAGCCGGTCTGTATATTCAGGACCGACCGAAGACCGTCGGTCGGGCAATAGTCCGTAAATCCGACGCAGGTGGATCGAAGGACCTCCCGGTCCCGGCCCGCCTGTGAGCGGGCTTTTTTGTTGGTCCGGGCGGTGAACGCGGGGAAAGAAGAGAGAGCGGAAAGAGACTTTGGACAGGCAGGAAAAAGAGGCAGTGGTAGAGGAACTGGGCGAGGAGATTCGCCAGTCCGAGTCGATCTTCGCGATCGACTATCGGGGGATCTCCGTCAGCCAGTCGGCTGAGCTGAGGGGCAAGCTGCGCGAGGCCGATGCCTCGTTCCGGGTTGTCAAGAATCGCTTGACCAAACTGGCTGCCGAGAAGGCCGGGGTCGCCGAACTCGAGCCGATGCTCGACGGTCCGACCGCCCTCACCTTCGTCCGGGGCGACGTCGCCACGGCGGCCAAGGCGATCACGACCTTCAATCGTGAGTACGAGGTCCTCTCCTACAAGGGCGGCCTGATGGGCGACATGCTGCTCGACGAGGATCGCTTCAAGGAGATCGCGAGGCTGCCGTCCCGCGACGCCCTGAACGCCCAGCTAGCCGGAATCGTCGCCAGCCCGATCGTCACCCTGACCAGGGGTCTGGGCTCGATGGTCCAGGGTCTCGCCATCCAGCTTTCGAAGATCGCCGAGCAGGGCCTGGTCGGTGGCGACGCCGAACCGGAGGCTGCTCCGGAGGACGGGGATGGCGCCGAGGAACCCTCGGAGGAGCCCACCCCAGAGGAGTCGTCCGGGGAGGAGAGCGGTGGCGACGGGGAGGAGTCTGGGGAGGAAGATGAATCGACCGAGGGAGATGGCGAAGCAGGCGAATCCCCGGAGGCGTCGGCCGAGGATGGCGGGGATGAGGAAGCGACCGAAGAGGATGGAGCCACGGAACCGGCAGAGGGCGCCGGGGAGGAGGGTTCCTCCGAAGGGACCGAAGAGGCCGAAGAGGATTCCGACTCGGCCGACGACGAGTCCGCCGGAGACGAGGAGTCTCCGGAAGGGGACGGCGAAGAGGCGTGATCGGGGGCTCGGTCGCCCAGAGCGACCCGGCCCGCAAGGAACTTCGAACGGAAAGGAACGAAGAACATGGCAACCAGTACTGAAGAGTGGATCGATGAACTGAAGGGCATCTCGGTGCTCGAGCTCTCCGAGCGCGTCAAGGCGCTCGAGGAGGAATTCGGCGTCTCGGCGACTGCCGTTGCGGCGGCAGCACCTGCGGCCGGTGGTGGCGGTGAGGCCGGCGGAGACGGCGGCGAAGAGGAAGGTGCCACGGTCGACGTAATCCTGACCGAGGTCGGCGAGAAGAAGGTCCCGGTCATCAAGGTGGTTCGTGGAGCCACCGGGCTCGGCCTCAAGGAGGCCAAGGCCCTCGTCGACGGTGCCCCGGCGCCGGTCAAGGAGGGGATCGAGAAGGACGAGGCCGAGAAGCTCAAGGCCGAGCTGGAAGAGGCCGGAGGCGCGGCCGAGATCAAGTAGCGCTCGTCGCCGTTCCCTGAGAAGCCTGCGGTCGGCCGGTCCGGTGGGATCGGCCGACGCGCTGTGCTATCTTTCTGGGTCGCGCGCGAAGGCGGTTCAATTGACCGCCGCCCCCGCCTCGTCAGCCGTTTCAGGACCAGCCGTTCCACCGACCCCTTGAGGAGTTGCCGCCCTTGGCACGTGCAATCAGCGCCCCCGTAGCCCGCCGAACTTTCTCCCGACTCGAAGCACCCCTAGAAGCACCCCATCTGATCGACATACAGCGCCGCTCCTTCGAAGAGCTGACCGATCCCAAGAACGGGATGCTCCAGGAGACGATCGCCGACATCTCGCCGATCGAGGACTACACGGGCAACCTGGCGATCGTCTTCGGCGACATCGAGTTCGACGATCCGCAGCAGACCCTCGAGGAGTGTCGCGAGCGCGACCTCACCTACTCGCGGCCGCTCAACGTGAAGGTCGCCTTCCAGAACCGGGAGACCGGAGAAATCCGCGAGCAGACGGTCTTCATGGGGGACTTCCCCTGGATGACCAACCGGGGCACCTTCGTGATCAACGGCACCGAGCGGGTGGTGGTCACCCAGCTGGTCCGTTCGCCCGGCGCCTACGTGATGGCCCCGAAGGATGCCGAGAAGCAGGTCTTCACCGCCAACCTGATGCCCTCGCGCGGTTCCTGGCTGGAACTCGAGATCGACAAGAAGGGCCGGGTCTACGTCCGTATCGACCGCAAGCGGAAGCTCCCGGTGACCGTCCTCCTCAGGGCGATGGGCTACACGGACGAGCAGATGCTGAAGATGTTCGACAACTCGGTCTACATCCGTCACACGATCGCCGCCGACACCGAGCAGACCGAGACCGAGGAAGGCGCCCTGATCGAGCTGTTCAAGAAGCAGCGCCCGGGCGAGCCGCCGTCGGTCGACGCGGCCAAGACCCTGCTCGAGCAGCTCTTCTTCGACCCCAAGCGGTACGACCTGACCCGGGTCGGCCGGTACAAGCTGAACGCCCGGCTCGGGCTCGACGTCGACCTCGACACCCGGGTGCTCACCCACGAGGACATAGTCGCCCTGGTCCGTGAGCTGGTCGAGGTACCGAAGGCCCTCGGCATCCCGGAGGAGATCGACGAGGAAAACCCGATCAAGGATTACGCGGCCGAGGCCCTTACCTACCCGCGCGAGGCGGTCGCCGACCGGCTGGACGAGTACGAGCACTTCGGGAACCGGCGTCTCCGGACGGTCGGTGAGCTGATCCAGGAGGCCTTCCGGATCGGGCTCTACCGGATGGAGCGTGTGGTTCGCGAGCGTCTGACCACCGAGGACGCCGATGCGATCACCCCGCAGACGATCATCAACATCAGGCCGGTGGTCGCCTCGCTCAAGGAGTTCTTCGGCTCCTCCCAGCTCTCGCAGTTCATGGACCAGAACAACTCCCTTGCCGGGCTTACTCACCGACGCCGGCTCTCGGCGCTCGGCTCCGGCGGCCTGACCCGCGAGCGGGCCCCGATCGAGGTCCGCGACGTCCACCCGACCCACTACGGACGGATGTGCCCGATCGAGACCCCGGAAGGTCCGAACATCGGCCTGATCGGCTCGCTCTCCTCGTTTGCCGAGGTATCGGAGCACGGTTTCGTGACGACGCCCTACCGGGTGGTCGACAAGGGCAAGGTCACCAACAAGATCGTCCACCTCGATGCGACCCAGGAAGAGGGCAAGGTGATCGCCCAGGCAGGGGCCGAAGTGAACGAGAAGACCGGCAAGCTGGTCGGGCCTTCGATCTTCTGCCGTTCGGGCGAAGGCGGTTGGCGGAACGCCTCCCCAACGGAAGTCGACCTGATGGACGTCTCCCCGACCCAGATCTGGTCGGTTGCGACCGCCCTGATTCCGTTCCTCGAGCACGACGACGCCAACCGCGCCCTGATGGGGTCCAACATGCAGCGCCAGGCCGTGCCGCTGCTCCGGCCCGACCCGCCGCTGGTCGGGACCGGCATGGAGCGACGGGCTGCAGTCGACACCGGCGACGTGATCCTCGCCGAGAACGACGGCCAGGTCACCTACATCGATGCCGAGGCGATCGAGGTCAAGGGCAAGTCCGGGACCGACCGGTTCCCGCTGGACAAGTTCATGCGCTCCAACCAGGGCACCCTGATCCACCAGCGCCCGGTGGTCACCACCGGCCAGAAGGTCAAGCAGGGGGACGTCCTCGCCGACGGCTCCTCGACCGCGGGTGGCGAGGTCGCCCTCGGTCGTAACTGCCTGGTCGCCTTCATGTCCTGGGAGGGCTACAACTTCGAGGACGCGATCATCATCTCCGAGCGACTCGTCAAGGACGACGAGCTGACCTCGATCCACATCGAGGAGTACGAGATCGACGCCCGCAACACCAAGCTCGGCGACGAGGAGATCACCCGGGACATCCCCAACCGCTCCGAGGAGAGCCTGCGGAACCTCGACGAGCGCGGGATCGTCCGGGTAGGGGCCGAGGTCGCCTCCGGGGACCTCCTGGTAGGAAAGGTCACGCCGAAGGGCGAGACCGAGCTGACCGCCGAGGAGAAGCTGATCCGGGCGATCTTCAAGGAGAAGGCCCGCGAGGTCCGCGACACCTCGCTGAAGGTCCCGCACGGCGAAGGCGGTGTGGTGATCGACGTCAAGACCTTCAGCCGCGACGAGGGGCACGACCTGCCGACCGGCGTCAACGAGCTGGTCCGGGTCCACGTGGCGACCAAGCGGAAGATCGCCGAGGGCGACAAGCTTGCCGGCCGTCACGGCAACAAGGGCGTGATCTCGAAGATCGTTCCCGTAGAGGACATGCCTCACCTCGCCGACGGCACCCCAGTGGACGTAATCCTCAACCCGCTCGGTGTCCCCAGCCGGATGAACATCGGGCAGATCCTCGAGACCCACCTCGGGTGGGCGGCCGGCAACGGCTGGTACGACGACGGATCCGAGGCCTACAAGCAGCGCGAGGAGTCCGGCGGCAGGGTCTACGTATCGACCCCGGTATTCGACGGTGCGACCGTCGAGGACGTCGACACGGCGCTGGTCAAGTGGTCGGAGGAGAACGCCGACCGTGGCATCGACCTCGGGGTCGATCCCAAGGCCCCTCCCGGGGAACAGTGCTCCGGGACGGTGCAGCTCTACAACGGCCGGACCGGTGAGCCCTACGAGGGCAAGGTGACGGTCGGCTACATGTACATCCTCAAGCTCCACCACCTGGTCGACGACAAGATCCACGCCCGCTCGACCGGCCCGTACTCGCTGGTGACCCAGCAGCCGCTCGGCGGCAAGGCACAGTTCGGTGGCCAGCGATTCGGCGAGATGGAGGTCTGGGCCCTCGAGGCCTACGGAGCGGCCTTCACCCTTCAGGAGATGCTGACCGTGAAGTCCGACGACACCGTGGGCCGGGTCAAGGCGTACGAGGCGATCGTCAAGGGGGAAAACATCCCCGAGCCCTCGATTCCCGAGTCGTTCAAGGTGCTGCTCAAGGAGATGCAGGCACTCTCGCTGGACGCGAACGTCGTCTCCGAGGGCGGCACCGGCGAGCTGGCCGAGGAGGAGGACGACCTCCTCAAGGCTGCCCAGGACCTCGGCATGGATCTGGCCGACGTCCAGACCAATGGCGCCGCCGACGAGACCGTCAACGAGACCGAGCCGGCCGGTGAGGCCGAGGAAGCAGGAGTGGAAGAGTGACCAACAGCCCGGTCGACATCAACAATTTCGACGCGATCGAGATCTCGATCGCATCCTCGAAGAAGGTCCGCTCCTGGTCGTGGGGCGAGGTCCTCAAGCCCGAGACGATCAACTACCGGACGCTCAAGCCCGAGAAGGACGGCCTGTTCTGCGAGCGGATCTTCGGTCCGACCAAGGACTGGGAGTGCTACTGCGGGAAGTACAAGAGGGTCCGGTACAAGGGGATCGTCTGCGAGCGCTGCGGCGTCGAGGTGACCCGGTCGAAGGTCCGCCGCGAGCGGATGGCCCACGTCGATCTGGCTGCGCCGGTCTCCCACATTTGGTTCTTCAAGGGAGTTCCCTCACGGATCGGCTACCTGATCGACATGGCTCCGAAGGAGCTCGAGAAGGTCCTTTACTTCGCCGCCTCGATGATCACCTGGGTCGACGAAGAGGCCCGTGACAAGGACCTGAAGAAGCTCGAGAAGGAAGTCAATTCGGTCCTCGCCGAGTACGAGGGTGAGCGCAACCGTGCGATCAAGGAGCTCGAGGACTCGCTCAAGCGAAGGGTGAAGTACCTCGAGAGTGGCGAACAGTCCGGCTTCTCCGACGACGACCACCTCTGGGCCGACGGCCTCGGCCACACCCAGGCGCAGCTCAAGAAGCTCAAGGACGAAGATCGGAACAAGCTGATCAAGGAGCTGAACAAGGACTTCGATACCGAGATCGGCGACACCGAGGCCTGGATGGACGAGACGATCGAACGCCTCGAGCGGGTCTGGGAGACCTTCCAGAAGATGAAGCCCCGCGACGTGATCAACGACGAGGCCGACTTCCGCGAGCTGCAGGAGCGGTTTGGATCGCCGTTCGGCTGGGGCGAGTACTTCCGCGGCGGGATGGGGGCCGAGTCGGTCCGCGACCTGCTCGAGCAGATCGACCTCGAGGCTCTCTGTGCCGAACTCGAAGACGAGATCGCGACCTCGAAGGGCCAGAAGCATGCCCGGGCGGTCAAGCGGCTCAAGGTCGCTTCGGCCTTCCTCAACTCCGACAACAGGCCGGAGTGGATGGTCCTCGACTGCATCCCGGTGATCCCGCCCGAGCTGCGGCCGATGGTCCAGCTCGACGGCGGCCGCTTTGCGACCTCGGACCTGAACGACCTCTACCGCAGGGTGATCAACCGGAACAACCGGCTCAAGCGCCTGCTCGACCTCGGTGCGCCCGAGATCATCGTCAACAACGAGAAGCGGATGCTCCAGGAGTCGGTCGACGCCCTGTTCGACAACGGTCGGCGCGGCAGGCCGGTCACCGGGCCCGGCAACCGGGCGCTCAAGTCGCTCTCCGACATGCTCAAGGGCAAGCAGGGCCGGTTCCGCCAGAACCTGCTCGGCAAGCGGGTCGACTACTCCGGCCGATCGGTGATCGTCGCCGGGCCGTCGCTCAAGCTCCACCAGTGCGGCCTGCCGAAGCTGATGGCGCTCGAGCTGTTCAAGCCGTTCATCATGGCCCAGCTGGTCGAGCGCGAAGCCGTCCAGAACATCAAGGCGGCCAAGAAGATGGTCGAGTCGATGGTTCCCGAGGTCTGGGACGTACTCGAAGAGGTGATCGAGGAGCACCCGGTGCTCCTGAACCGCGCCCCGACCCTCCACCGACTGGGTATTCAGGCCTTCGAGCCGATCCTGGTCGAGGGCAAGGCGATCCAGGTCCATCCGCTGGTCTGTGCGGCCTTCAACGCCGACTTCGACGGTGACCAGATGGCGGTCCACGTGCCGCTCTCGGCCGAGGCCCAGGCGGAGGCGAGGATCCTCATGCTCTCCTCGAACAACATCCTTTCGCCGGCGAACGGCTCACCGCTCGCCACCCCGACCCAGGACATGGTGCTCGGCCTCTACTACCTGACCTTCTGCGAAGGCGACGTGGGCGAGATCGATCCGTCCTCGCTCGAGCCGCCGCCGCATCCGTTCAAGACGGCTCAGGAGGCCGAGCTCGCCTACGAGAACGGGCTGGTCGGGATCCATGACTACGCCGAGTACAGGCGTCCGGGTGAGGACCACTTCCTGACCACGGTCGGACGGATCATCTTCAACGACCGGATCGAGCGGGCGCTGGCGACCGCGCTCGGCGATGACTTCGATCCGGCGCAGTACGGCTTCGTCAACGAGTCGCTCAAGAAGCGCGAGATAAACGACCTGGTCGGCTGGCTGGTCGAGTCCTACGGGGCCCCGGCGGTATCCCAGGTCCTCGACTCGTTCAAGGACCTCGGCTTCCAGTTCGCCTCGCGCGCCGGGATAACCGTCTCCAAGAACGACGTCATCCCGCCCCCTCAGAAGGACGAGATCATCGAGCGCTTCGAAGAGGACACCGCCCGAATCCAGTCAGAGTTCGACGAGGGCTGGCACACCGCCGAGGAGCGCCATCGCCAGGTGACCGAGAAGTGGAACGAGGCGACTGAGGAAGTCGGTGCGGCGATGGAGGACAACCTCGATCCGCTCAACCCGATCTTCATGATGGCCAACTCCGGTGCCCGTGGATCGTTCAAGCAGATTCGCCAGCTTGCCGGGATGCGTGGCCTGATGGCCAACCCGAAGGGCGAGATCATCGAGCGGCCGATCAAGTCGAACTTCATCGAGGGCCTCTCGGTCGGCGAGTACTTCATCTCGACCCACGGCGCCCGGAAGGGTCTCGCCGACACCGCCCTGCGGACGGCAGACTCCGGCTACCTGACCAGGCGACTGGTTGACGTGGCCCAGGACGTGATCGTCCGGATCGACGACTGCAAGACCAAGGACTCGATCGAGATGTCCGTCTTCGACGACAGCGGCATGCCGAACGTGAACCTGATCGGCCGACTGGCTGCCTCGAAGTTCGAGACCAAGCGCGGTCGCGAGCTGCTCAAGCGCAACCAGGTGATCACCAAGGAGGACCTCGACCAGATCAGCGAGGCTTACGAGAACGACGGGGACGCAGTCGTCCCGGTCCGCTCGCCCCTCAAGTGCGAGGCCCCGCACGGGGTCTGCCGCCACTGCTACGGGGTCGCCCCTGCCACCGGATCGCTGACCGAGATCGGCGACTCGGTCGGGACGATCGCGGCCCAGTCAATCGGTGAGCCGGGAACCCAGCTGACCATGCGGACCTTCCATACCGGCGGCGTTGCCGGCCAGGACATCACTCAGGGTCTTCCCAGGGTGGTCGAGCTGTTCGAAGCGCGCAAGCCGAAGGGCCTGGCCGTGATGGCAGAGGTCGCCGGGAAGGTCTCGGTCGAAGAGACCGACAAGCAGACCTCGGTCTCGGTCCTGACCTCCACCGGTGACGAGGAGGAGTACACCTTCCCGCCCCGGACCCGACTTCTAGTCAAGAAGGGCGACAAGGTCGAGCCGGGTGATCAGCTCAACGAGGGATCGCTCTACCCAGCCGACGTGCTCTCGATCCGTGGCCGCACCGCGGTCGAGCAGTACCTGGTGGCCGAGGTCCAGAGGGTCTACAAGGCTCAGGGCGTCGACATCGACGACAAGCACATCGAGATCATCGTCCGGCAGATGCTGAAGAAGGTCGAGATCGACACCAAGGGATCGACCGAACTCCTGCCCGGGCAGCTGGTCGATCGCCACGATCTCAAGGAGATCAACAAGGAGGCCAAGGATGATGGCGGCACTGTCGCCAAGGGGACCGAGAGGATCCTCGGGATCACCAAGGCTGCACTGGCGACCGAGTCCTTCCTCTCGGCGGCCTCGTTCCAGGAGACGACCAAGGTTCTGACCGACGCTGCGATGGAGGGCAAGCGCGATCGGCTGGTCGGGCTGAAGGAGAACGTGATCATCGGCAAGCTGATTCCGGCTGCTACCGGGCTGAAGCATTACCGCTCGATAACGGTCGAACCGGCCGAGCCGTTCACCCCGCCCGAGGAGGCGGCCCTGCTCGAGGCGGATGCGACCGCGAGCAACGGCGATGCGGACGGGTTCGGCCAGGCATTTGCCGAGGAGATCGAGGAGATCTCGGCCGAGGTCGATGCAGCAACCGAAGCCAAGGCTGACTGACCCTCCCTCCGCGGTAACCTGAACGGGTGGAATCCGCGACTCTGACCAGCGAGATCGGCCAGGGGGGTAAGCGCGAACCCCGGGTCTGCGTGATCGGGGCCGGTTCGTCGGGGATCACCGCCTGTCAGAGCCTCGCCGAGCGGGGGATCGATTTCACCTGCTTCGAGAAGGGGTCCGCGATCGGGGGAAACTGGCGGTACATGAACGACAACGGGATGTCGTCCGCCTACCGCTCGCTTCACATCAACACCTCGCGGGAGATGATGCAGTACGAGGCCTTCCCGATGCCGGCCACCTACCCGGACTACCCGGGGCATGCCGAGATAGCCGCCTACTTTGAGGACTTCGTCGACCACTTCGGGCTGAGGGAGAGGATCGAGTTCCAGACCGAGGTCGTCGCCTGCGAGCCGACCGAGGAGGGTTGGGAGGTCACGGTCGAGGGGCCGAAGGGAGGTAGGACCGAATACTTCACCGACCTGATGGTCTGCAACGGCCATCACTGGAACCCGCGCTGGCCCGAGCCGGCATTTCCCGGTTCCGAATCGTTCACCGGGGAGCAGATGCATGCCCACGACTACAAGACCCCCGAGGTCCTCGAGGGAAAGCGGGTGCTGATCCTGGGAATCGGCAACTCCGCCACCGACATCGCGGTCGAGTCCTCGAGGATCGCCAACCGGACGATCCTCGCGATGCGCCGCGGTGCCTGGATCGTCCCGAAATATCTCTTCGGGGTCCCGACCGATCGCCTGACCACCTTCAAGCCGTTCACCCGGGTCCCGCTGGGGGTGCAGAGCACGATGCTGAAGGCGCTGCTCAGGCTCTCCCAGGGGAGGGTCAGCGACGTCGGCCTTCCGGAGCCAGACCACGACCCGCTCCATGCCCATCCGACCGTCTCGGATGACCTGCTGAGTCGCCTCGGCCATGGGGACATCGTCGTCAAGCCAAACATCGACCACTTCGACGGGGGGACCGTTGTCTTCGAAGACGGGACCTCCGAGGAGGTCGACCTGGTCATCTACTGCACCGGGTATCGGATCACCTTCCCCTTCTTCGACAGCTCGGTGATCGACCCGTCCGACAACCAGATCGACCTCTACAAGAGGGTGGTCTCGCTCGATCGGCCGGGCCTCTACTTCATCGGGCTGGTCCAGCCCCTCGGGGCGATCATGCCCCTGGCCGAGGCCCAGTCGGTCTGGGTGGCCGACCTGATCGCCGGAGAGGGTGCGCTGCCCGACCGGGCCACCATGGCCCGCGATTCAGCTCGGGAGCAGTCAGCGATGGCTCGTCGCTACGTCGCCTCGAAGCGACATACGATCCAAGTCGACTTCGAGAGTTACCTGCGGGAGATCTCGCGCGAGCGACTCCGCTCGCGCGAGCGGGTCTTCCTGCCAGCCTGACGGGAACGACCCTCATGGTGATCCGGGCCGCCAGTGCAGTCGCCCGGTCCGACCGGTCCGCCACGGCGAGGCCCGAACGGGATCCGCCCCCGACGGCTGCCACCATCGTCGTCGTTACCCGGAGCCTCGGGTTCGGGCTGGCCCTTGGCCGCCCAGAGGACGAGCC
>VEQW01000126.1 GCA_018883025.1 Solirubrobacterales bacterium | reverse complement strand
CTAACGGAAAGGAGCTCGCCCCCTTCCCCCCCAGGCTGTACTGCGGAGGTGGGTCGAGCAGTCCCCCGGTGTATCTGCAGATCTACACCGACGGGCATTACTCCTACCGAAACACCATTCCGCTCCCGCCAGACCTGATCGGCGGAACGTATGCCTACGTCGGTCTCTCGAACAACGTCAACCTCTTCGTAAAGCCGGGGGGCGGACCCGCTGCAGTACGCGGCTGAGCGGTGGAGGCCGGACGGTTTCCCTTCCGTCCCCCTTTTACACCGGGCGGTTGTTCCAGACCATCATCGGCCGTTGATTTGGAGCGAGGTCTTCCCTCCAATCGACGCAAGCCATCGGTCGATTCCCCTCCCCCTTCAGTTACCTACTTCTCCCGTTTCAAGGTCAGGGACTTGGCTGCCAGGTCGCTCCCGTTCTCGAGGTAGCGGCCGACCATCTCGTCGCCGTCCATCTCGAGGGTCCAGGTGCCGTCCGAATGGACGATCGAGATCTCGCCCCAGGTGGTGATCACCCCGTCGATCCTCATCTTCTGGGCCGGGATGCCGAACTTCTTCGCGTCCTGAGGGGAGACGAACCTGACCCCGGTGAACGACCGGCTCTTGTCGTCTGCCTTCTTGATGACGAAGGTCGATGGGTACGGGCCCTCGAGCGAGCCATTGCCGTACCCGACCTGGGATGCCGACCAGGTTCCAACCAGGGAGGAGGCCGTCGGAACCGAGTCGGTGTCGGAATCGGAGCTGCATCCGAGGAGTGCCAGTGCGCCAGCGGCAAACAGGGACAGAAATAGGACGGCTGCTTTCGGCATCTAGGGCCTTTCGTTAGTAGGGAACGAGGCCCAAATCCTAGTTGCGGGGAGGCGTCCCGTGAGTCCGTGCGACTCAGGTAGCTACCGGCCGGCCCCGGCGGCCCGAGACCGCGAAGAAGACGGCGATCAGGGCGAAGACAACGAAGGCGAGGATCGGGGAGATCAGTGCGATCAGGGCCCCGGCCAGGTAGACGAGCGGACCGACCAGCGACCGGCGAAGCGCCGTCGGCACCCGCTCCTCCGTCCCCGGTTCGAGAAGCTGCGGGTGGCGTTTCAAGTACCACCAGGTCGCGGTGAAGGTCGTGGCCATAGCGCCGAGCACCAGGCCGTAGACCACGGCCGCAGTCGAACCCTGGGTACCCTCGCGAAGGTACTCGGCTAGCAGCGCTGTCGGCCAGGGCACGATCGCGACGAACAGGAGCAGGAGGAGGACCAGCTCGAGCAGGCCCCGGTCGGCCCGGGCGACGCAGTCCATCAACGAGTGGTGGTTCACCCAGACGATCGCGATCGTCATGAACGAGACGACGTAGGCGGCATACGAGGGCCAGTCATGGGCCAGGTCCTTCAGCAAATCGGTGCTATCGGAGGGGATCGGCAGCTCGAGCACGAGCAAAGTGGCTGCGATCGCAAAGATCCCGTCGGCCAGTGCCTGGATTCGGTTGGTGGTCATCGTAGGTCGCTCCCTCCTGGTGGTATTCGATGGTCGGGCTGGCGCTCGCGGCCGGGAGGGCTCAGCGCCTCAACAGGGCGTAGGCGATGTCGGGGCCGTTTCCGAGCTTGTAGGCGAGCCGGATCCAGAGCATCGCGAGGTGCTCCAGGTCCCGCGAAGCCGGGAGCGGGCCACCATCGACCCCGGCGAAGCCGATCTCGTCGGCCAGGCCGATCGCGACCTGCTTTGCCTGGTCATCATCTCCGGCGACGACCATCATCGGCCGCTCCGCCCCGTAGTCGGGGTTCGCCATGTTTCCCGACCCGGTCGTGTTGAAGGCCTTGACCACCCGGTCGCTCCCGATCCAGTCCCTGACGAGTTCAGCCCCCGAGAGGGCCGGATCGAGCTCGAGTTCCCTCGCCTCCGCCGCGAGCGGGTTGGTCGCATCGAGGACTACCGCGTCTCCGGTGTCGAGGCCCTCCACCACCTCCCTGACGAGGTGCACATAGCCTGGCGTCGGGATCTCCTTCGCCCCGAGCAGCTCGCCGATCACGAGCCGGTGGAGGATGGAGACGCCGAGGCTCCGCCAGGCATCGCCGTGGTCGGCGGCGACCCTGTCCATCCGGCTGCGGCCTGCCGGCGTGATCGTGGCGAGCGTCCACTGCCGGTCGCCTGCCGTGTAGAAGCCGAGCACGCCCTGCTCGCTCTCCAGTTCGATTTGCTCCCAGACCTGGTGGGCCGCCTCGGGGCCGTTGCCGGCCGGCCGAAGCTCAAAGCAGTCGCCAAGCTTCGCCGCGAGCTCCGCGGCCGTGCCCACCGCCGGCTTCTCGAAGAGCCGGTGGGTCGGCAGCACGACGAGGCCGGGGTCGCTCATGCCCACGAGCATCATGAGCACGAAATTGGCCGGGTGGTCGGCGGGCAGCAGCGCACCACCGTGCGACGCCGCCAATGCGGCCGCCACCTCGTCGCGGTAGTTGCAGGCGGTCTCGTAGCGGTGGTGGCCGTCGGCGATGAAGACCGGCTTCGGCCCCATGATCCCGGCCACCTTCGCCGCGAGCCCCTCGTCGCTCACCGGCCAGAGCCGGCTCTTCACCCCGAGGTGGTCCACCGCCTCGACCGGCGGCTGCCCGGCGACGGCCTTGTCGAGGATCCCCTGCACCTCGCCCGCCGGATCGGGGTAGAGACCGAACACCTGGCTGAGGTTCGCCCGGCAGGCCCGCGTGAGC
>VEQW01000125.1 GCA_018883025.1 Solirubrobacterales bacterium | reverse complement strand
GCCGAGTACCGCTCGGTCGCGTGAAGTGGAGCCCGGTGCCAGGTGGGAGTAGGAACCGCGGGCGAAGCGGTCCGCCGCCCACCTCGTCGAGTAGGCCCTGGCTGGGTTTGCCCGGTCGCCGAAGCCCCGGACGAGTTGGTCCGTCACCGCGGCAGTCGCACCTCCAGGGCCGCTCTTCTCCTGCCTGCGGGCGAAGCCACCCCCGGTGAAGGCGCAGAGCAACGGGGTACCACTCACCCGTTCGAAGGCGAAGGCGCTGACCGTTGCCCCAAGCCCGTACCCGACCGTCCCGAGCTGGGCAAGGCCCCGATCCCACCACTGGTCGGGGTAGTCGAGGAAGGTCTTGTTCAAGAGGCCGAAACCGATTTTCCCGATCGCCCGCCGGTGCCCCTGGGGCAGGTTCGGAGAGAAGTTGATGCCACCGGCCTTCAGCACCCCGAGTGGGACGGTCACTACGCAGCCGTCGGCCCGGATCGTCTCGCCGGAGGCCAGCTTCACCTCGACCCCGCCACTTCTCCTGACCACTTCCCGCACCTTCGATTCGGTCTCCACCCCGATCCCCCGGGCGAGCCACTCGATCAGCTGCCCGGCACCCCCTTCGATCAAGAGGTCCGGCCCTCCCTGCCACTCCTCACCCTCCTCGAACCCCTCGAGCGAGATCCGGTTCGGGTCGGCCGCCAGGTCGAGCGGGATCTCCACCCCGAGCAGCCATTCGAGGACCCTCCGTTCCACACCGTTTCGCACCGCCCGGTCGATCGCCAAATCGAGCGAGGGGGCCATCGGGCGATCCCCGGCGCGCCAGGATTTCCGGTAGAGCCCTTCGATTATCGAGTCCCTCGCGCCGATCGCCCTTTCCAGCGAGTCGCCGGGCACCCGGGAGCCCGACCGGTATCGGAGGTCGTGTCGGTCGTATTCGGTTGGGAAGGTCCGGAGTCCGGCCTTCCGGGCGATCGTCGTCAACGGGTTTCCCCTCGAGTCGTGGATCCAGGAGGCACCCAGATCGACCTGCGTTCCGAACTTCTCCACCGTGTGGACCCGCCCGCCGATCCGGTCGCGGGCCTCGAGAACCCGGGCCTCGAATCCGGCATCGATCAGGGTCCGGGCCGCTCCGAGTCCGGCCATACCGGCCCCGACCACAACCACCCGCTTTCGGTCGGCCCCCTGGACCAGAGGCGTCCCACAGCCGACCGCGAGGGCAGAGGCTCCGGCCGCGGCCGAGCCGAGCAGCCGTCGGCGGGTCACGGTCGTCCCTCTCAACTCCCGGCCCCCAGCGCTTCGAGCAGGTCCGGAGGGGGATTCCCCTCGAGCGGGCCACGGGCCATCCAGCTGACCCCACCCTCCCGGTCGACCAGAACCACTGCGATCCGGCTTCGGTTCGGCAAGCCCAGCCCGTCGGTCACCCGTGCCACGTCCCCGTAGATCGTGACCGTCCGTCGGCGGGTCAGGGGGTCCGGGATCGCCGCCTTCATCCCCCCGTCGATGAACCTTCGCAAGGGCTTCCAGCTTCCGGAGATCGTCGGTATCTCGTACCCGGCCAGGCCAGGGACCGTGGCCTCCAACTCCCGGAAGAGCGGGATCCAGGTGTCGACCTCCCCCTGCTGGGTCCGGTGGAAGGCGACCGCGAGCAGGTTCCTCTCCCCCTCCAGGCCCGAGGGCAGCAGGACTTCCTCGTCATCGAGCGACCTGCCCTCCACACGTGGAAATCGCGACGGCATGTGAGTCAGCCTAGTCCGGGGCTCGCGTCCGGGCCGGTTGGGACGATCGGGCCGTGGTCGAGCAGAAGAGCCTCGCAAGCGTCGAGCGCGGTCGGGACATGTCCCGGATCGGGGCCTTCAGCGACGGGGTTTTCGCGATCGCCATAACCCTTCTCGTCCTCCAGCTGGAGGTTCGGCCCGGAATCGGAAGTACGCCGGAGTTCTGGCGGGCGCTCGGCGACCAGACCGCGAACCTGATCTCGTTCGCGATCAGCTTCGCGGTGATCGGTCGGCTCTGGTACCTGCACCACCGGTTCATGCAGATGGTGCGTGAGTTCGATCCCCGACTGATCGCCCTGAACCTGCTCTACCTCTTCTTCATCGTGCTGATTCCGTTCACCTCGGAACTGGTGGGCGACTACGGACTGGAGGTTCCGATGGTGACGGTGATCTACACAGGGAACGTCGCTCTGGTCACCCTCGTCGCCAGCCTGATGTACCGGCGCTCCTTCGACCAGAAGCTGGTTCATCCCGAGTACCGCGACTTGACCGAGACAGGAACCAAGGCAGTCCTCTTCGCGGCAGGAAGTCTGGTCGCCACGATGCCCCTCGTGCTGGTGCTCGGTCCCTACACCCCGCTCACCTGGTTCATCATCTTCAGGCTGAACCCGTACGACCGCCGACGCAAGCGTCTGGCCCCGGGCGACGGTGGAACGCCCAGCGCAGGGGACTGACCGGCTCACTCGACTGCGGGGGTTTCCTCCGCCGCCTCCACCGCCCGGCCGAAGACCGCATCCATCATCTCCTCGGTCAGGGTGCCGGTGAAGGTGTTCTGCTGTGAGGGGTGGTAGCAGCCGATCAAGAGCCTCCCGCCGACCCGAGTCTCTGCTCCGTGGCCGAACTTCGGTTTCGGCCGGGGTATCTCGACCCCGTTCGCCCTCGATGCTTTGAGGAAGCCGTCCCAGCCGAACGACCCGAGTGCGACCACGACCTTCACCCGGTCGAGCGCCTCGAGTTCGGCCTCGAGGTAGGGGAGGCAGTTGTCGCGCTCCTCGGTGG
>VEQW01000124.1 GCA_018883025.1 Solirubrobacterales bacterium | reverse complement strand
CGGGGGACCCCCGCGACGAGCGATAAGACGAGGAGTGGGGGTGGCCGACGACAGGACCCGCGCGCCCAAGGGGTTCGTCAGATGGCCCCCGGCTGCCAGGACCCGCGCATGAGGGGCTTCGAGGTGGCCCGAAGGCGGTTGCGGCGGGGCAGGAAGGGCGGGAGATCGCGGAGTTTCCGGGGTCGGGGGGAGAGATCGGCCCGGCCCGGCCCTGAACCGTCGGTCATCCCGGATAAATTCATCAGCGGTCGTCAGAAACCGGCCCGAAAGGGCGACTGAAGACCTGGCTGCTGTGGTGAAAGAAACGAACTGAGAGGAGCAAACACACAATGGCTGAGAACATCAACAGGGTCACGATCACGGGCAACCTGACCGCCGATCCCGAGCTTCGGCACACGAACGCCGGGACCGCCGTCTGCAGCCTCCGGGTTGCGGTAAACGGCCGGCGCAAGGACGAGAGCGGCCAGTGGGTCGACAAGCCCAACTACTTCAACGTGACCGTTTGGGGGGCCCAGGGCGAGAACTGCTCGACCTACCTGTCCAAGGGCAGGCCGGTGGCGGTCGACGGCCGGCTCGACTGGCGGGAGTGGGAGGCCAAGGACGGCTCCGGCAAGCGCCAGACGGTCGAGATCGTCGCCGATCAGGTCCAGTTCCTCGGCTCGAGGGACGGCTCGGCCCCGGGTGGTCAGAACGGTGGCGGGTTCACCCCTGCGGCCGACGTACCGGCCGACTCGGGAGACTTCGCCCCATCGGGCGCCGCTCCGGACGACGACATCCCGTTCTGAGTGATCCAACCCCGCCCCACGGGAGGCGGTAGAGTCCTTCCTTCGCTCTGGCCCGGTTTGCTCCGGGTCCGGGCGGGAGAAGTGCTTCGAAAGCGGAACAGAGGAATCAGTTAGATGGCAAAGACACGGGAATCATCGGGCAGGCGGAGTCGCCGCTTCAGCGACCGCTACCGCCCGCGCAAGTACACGAAGATTCCGGTCGAGAACATCGACTACAAGGACCTCAACCTGATCCGCAAGTTCATCTCGGACCGGGGCAAGATGCGCTCCCGCCGGGTGACCGGCCTCTCCCGCCGCCATCAGCGGCAGCTCGCGCTCGCGGTGAAGCGGGCCCGGGAGCTGGCGCTGCTCCCCTACGTGAAGGCCAAGTAATGGCCCAGGCGATCCTGTTGCAGGACGTCGAGGGCCTGGGTGAGAACGGCACCGCGGTCGAGGTTTCCCCGGGGTACCTGAGGAACTACCTCCAGCCGAGGGGCCTCGCCCAGCCGGCATCCCCCGGAGCCCTGGAAGAGGCGATCAGGCGGAAGGAAGCGGCCGAGAAGGCCGAGCGCGAAGCTGCCGCGAAGGCAGGCGAGATCGCATCGCTCCTCTCAAAGACCGTGCTGACCATCCAGCATCGGGCCGGGGAGGACGGAAAGCTCTACGGGTCGGTCACCAACAAGGAGATCGCCGACGCCATCCGTGAGGCACGGGGCCTGAAGATCGATCGCCGGAAGATCCGGCTCGACGTCCCGATCCACGAGATCGGCACCTACATGATCGAGGTCGAGATTCCGGGCGGCGCCACGGCTTCGGTCAAGACGATCGTCGCCGAAGAGAAATAGCACCGGAGGGCCCTCCTCACGACATCGAGGCCGAGGCTTCGGTCCTCGGGGCGATGCTGGTCAGCGATCCGGCCGTAGGGCGGGTGATCGACGACGTCCGCCTGCGGACCGAGGACTTCTACCTCGACCGCCACCGGGCGATCTTCGAGGTGATGCTCGACCTCTACGCCAAGGGGGACGCCTGTGACGAGCTGACCGTGCGGGCGGCACTCGATTCGACCGGCCGGACCGACGAGGCCGGCGGGGCGAACTACGTCTCCGAACTCGCGGCCAAGGTTCCCGCCCCCGGCAACGCCCGGAACTACGCCCAGATCGTCCGCGAGACGGCCCTGCTCCGGCGCCTGCTCGAGACGAGCTACGAGATCGGCTCCTGGGTCAATGAACGCGACGGCACCGCCGACGAGCTCTCCGAGCGGGCCGAGCAGCTCCTCTTCGAGGTCGCCCACAAGGACCAGTCATCCGACTTCCGCCGCCTGGCCGACGTCCTCGACGACGAGGTCGAACGACTGGAGAAGCTGAGCAAGGGCGAGATCGAGCTGACCGGTACCCCGACCGGCTTCCCCCGCCTCGACGAGCTGACCGGTGGCTTCCAGCCCTCCAACCTGATCATCATCGCCGCCCGGCCCTCGGTCGGAAAGTCGGCCTTCGTTGCGAACATCGCCGAGCATGCAGCGGTCAAGCTGGGACGCCCGGTCGCCTTCTTCTCGCTCGAGATGTCCGAGATGGAACTCGCCCAGCGCTTCATCGCTTCCCAGGCGAGGGTCTACGGTGATCGCCTTCGCAAGGGCAAGGTCGGCCAGCGCGACTGGGACAAGGTGGTCGGCGCCTGCAACGCGCTGGCCGAGGCACCGCTCTGGATCGACGTCACCTCCGACCTCGGCCTGCTCGACCTGAGGGCGAAGGCGCGCCGCCTCCACGCCCAGGAGCAGGCCAACGGTGGTCTCGGCCTGATCATCGTCGACTACCTCCAGCTGATGAGGATGGATGAGTCGCGGAGCTCGATGGTCGAGAAGGTCGGTCTGATCTCCCGCGGGCTGAAGCTCCTCGCCAACGAGCTGGAGGTGCCCGTGGTTGCGCTCTCCCAGCTCTCCCGGGCGAACGAGGCCCGGACCGACAAGCGGCCGATCCTCTCCGACCTCCGCGATTCCGGACACATCGAGC
>VEQW01000049.1 GCA_018883025.1 Solirubrobacterales bacterium | reverse complement strand
GACCAGGGCCTCGGAGACGCCCTCCGGCTTGGATCCGCCGGCCTGGGCGAGTTCGTCACTGCCCCCGCCACCGCCACCGATCAGGGGGGCGAGCTCGGAGATGACCTCGGACGCGGAGACCCCCTCGAAGGTGTCTCCCGGTACGAGCACCACCAACCCGGCCCTTCCTTCACCTGGGCTGCCACCGCCGAGGACGACAGCGGCTCCGGGCCGCTCGGCCGCGACCGACTTTGCCAGCTGGATGATCTCCTTCGGGTCGGAGAGCGGGACCTCCGAAACGACGGCCTCCCCCGAGCCGACCTGACCGACCGCTTCCGCGAGCTCGGAGGCGAGCACGGCCTGGCGCCGGTCCGCATCCTTCCTCGCTTCGGCCTCGAACTCGGCCAGCCTCTCGCCGGAGCGACGGGCCGCACCGACCGGATCACGGGGATCGCCCAGCAGCTCACCGACCTCACCCAGCTCGGCAACCCTTTCCCGATGCCAATCGATTGCCTCGGGGCCAGTGATCGCCTCGATCCGTCGGACGTTGGCGGCGCTCGAGCCCTCGGAGGTGATCGTGAAGATCCCTATCTCGGCCGTGTTGGTCACGTGGGTGCCCCCACAGAGCTCGCGGGAGACGTCCTCGATCTCGACCACCCGGACCCAGTCCCCGTACTTTTCGCCGAACAGCGCCATCGCGCCCAGCCGCTCGGCTTCGGACTTCTCCATGACCATCCATCGGACCGGCTCGGCGTCCTTGATCCAGCCATTGACCCGGTCCTCGATCCAGGCGACATCCTCCGCGGAGAGCGACTCGTTGTGGGTGAAGTCGAAGCGGAGCTTGGTCGGGGTGACGGCCGAGCCGGCCTGGTGGGCATGGTCACCGAGCCGTTCCCGGAGCGCTGCATGAAGCAGGTGGGTGGCAGTGTGGTTCGCCATCGTCCTCATCCGGGAGGACCGGTCGACCTTCGCCTCGACGCCCTGGCCCTCGGGGGGCACCCAATCCCCATTCCCGGACTCCGGACCGATCTCGACCACCTGGTCGTCGCCGATCCGAACGACATCCGTGACCTCCGCGGATCCGCCATCCCAGACGAGCCTGCCCGAGTCGGCCACCTGACCGCCCCCTTCCGCGTAGAACGGACTCCGGTCGAGCTTGACCAGGGCCCTCTCGCCTTCTCCCGACCCGACCGCCGCGACCCCCGTGGTCGTGCCGAGGGTTTCGTAGCCGACGAACTCGGTCTCCGGCGCCGATCCAGCGAACTCGATCAACTGGTCGTGGCCCTCTCCCCTGCTTCCGGCCGAGGCCCCCGACCGGGCCCGCCGCCGCTGCCCTTCCATCAGCTCTTCGAAGCCCTGGTCGTCGACCGAGAGCCCCCTGGCGGCGATCATCTCCCTGGTCAGGTCGAAGGGGAACCCGTAGGTGTCGTGGAGGAGGAAGGCGTCGTCGGCACTGATCCAGGAGTTGCCCTGCTCGAGTGCCCGCTCGACCACCTGGTCGAGCAGTTCGGTGCCACGGTCGAGGGTCTTGCCGAAGGCCTCCCCCTCCGAGCGCACCCACTTGGTGACCCTCTCCCGCTGGTCGACGATCAGGGGGTGGGCGGAACCCATCATCTCGATCGTTCGGTCGGTGAACCGCTCCAGCCAGTCGCCCTCCAGGCCCAGGGTCCTCCCCTGCTGGATTGCCCGCCGCATCACCCGCCTCAGGACGTAGCCCCGCTCCTCGTTCGAGGGGACCACGCCCGCGGCCAGGAGGAAGGTCATCCCCCGCGAGTGGTCGGCGATGATCCGCATCGCCCGGGTCGCCTCCTCCGAATCCTCGAAGCCGATCCCGCTCATCTCGACCGCAAGGTCGACCAGCGGGGAGAAGAGGTCGGTCTGGAACACGGAGGGCACGTCCTGGAGGACGGCGGCCATTCGCTCGAGGCCCATGCCGGTATCGATGTTTCGCCTCGGGAGGGGCTCGACCGACCCGTCTTCCCTCAGGTCGTAAGTCATGAAGACGTGGTTCCAGTACTCGAGGAAACGATCGGTGTCATCGCCGGGACGGAGGTCGTCGGAGCCGAACTCGGGTCCGCGATCGAGGTACATCTCCGAGCAGGGACCGCTCGGTCCGGTCGGGCCGGCCTGCCAGAAGTTCTCTTCGCGAGAGAGCCGAACGATCCGCTCGTCAGGAAGGCCGAGCTCCCGCCAGATCGCGATCGCTTCGTCGTCCGGGCCGATGCCCAGCTCCTCGTCGCCGCCGAAGACGGTGACCCAGATAAGGGACGGATCGATCCCGAACCCCTCGACCGAGAGCTCCCACCCGAAGGGGATCGACTCCTCCTTGAAGTAGTCACCGAAGCTGAAATTGCCGAGCATCTCGAAGAAGGTGAGGTGGCGCATCGTCTTGCCCACCTCTTCGATGTCGGGTGTCCTGAAGCAGGCCTGAGAGGAGGTAAGCCGGGTTGAGGGGGGATTCTCGGTCCCCAGGAAGTAGGGCTTGAAGGGCTGCATCCCGGCGACCGTCAGCATCGTCGAGGAATCCTCGGGGGGCGGAATCAGCGAGGCAGAGGGCATCCGGCGGTGGTCCCGTTCCTCGAAGAAGGCAAGGAACGTCTCCCGTATCGAGTCGGCTTCCATCCCGATCGAGCCTATTCGATAGTCCCGTGGCCAACGATCGCAGAACCGCGCATCAGGACTGCGGTCTGCCCGGGGGCCGATCCAGCGAAGGCCTGCTCCAGCCGGACCTCGAGCCGATCGTGCCGACCGCGACCGGCCGAGACCGTCGCCGCAACCGGTTCCGAGCGGTAGCGGAGCCGTACCCGGTCGACGTTCGAGCCCTCGCGGAGGAGGGTCGCGTCACGCAGCTCGACCCTGTCGGTGAGGAGCTCGTCCCGGGACCCGATCGTCACCGTGTTCGAGGCCGGATCCAGTCCGGTTACATATCGGGGCTCCCCCATCGCGACACCGAGACCCCTCCGCTGGCCAACCGTGAAGAGGTGGTGGCCCTGGTGGGATCCGACCTCGACCCCTTCCGCGTCGAGGATCGGGCCGGGCCGTCGCGAGAGTCCCCCCTGGCGCTCGAGGAACGCATCCTTGTTCGTCCCTGCGAGAAAGCAGAGATCCTGGCTCTCGGGCTTTCGTGCCACCGGAAGACCGTTTTCCTCGGCGACCCTTCGAACCTCGACCTTGGTCGTCCGGGCAAGCGGGAAATCGAGCTTCGCCGCAGTCGAAGGCGAAAGGCCGGCGAGCATGTAGCTCTGGTCCTTGTCGGGATCGGCCGCCTCGGCGAGCAGGGGCCCCTCCCCGTCATCGGTCAGGGTGGCGTAGTGGCCGGTGGCGAGGCGGTCGGCGCCAAGGCGGTCGGCCAGCTCGACCATTGCATCGATACGGACCGATCCGTTGCAGGCGATGCAGGGGTTCGGGGTGGTACCGGACCGGTAGCCGTCGAGGAAACGGGCAACGACCTCGGAACGAAACGACTCCTCGAGGTCGAGGGTGAAGTGGGGAATCCCGAGCGAGTGGGCGAGCGAGCGGGCCGAGAGGACGGCCTCCGGTGAGCAGCACGCCTTGGTGCCGTCGGTCTGGGGGTCGGCCCAGAGCTTGACCGTTATCGCCACCGGTTCCCCGCCTCCGTCCCGGAGCATCAGGGCCGCTACGGCGCTGTCGACGCCGCCCGAAAGGGCGACACCTACCCGGCCCGGTGAGGGGTCAGCCAGCGGGATGCCAGCCGATGCGATCGAGGAAAGGGCCCGGTGGAGCGCATCGCAGGCCAGCACGACCGCATGCCTGGTTCCGTTGCCCGGGGAGCCGAGCGCCCTCTCGAGAACTTCCGGACCGAGTCTCGCCGCATCGAGGAATGTCCCTCCCTCGACGATCTCTGCCATGGCTGCCGCAGATGCCGTGGCGGCGGCGCAGCCTTCGGCCTCCCAGGTCACCTCGACTACCTCGAACCGATCCCCGGGAAGCAGGGAAACCCGGATCAGGTCTCCGCAGGCCGAGCCCCCGGCAGCTCCCGAGAACGATTCCTCGGGCGGGTCGGCCCGGCGGGATGCATCCTCCAGGTACTCCCGGTAGGCATCGCCAGCGGGTGGCACGGTCTGGTGCTCGAAACGGCTCACCCCCAAAGGGTAAAGCGGTAGCCTCGGCGCGAGGGTCGATGGGCTGGAGCGAGGCGGACATTCCCGATTCAGGCGGCCGAACGGCCGTCGTTACCGGTGCGAACGTGGGCCTCGGATTCGAGGTATCCCGTGCCCTGGCAGGGGCGGGAGCGACCGTGCTGATGGCCTGTCGTGACATGGGAAAGGCTCGGGTCGCCGCGGAAGGGATTCGGGAGGAAGTCCCCGACGCCCGGGTCGACACCGAGGTGCTCGACCTGGCGAGCCTCGACTCCGTACGGGAGTTCGCCTCGGCGACCGCTGCCCGCTTTTCCGACGGGATAGACCTCCTGATCAACAACGCCGGAGTGATGATGCCGCCGAGACGGGAGACCGCGGACGGCTTCGAGCTCCAGTTCGGGACCAACCACCTGGGCCACTTCGCCCTCACCGGACTCCTGATGCCGCAGATCAAGGAGTTGCCTGGCAGTCGGGTGGTCACGGTCAGCAGCACGATGGCCCGGGTCGGGCGAATCGACTTCGACGACCTTCAGGGGGAGAGCGGCTATAGCCGTACCGGCGCCTATGGACTCTCGAAGCTGGCGAACCTCTCTTTTGCGATCGAATTCCAGCGAAGGCTGGCATTGGCCGGATCACCGATCGAGAGCATGGCCGCCCATCCGGGGTATTCGGCGACCAACCTCCAGAAGGCCGGACCGCGAATCGGGGGCGGTGTCGGTTCGGCCCTGGCCGCCCCATTCATGGCCCTCGGCCACCGGCTACTGGCCCAGGATGCGGCCGCCGGAGCCGCCCCGATCCTTTTCGCCGCAACGAATCCGGAACTCCCGGCGGGAAGCTACGTGGGGCCCGACGGCCCGGGCGAGATGCGCGGCTCACCGACCGTAGTCCACCCGGTGGAGAGCGCCACGGACCGTGAGGTGGCCGAGCGCCTCTGGAGTGAGTCCGAGCGACTGACCGGGGTCTCCTACGGTCTGCCGGCCTGAGGTCCGGGAAAAAGTCGGGCCCCGACCCGCCGTCGCCGCCTCCGGCATTGATCCCTTGTTGTAAAGGTGGGTGCCTACCCCCGGCCCTCCACGGACCGGGGAGGTTCGGCTCCCATGCCGTTGATGTTGGGTCAATTTATGAGGCGGACGTCGAACGGATCCGGACCCGGCGGTCACCGTAGCACCGCAGTGCGCCCGGCGAACGGACTGCGCTTCAGTCCAGATCGAGGCCGGAAAGGATTTCCTCGGCCTCCGACCACTTCCCGGGCGGAACCTGGAGCTGCAGGTCACCGCGACCGAACTCGTCCGGCTCCCAGTCTGCAGTGAGGACCGCATCGAGACCGGCCTCGCGGAGGTGCTGGGCGAAGGCCATCCCGGTCTCGACGTCATCGAACCCGGCAACCGGCTCCCAATCGTCGAAACGGGGGTCACCTACGTGGACCTTCGGATCCCCCCGGGAGAAGAGCCGCCTGAAGGGTCCCATCCGACTCAGCCGTCGGCGGGCTTTGTCCTGGCGGCCCCGCCGCGGGTAAGGCCGAGCTCTCGGAGCTGGGGCTCCTCGACCGGCGACGGAGCCCCGGTAAGCGGATCGTTGCCCGAGGCAGTCTTCGGGAATGCGATCACATCCCTGATCGAGTCGAAACCGGCCAGCAGGGCGGCGAACCTGTCGACCCCGTAGGCGATCCCCCCGTGGGGCGGCGCGCCGTACCGAAGGGCCTCGAGCAGGAACCCGAACCGATCGGCCGCCTCTTCCTCGTCGATCCCGATGATCGCGAAGACCTCCTTCTGGAGGTCGGGGTCGGAGATCCTGATCGACCCTCCGCCCAGCTCCACCCCGTTCCAGACCAGGTCGTAGGCGAGAGCCCGGGCCGAGCCAGGATCGTCGGGGTCGAGCTCGCCCGCCGGTGAGGTGAACGGATGGTGGAGTGCGATCCACCGGTCGGTCCGTTCATCCCTTTCGAACATCGGCCAGTCGATGACCCAGACGAGGGAATCGCCGGTTTCCGGGATCAGGTCCCACCGTTCGGCCAGCCTGGTCCGAAGGCCTCCGAGGATCCCGGCAGCGACCGGCGGGCTATCGGCAGCGACCAGCATCAGGTCGCCCTCTGACGCACCGAGCGCCTGGTTCAGGCCTGCCTGCTCGTCGTCCGAGAGGAACTTGGCGATCGGGGCGCGCCAGCCGCCGTCCTCGCAGTAGGCCCAGACGAGGCCCTTCGCGCCCAACTCCTTTGCCTCCTCGATCAACCCGTCGAGCTGGGCCCTCGGCAACTCCCGCGGACCGAAGTTGATCCCGACGACGGCGCCGCCCCCTTCGATCACCCCGCCGAAGGCCTTGAACTCGGTACCCCTCAGGACCTCGGTCAGGTCGATTACCTCGTGCCCGAAGCGCATGTCCGGTCGATCGGTCCCGAACCGGGCGATCGCCTCGTCGTGGGAGATCCGTGGGAACGGGATTTCGACCTCGACCCCCATCTCGGAAAGTACGTGGGCCATCAGTCGCTCGTTCAGGCTGATCACGTCCTCGATCCCTACGAACGACATCTCGATGTCGAGCTGGGTGAAGTCCGGCTGGCGGTCGGCCCGCAGGTCCTCGTCCCTGAAGCATCGGGCGATCTGGAAATAGCGCTCGAAGCCGGCCACCATCAACATCTGCTTGAAGAGCTGCGGTGACTGCGGCAGGGCGAAGAAGGACCCCTGGTGCAGCCTGCTCGGGACGAGGAAGTCCCGCGCCCCCTCCGGGGTCGACCGGGTCAGAACGGGGGTCTCGATCTCCAGGAAGCCTTCGCCGTCCAGGAAACTCCTCATCTCGGTGACCAGCCGGTGGCGGATCTCGATCGCCTCCTGCATCACCGGTCTCCTCAGGTCCAGGTAGCGGTGACGGAGCCTTGCCTCCTCGCCGACCTCCGACCTGAAGCCCTCTATCTCGAAGGGTGGCGTCTCTGCCTCGGAGAGGATTCGGGCCCCGGAGACCCGGACCTCGAACTCACCGGTCCCGATCTCGGGGTTGACCGTCTCGGGATCGCGCCTGACCACCTCGCCCTCGGCCGAAAGGACCCATTCCGGCCGAAGCGCGTGACCCAGCTCGAAGTACTCCGAGGAGTCGGCCGGATCGAAGACGAGCTGGACGATCCCCGTCCTGTCCCTCAGGTCGATGAAGACGAGGCCGCCGTGGTCCCGCCTCCGGTTGACCCACCCCGCGACCCGGACCTTCTTGCCGACAAGGTCGTCGAGGACCCCTCCGCACCAGGTATCCCGGTAGTCGTTCTCGGGCAGGAATGGAGCTCGATCGGCCATCGCGTGAGTCTTTCAGGAATGGCCGGCTCGAATGGCCGGCGGGGAGGCTCAGTCCGCGACTATCGAGGCAAGGTCAGTGAGGTCCGCCGCCCGCTGATCCCCGGTCTCCATCTCCTTCAGCTCGACGGAGTCATCCGCCGCGAGGATCGCAGTCCAGCGCGCTCCGGCCCGGTCGGCCTGCTTCAGCTGCCCCTTCAGGTTCCGCTCAGCCAGGTCGAAGCCGACCGAGATCCCCTTTTCCCGGAGTTCACTGGCCAGTCCGGGGATACGGCCCGCCACCGAGTCCTCGGTCCAGGCAAGGAAGAGGTCCAGTTCCGGGGCCACGGCCTCACGGTCGAGGGCGAGCAGGATCCGCTCGACCCCGGCCGCCCAGCCGATCGCCGGGGTGTCTGGGCCCCCGAGCCTCGCGATCAATCCGTCGTAGCGACCGCCGCCCCCGATCTCTGACTGGGCACCGAGCCGGTCGCAGGTGAAGGCGAAGACGGTTCGCCCGTAGTAGTCGAGCCCCCTGACCAGGGTCGGATCGACGGTGTAGCCAACGCCGGCTGCGTCGAGCAGTTCCCGGACCCGCTCGAAGTGCTCGCGGTCCTCGCCGTCGAGTCGGTCGAGTAGGAGCGGCGCCTCTTCCATCACACGGGAAGTGCCCTCGTCATCCGAGTCGAATGCCCTGAGCGGGTTGCTGCCGACCCGGTCCCTGACCTCCTCGGAGAGCTCGGACTCCCTCGAAGCGAGGTAGGAGGTCAACTCCGTGAGGTATTCCTGGCGGGCCTCGGGGGAACCGAGGCTGCCCAGGTGGAGCTCCAGGTCAGGGACTTCCAACTCCGCGAGGAAGGCATCCAGAAGGCAGATCGCCTCGGCATCGGCCAGCGGCGAGCCCGATCCGATCACCTCGATCCCGACCTGGTGGAACTGCCTGTACCGGCCGGCCTGGGGTCGCTCGTGACGAAAGAACGACCCCTCGTAAGCCAGCTTGACCGGCTGCGGCAGCTTGTTCATCCCGTGCTCGATCCAGGCCCGACAGATCGGGGCAGTCCCCTCGGGTCTCAGGGTGAGGCTCCTGCCGCCCTTGTCCTCGAAGGTGAACATCTCCTTCCGGACGATGTCGGTCGAATCGCCGACGCCCCGCTGGAACAGGGCCGTGTCCTCGAAGGCCGGGGTCTCGATCGACCGGAACCCGGCCCGGCCAGTGACCTTCCGGAAGGTGCCTACCACGAAGCGGTGGGCTTCTTCGTTTTCGGGAAGGAGGTCGGCCGTTCCCCTCGGTGCCTGGAATTCGCCGGCCATCGTCAGGTACCGATCCCGGCCAGGAACGGATTACCGGCGAGCTCGGCCCCGATCGTGGTGACACCCATGTGGCCGGGGTAGACGGTGGTCTCGGGGGGATGGGATTCGACCAGCAGTTTGAGCGAACCGAGCAGGGTCTCCCAGTCGCCTCCGGGCAGATCGACCCTGCCGACCGATCCCTGGAAGAGCACGTCGCCCGAGAAGACGGCGCCGAACTCGGGCAGCGAATAGGTGACGTGGCCGGGGCTGTGCCCGGGAGTGTGGATCACATCGAACTCGAGACCGGCCAGCTCGAGCTTCTCTCCGCCCGTAACCGTCTCCTCGGCCTCCCAGCTCTCGAACGGTCCGAAGCCCGGCCAGGGGACGTAAGACATGATGTCGGCCAGGACCCCGACCTCGATCTCCGGGCAGTAGACCGGGGCCCCGGTGGCCCGGGCGATCGGGGCGACTGCACCGATGTGGTCGAAGTGGCAGTGGGTGAGGAGGATCGCGTCCAGGGTCAGGCCACGCTCGGCCAGCGGCGCCATCAGGCGATCCGATTCATCCCCGGGATCGATCATCACCGCTCGGTCCGAGCCTTCCTTCCAGACGGTGAAGGAGTTCTCGGCGACCTGGCCGACGGTCGTCCCGACCACCTCCAACCCGGGGTCGCTCACTGCTTCCTGCCGGACCTGATCCTCGCCCGCTCCCTGCGGCGCCACATGAAGGTGTCCATGTAGTAGCCGGCAGGGATGTAGAAGACGAGCATGAAGAGGGCGAGGCCCACCGCCTCGGTGAGCGGGCGTCCGAAAAGGACGATCAGGAGGACCATGAATACGACGGCGGCGATCAGCCCCCGAATCGTCGCCGACTTCCAGGTGGGCGGACGGTCGAGCCTCGTTCCCGACTTCTTCTTGGTCCCGGAACGGGCCTGGCTCTTCGCCTCGGCCCTCGACTTCGGCCTGCTTCGCCGCTTGGTGTCGATCTGTCCGGCCTGGGTGCCGCGCCGTTTCTTCCTGCGCTTCTTCCTGGTCTGGGCCATCGGCTGAAATCTATCCGGACTGGCCGGTCACGCGGGGTCGGCGGGGTCTTTCCCCTACCTGCCTAGCCTGCGTTCGATCACCTTGAGGTCGGGATCGAAGTCCCGAATGGGAACCGTGTCGGGGTAACCGACGAGGGCGGCCTCAGGTACAAGCCCGACCAGTTCGGCCTCGACCGCGACCCCTCCCCCGGCCTCTGCCTCCGCGGTGATTCGTTCGACGATCTCGCCCAACACCCCTTCCGAAGGGTCGCCGACGTTCATCGAAACCTGGCCCCGACCGGTCGAGAGTTCAAGTCCGATCGCCCGCAGGCCCCTCGGTCCACCCCCGGACTCCCGGAGTCCTGCCGCGATGCTTTCCGCCAGTCCCGGCTCCCCACCCTCGAGCTCGACGTTGAAGGCAATGAGTGGCGGGCGGGCAGTAACCAGAGTCGCCCCCATCACCGGGTGGGGCAGCTCCGGCCCGAAGTCGGGGCGTAGCTCCCCCGACTCCATCCTCCTGTTGAGTTCATCGGGGCCACCACGGCGAAACCAGGCCCTTTCGACACGCTGCTCGGAGGAGGCGAGCTCGCCGTAGAGGAAGACCGGGATCCCCGCCTCACCGAGCCGTTCGGCGGCAAGCCCGGCCGCAGCCCTTGCCTCTTCCTTCGTCTCGGGCCCGAGCCATACGAAGGGCGCCACGTCGAGCAGCCCCACGGTTGGATGGATCCCCTCCCACTCCCCGATCCCAGCTCCTCCGGAGAGGCTGCTGGCGATGGTTGCCACTGCGCCGGCCGTCTGGCCACCTTCCCCGGCCAGTGAGAAGACGGCACGGTTATGGTCGAGGTCGGAGCTCCAGTCGAGCAGCTCGACCGGACCGGCCCCCAGGGCTTCGACCAGCCGCCCCAACCGACCGAAGTCGCGCCCCTCGGCAACGTTCGGGACGGCGAGGATCACGACCCGACCAGCAGGCGGCCCTCGAGCGTCACCGGGAGGTCGTCAACGGTTACCTCGGGCCGGAGCGAGACGACGTCGAGGTGGACCGGGACCTGAACGGTTCCCCCGATCGCTGCCGAGGCACCGAAGGCAACATGGGCTGTGCCGAGGATCTTCTCGTCCTCGAGCACATTGCCGGTCAGGGTCGCCCGCGCGTTGGTCCCGATCCCCAGCTCGGCGATCGTCGTCGCTTCCGGTCCATGGACCTCGAGCAGTTCGAGGAGCTTCCGGCCCTCCTCGCCCTCGGCCTCGACCAGCCGACCATCCCTCACCTCGAGCCTGACCTTCGAGGCGACCCGGCCGACAGAGGCGATCGTCCCGTCGACGACCAGCGTCCCTTCGGCCGTCACGGGGGCGACGAAGCCCTCACCACAGGGAAGGTTGCCGAACGCGCCTTCCTGACCGAGCCTTCCGGAGTCCGAGATCGCGCTTCTTCCCTTTAGGTCGAGCCGAAGGTCCGATCCGTGGTCACAGGTCAGCCTGGCCTCGGTGCCACGATCGAGGATCGCAGCCACCTCGTCGCTTCGCCTCCTGAGTGCCTCCATGTCGTCAGACATGAGCCGGGTGAGCATCTCCGGGGTGACTCCGGGGAGGGTGGCGATCCTGGTCCCCGATTCCGAAGCCCTCTTCCGGGCATCCGTATGGGAGAGCGACTGCACGGTCGGGGCGACGACGACGTCGGCCTCCACCATCGCGGCAGCAACCCCGCTCGGTGGCTCACCGGCGTGCGACTCCCTTTCCGAGATGATCGCCAGAACGGCATCGGCCCCGTCGCGGACCGCCTCTTCCCTGAGTGCCGCCCCGAGGCCAGAGGTGGCCGGGTTCGCGACGACCAGTACCTCCTCTCCGGCCTTGACCTCCAGGCATTCCCGGATCACGGTCGCTACGGCCGTTTCGAGTCCAGCATCCACCCGCCGAATCTACCGATGCGGACCCAGTCCGACAGGGCTCCGGCAGGGCGGTAGACCACCCGATTCGGCTTCGCTGCCGCTGGACTGCCGGTCCCGATTTCTGGCTCGATTAGGCTCCCCGCATGGAAAACGGAATGGATGCCGATGGTCCGGAACTGGTCCTGACGGACGGACTGGTAAAGCGATTTGGATCGACCGTCGCACTGGACGGACTCGACCTGAGGGTGAGACGGGGACAGGTCCATGGGTTCCTCGGCCCGAACGGATCGGGCAAGTCGACAGCGATCCGGGTGCTCCTGGGCCTGATCAGGGCCGACGCCGGACGGGCCACCGTCCTCGGCCTCGACCCCTGGTCGGATGCGACCGAGATCCACCGTCGAGTCGCCTACGTGCCCGGTGAAGTGAACCTCTGGCCCAACCTGACAGGAGGCGAGACCCTCGACCTGCTCGCCTCACTCCGTGGGGGCGTCGACGACGTCCGGCGGGACGAGCTCTGCAAGATCTTCGAACTCGACCTCCGTGCAAAGGGTGGCTCTTACTCGCGCGGCAACCGCCAGAAAGTGGCCCTCGTCGCTGCCCTCTCGACCGGGGCGGAGCTCTACGTGTTCGACGAGCCCACCGCCGGGCTCGACCCGCTCAAGGAGGTCGCCTTCCAGGAG
>VEQW01000048.1 GCA_018883025.1 Solirubrobacterales bacterium | reverse complement strand
GGTCAGGCTGCTCCGGGTCGTCCGGGTGGTCAGCGTCCTGCCCGATCTCCGGGTGCTGCTCTCCGGCATGGCCCGGGCGATTCCCCCGATCGCCTCGATGGCCGCGCTCGCCGTCCTGCTGATCTTCATCTACGGGATGATCGGCTGGAAGATCTTCGGCGACGAGATCCCGGAGCGCTGGGGCGACATCGGCGAAGCGATGCTGACCCTGTTCACGATCCTCACCCTGGAAGGCTGGAACGAGATCCTCTTCGCCGGTCAGGAAGTAACCCAGTTTGCCTGGATCTTCTTCGTCAGCTTCGTCCTGATCGCCTCCTTCCTGCTGATCAACATCCTGATCGCGATCATCATCAATGCGGTCGAAGAGGCCCGGGAAGCCGAACGGGCCCAAGCTGCCGAGGAACGCCTCCAGGCGGCCGAGGCAGCGGGCGAAGTGGCCGATCCGCTGAGGAACGCCCTCGACCGGCTCTCCGAACTGAAGGGCTGGATCGGCGACGTCGAGACCGAGATCGAGGCGTTCCGGGCCCGTAGTGCGACCGAGGGGGACGGCGAAGCCGGGGCAGGCAGTTCATCCGAGGGTGACAGGAAGCGACTTCGCCCTTCCGGTCGGCGCGGGAGGGGGATGTAGGCGGGAGCGCTCCCTTCGGTCCGGGCGACACCGGCCCGCCTCAGGCCCCGCCACCTCCTCGCGCGGGCGACACGCGAAAAGCAAAACGGGGGCCCGAAGGCCCCCGTTTTGTAAATCACTGCCCGGCTTCCCGGGCCTGAGGATCGGTGCTAGCTGGTGATCCTCTTCATCTTGATCTTCATGATCTTGCTCGACGAGGAGGTCGTCTGGAAGATCACGTCCGGCTTGGCCTTGCCGAGCACCCTCATCCTCCAGCCCGTGGTGGGCTTTCCGGCCTTCAGGAATGCGGCGATCTGGTTTCCGGCCTGCTTGCAGGACATGGTCTGCTTGCCGCCGTACTTGTTGACCGCGAAGTAGTAGTCCCCCTTGGGGAAGCTGACTCCGCTGATCTTGTCGTTGTTCTCGACCTCGAAGTAGCCCGGGCACCTGTTGAAGGCAGCTGCGTCCGAGCGTTCTGCGGCGATCGAGAGGAAGCCGACCATCGCAGTCGCTGCGATGAGAAGCATCACGAGGGGGCGTCGCGCCCCAACTGAGTGGGTCATCCCTGTTCCTTTCGCTCCGTCCCCTGGACGGAAGGTTGGTTTCCTGGCCGACCCGCCGCCGCCTTGCGACGGTGAGGACCGTAAGTGGATACTACGAGGCCATCCGGCACTCTCCTGCTGGATCGATCCCCGATCACGGGTTTCGTCGCGGGGTAGAAAGCCGGCTCAGGTCGACCGCGGGCAGGAGGGGAGCCGAGTCGGGAGAACACCGGAACAAGCCGACCCTCAGGACGGGATCGAACAGGGGATGCCACAGGACCACAACGAGAGTTACGAGGAGGCGCTGGAGCGGGTCCGTGCCCGGCGCCTCGCAGCCGCCGAGCAGCGCCGGCGACGGAGCCGCGCCCTCGGACTCACCGCCCTGGGGATCGGGGTACTCGTCGTGGCCGGGATCGTGCTCTCCCAGGTTTGGGGAAGCGGAGGGACGGGCGACGAGGCTGTCCCCGGCAATGCGACCACCTCCTCTTCGCCAGGTGGCTCGAAGCCCGCGGAACCCGGGGCCGCTACTCGCGACCGGGACGGCTGGCGCCCGTGGAAGGGTCCCGTCCCGATCCTGATGTACCACCCGATCCAGGAGCCGGTCGAGGGCAACCCCTACCCCGACCTCTTCCTGACCAAGGAGGACTTCGCCGATCAGGTCCGGTGGCTCGAGGAGGCCGGCTACCAGGCGGTCACCCTGGAGGAAGTCCTGAACAGCTGGTTCGAGGATGGCGTCCTCCCGCCCAAGCCGGTCGTCCTCTCCTTCGACGACGGCTACCAGAGCCAATACGAGAACGCCTTCCCCCTGATGAAGAGACTCGGCTGGCCCGGAGTCCTGAACCTGAAGGCGCTCGAGTCCGATATCTACGACAGCCAGGTCGAGGAGATGGTCGCCGCCGGCTGGGAGGTCGCCTCGCACTCGGCGACCCACCCGGACCTCCCCTCCCTCTCCGACTCCCAGCTCGAGGACGAGATGGTCCGCTCCCGGCGCATCCTCGAGAAGCAGTTCGCGACCCGGGTGACCGACTTCTGTTACCCGGCCGGGAGCTACGACGACCGGGTGATCGCGGCAGTCAGGGGGGCCGGCTACCGCTCGGCGACCAGCACCGAGCCCGGACTGGCCCGGCCCTCGGATCGCTGGAGCCTCGATCGGATCAGGATCGAGCTGGGTGACGGTGCGGCCGAGCTGGAATCGAAGCTCGTCTCGGCCGGCGCCTGAGCTACTCCATGTACTTGACCAGGCGCCAGTAGGAGAGGACCATGATCGTGGTCATCGCCGTCGCCGAGCCGATGCACCACTGACAGGTCGTCTGAAGCTCGGTCACCGAGTAGAAGGTCAGGTACATCGAGGTGCCGAACCCGAAGGTGCCGAGGAAGGCGGTGATGAACCTGCCCGCGTTGCCGGGAACGAGCAGGGAAAGGAGCACCAGCGAGTACCCGGTCAGGCCGACCGTGGTGGTCCTGATCCCGAAGAAGAGGTCTGCCCCGTCGGAGTACTGGGCCGCCGTGCAGCCCCCGGTCAAACAGGTCGGCAGCTCCCCGGATGCCCACTTGATCGCAAGATAGGCCGCGAAGGACATCCCCGCAAGGGCGACCAGGCCAACGGTGATCCGGGCCGCGAGTTCGGGCAGGGGGCCGGTGCGGAAGAAGTTGTAGATCACCAGGCCCGAAACGGGGATGAGCGGGATCTGGGTGATCGCGATCGACTCCGTCGTCGTATCCGGAAGCACCGAGATCAGCACGCCGAAGGCGACCAGGACGCCGACCCAGGGGAGGAAGTATCGGACAGCTCTCATCGGGGTAATCCTAGATAGAAGCCCTGCCCGGCCCGCTCACCGGCCTTCAGACGGTGCGGAGCCGGCCGGTCTCGTTCCAGAGGGTGATCACCGGTCGTTCATGCTCGAAGCCGAGCAGGCAGACCGCAGCCGTCCCCAGGTTCAACTTGACCCCGTCCTCCGGGGCGAGGCCGACCCAGCGCGCCCCCACGACCCTCAAGACGTGTCCGTGGGCGACGAAAAGCCAGTTGCCCTCCCCCTCCCTTGCGGCCGTGACCAGCGGGTCGACCCGGGCACCGACCTCGGCGGCAGTCTCCCCACCCGGGCAGCCATCCTCGAAGAGCGACCAGTCGGGCTTCGTCTCCTGGATCTCCACCGTGGTCAGCCCTTCGTACTCGCCGTAATCCCACTCCATCAGGGCCTGATCGGTAGCCGCGGCCTCCCCGAATCCGGCCAGGCTGCAGGTCTCGACCGCCCTGTCCAGCGGACTCGTGACCACCCTCTCGAACTCCATCCCGGCCAGGCGCCTGCCGGCCGCCCGGGCCTCCTCCCGCCCGGCCTCGGTGAGCTCGATGTCGGTCCTGCCGGTGTGGCGACGGGAGATCGTCCATTCGGTCTCCCCGTGGCGGAGGAGGACCAGGTATCGCTCTGATCGGGACACGTCCGGGACTGTATTCGGGAGGGCCGGAGACGGGACCGGGGCGACCTAGGAGGTGATGCCTCCGAGCATGAAACAGCCGATCGCCGAGTACCAGGCCTCCTCGAGGGCAAGGACGACCCCGGTCACCTCGCGGTCGGTGCCACGGAAGGCATCCAGCCCGGCCCGTCCCCACCTGCTCGACCAGACCGGGTAGCCGGCACTGAGACCCCGGCGCTGGAGCACCGACGACCAGTACTCCACGGTAGAGAGCGCTCCCTCCGTGACGTTCGGGAGGAGTTCGGATCCTGCGCCCGCCGGGATCGACTCACCCAGGCCGAAGGTGTCGAGGCCGAGGATCGAATCACCTGAGACCAGGACCGAACCGATCACGAAGTAGGAGATCGCCTGGGAGGCCTGGATCATCTCCCGGTCCAGCGGATTGGTCCCCTTCGGGATCCGGTCGACCGCCTTGCCGAGCCCCTTGAAGGCCGGGTAGATGTAGTCGGGCACGCCGCCCAGGCCGATCGCCCGTACGACATCCTCGAAGTACCGCTCGCTGGCCCGACCACCCCGGATCAGGAAGTTGGTGTAACCCGACAGGTAGTCCGCAACCGCTTGCTCCGACTTGCGGGGGGCACGGGGCGAGCGTGAGACGAGAGCGGCCTCGACGGCATCCGGTCCGAACACCTCGATCGACGTGCCGGCGTCGGCCACCACGCCTGCCAACTCGGCCAGAGCTCCACGATCGAGGCCTTCCTTCCGGGCGAGTCGTTCCCGGACCACCTCGAGCAGGGCGGTCGAGTAGGTAACCCAGCCGAGCGCGACCGGCACGAGCAGCTGCTGCTCGTAACCGGCCCGGGCCCGACGAACGGCGTCGGTACTCACCGCATCTGCCTTCCTTTCCAGCACCACGATCCGGTCCTCGAGCAAGCTGACGGCTGAAGGAGCGCCACCCCGATCGAAGACCGAATCGACCTCGGACGAGAATCGATCGCGTTCGACCTCCTTCAGCGCATCCACCCCGAGCGCGTAGGCACGGGCCGTGTCGCCACCCTTTCCGGCCGCGAGCGCCTGACTGGCCAGGGCGCTCGCTCCGCTACTGACCGTCCCGGGCGAGGCCTGCCCGAGGGCAGAGGAGAGCCGCCTGTCGAGGTTGATCGTGGTCTCCTCCGCAACCCGCCTCACCGGGCCGGCGAAGCGAGGGGTTCTGCCGGCCCCGGGAGCGAGGTTCTTTCCCGTGAAGACGCGGTAGGCCGTGCCGATGTCCGGAACCACCCGGACCTCTACGTCGAGCGAGCGGCCGAGCTTCACGATGTCGACCTCCTCCCCGGTCTCGGGATCGAGCTCGACCTCGGTCCCCAGGGGGATCAGGACCGTTTCGTACCCCGCTTCGGCTGCGGATTCGACCTTGGTCAAGACGTTCGTGACCGGACCGATCGAGCCATCCGGGTTGATCGTGCCGGTCATCGTCACCCCTGACCGGAGGGCCTGATCCCTGATCGCAGCCAGCACGCCAACGGTCAGTGCCCCTCCGCCCGAAGGTCCATCGATCGGCCCGGTGACGTCGAACCGCACGTCGACCTCGTTCGGGTCGGAGCCGCTCAGCAGGGTCCCGACTGCCGCTGCAGATGCCGAGGCTGCCTGCCACTGATCGCCCGTGTCCTTTGCCTCGACGTCTTTCAGGTTGAGAGTGAAGCCGGGCTTCCCGACCGAGCGGACCTCGACCGTTGCCGGCTCGATCCCACCTGCGACCGTCCCGTCTGCCTGGTCGGCCGCCCAGAGGACCGGCACGGTCAGCGAGTCGGAAGCACTGCAGCCACTCGAGACTACGGCCCCACTCGAGGCCACCGCGAGGGCAAGCAGGAAGGCGACGAGAAGCCCGACCTTCCGGGGGGACCCCACCTCGGATCCCTTGAAGCGCTTGTCAGCTCTGCTCGAAAGTACGGGGCCCCTCCTCCCTGTCACCCTAACGGCGGGCCGACCTGTAATGTCCCGGTTGATCGGGGGGGCAGGCCCGCCGCAACAGAGGGGCAGGGATGAGGCAGAGACGGTTCTTGGGCGCTCGGGTTTCCGTGGGGGCGATGCTCCTGTTCGTTGCGATGGGCCTTCTTGCTGGCGGTGCCGGCCCCGCCCAGGCCGCCAAGAAGCAGCGCCTGGGCGAATTCAAATGGACCCCCGTTCCCAAGTTGCTCCCAAAGCTGCCGAGCTTGAGGGTCGGCAAGATCGAGCTCCCACGGGACTACTCCAGGCCGAACGGCAGGACGGTCACCCTCGTTGCGGCGAAGGTGCCGGCAACCGGGGTCAAGTGGGGAACGCTCTTCCACAACCCTGGGGGTCCCGGGGGATCCGGAGTTGAAGCGATCGCAGGAGCCGTTGACCTGCCGGCCTCGGTCAGGCGTCACTTCGACTTCGTCTCGTGGGATCCCCGGGGAGTCGGCGTATCCAGGCCTTCGATCCGGGGCTGCAGGGCAGCCACTCTGCCCTCAAGCCCCCTCCCCGCGACCGGCCTTCCGACCAGGTCCGACTGGCTCAAGCTCCTCCCCCAATACCGAAAGCTCGAGCAGAAAAACGCACGCCAATGCCTTTCGAGGAACCTCGGGATCGCCCGACACATGGGCACCAACAACGTCGTTCGCGACCTGGACAGGATGCGAAGGGCGGTCGGAGACCGGAGGCTCACCTATTGGGGGGCGAGTTACGGCTCTCGGATCGGGTACGTATACGCGCTCCGCTACCCGAGGAGGCTCCGGGCGATCCTGCTCGACGGGAGTGTCGACCCAAGGCGGGGGTGGAGGGAGTTCGCCCGGGTCAGGGCCCAGGCGACCGACCGGGCGCTGAAGGTCATGGCGAAGCCAGGGGTAAGGCCGGCCTTCGCCGCCGAGATCCTCGCCACGAGGGATGACCTCAGGGTCAACGGTCCGGTTACCGAGGATGGCGACACTCTCACCCAATGGGTGTTCGAGGCTTTTGTCACGGGGAAAACGTACGCCCAGGCCCAATGGACCGAAATTCAGGAGCTGATCGACGCGATCAAGAAGGCCCGGGCGGGTGGTGCCACGCGCGAGCAAGCCCTCGAAACCATCCGGGAGGCGGTCGAGGAGGTCGAGGAAGAGGGTCCCTTCTTCCCGGAGATTGGGAACGGCAGGGCCGGTGAGGCTGAAGCAAACAAGTCAATGGCCAACAGGATCATCAACCACCTCGACTACGCAGACGGCAACGTCCCGAGCGGGGTTGCCAGGAGGATCCTCCTCAACAACGTGCGGAACTTCCCCTTTAGTGCCGCCAATACGGCCGGGCTGTTGCCCAACTCGGCCGGCCTCGGCTCCCTTAGGCCGGACCCGGTACCGCTGACCAGCGCGCCCAGGTTCGCACGGATCGCCCGGCGGTCCCAGAACGTGCTGATCTCCGGCTCGACCGGCGACGGTGCGACCCCTGCTCCCTGGACGGCCCAGATGTCTTCCTCCTTCCCCCGGGCCGGCGTGGTCCGGTTCGACGGCTGGCAGCACGTCAACTGGACCGCGGTCGAGTCGCCCTGCGTAAACGACCCGATCACCAGGTTCATCGTGACCGGAAGGCAGCCGAGTCCACTAAGGCTGCCGCTCTGCCCATTCGCGCTGCCCGGCCCACCGGCCGCTCCGTAACCGAGGAGCCGGCTAGAAGCCAGGGCCGAGGATCGCAGCCCAGACGAGGGCTACCGAGATCGCCGCGAACGAGGTGACCGTGGTGACCCGGTACCAGAGCTTCCCGTCGGCCTCCTTCGAGAAGGCCAGGGGGACGAAGAGCAACGGGTTGACGAAGGTGCCGAAGGCAAGCAGGTAAGCCGCAATCTCGGGGATGTCGGGGAGGACCACTCCGACCCCGATCGCGATCAACCCCATCATTATGTAGTCGAGGTGGATCTGGAGGATCCGGTGCGGCTGGACTATCCCGATCCGCTCGATCCACTCCGGCTTCTCGGAGCGGATCACCACCGCCCAGCCGAGCAGTGCTGCGATCGCCAGCTCGATCAGCCCGACCTGGATCAGGAAGTTCAAGACCGGACCACCACGCCGCCGCTCGCTGGCGCCACCGAATCCGGCTCGCTCCGCGCTGCTGCTCTCCTCAGCATGAAGTTCATGGTCACCGCGGGCGATCCTATTCCAGCCCCTCCCCTCCCCGGGTTCGTCGGGCGGCTAACCTGATCCGGTGAAGGATCCTCTCTACGAGCGCATCGCCGGACTCCCGCTGGAGGTCGAGGGTCACCGACTCGAGGGCCTGAGCTTCGAAAGGCCAGGCGGTGACTTCGAGCGGCTGACCACCGTCATCCGACTCGCCGGTGCCGGGGAGGAGGGCGTGGGTGAGGATGTCTCTTACGGGACGGATGACCAGCTTGCCTTTCGCGAGAGCGGTGAGGCGCTCGACCTCTCGGGGGAGTTCACGATCGAGTCCTTCTCCCAGCTCCTCGACGGACTCGAGCTCTTCCCGGTCGAGCCGTCCTGGGACGTTTACCTCTCCTACCGGCGCTGGGCCTTCGAGAGTGCCGCACTCGACCTCGCCCTCCGCCAGGCAGGGGAGTCGCTCCACGGAGTCCTCGGGATCGAACCCCGCCCGGTCACCTTCGTCGTTTCGATGAGGTTGGAGCCCGACGAGGACGGGGCGCCCCCGACCATCGAGCCTTTCGCCGAGCGCCTCGCGGCCCACCCGGGCCTCAGGTTCAAGCTCGACCCGACCAACGACTGGACCGACGAGCTGATCGCCGAATTGGCCTCCACCGGAGCGGTCGACTCGCTTGACCTCAAGGGCTATTACTCGGGGACCCCGGTCGACGTCGAGACCGACCCCGACCTCTACAGTCGGCTGATCGAGGCCTTCCCCGATGCCTGGCTGGAGGATCCGGACGTCGACGAGGAGACCCGACCGATCCTCGACCCAGTCGCCGACCGGATCACCTGGGATGCGCCGATCCACTCGGTCGCCGACATCGAGGCAACTCCCTGGAAGCCCCGGATGGTCAACATCAAGCCGTCCCGCTTCGGCACCCTCGAGGAGCTGTTCGCCGCCTACCACTACTGCGAGCGGGAAGAAATAGGTGCCTACGGCGGCGGCCAGTGGGAACTCGGGCCAGGCCGCGGTCAGATCCAGTACCTCGCCTCACTCTTTCACCCCGATACGCCCAACGACACCGCGCCATCCGGCTACAACACCGATCCGCTGGACCCGGACCTGCCATCGAGTCCCCTCGCCCCAGCGCCAGCTCCACTGGGATTCCGCTGGGGCGGCTGACGTAATGGCGACTCTGTCCTCCGAGGCAACCGCACCTGCCCGGAGCGACACGGAATCGAAGCCGGCCCGCCAATCACTGCCCGACGAGCTGAGGGCGATCGCGCTGGTCGGGATTGTCGTAGTAAACGCGCCCTTCATTGCCCTCGGACTCGACGGCTTCTCCGGGAGCAACCTCGGGGACACACTCGACAGGATCGTCGCGTTCACGGTCACGGTTCTGGCAGAGGGCAAGTTCTACCTGCTGTTCTCCTTTCTTTTCGGGTACAGCGCGAACTTCATCGTCAGGGCCGGTGCCGCGAATGGGAGGCGACGGTGGCGACGACGGCTGCTGATCCTGGCAGCGATAGGGCTGGCCCACGCCGTCTTCTTCTTCATCGGCGACATCCTCATGGCCTACGCGCTGCTCGGGGTCGGCCTGATCCCACTATTCGGTCGGACCGACCGGACGGTGCTGATCACCGGGGCGACCGTAGCCGTGATCGGAGCGCTCTGGGTGGGCCTCCTGGTGGTTGCCTCTTTCGAGTACCCGGAGAGCGCCAATACAGGAGGGGAACTCTTCCCCGACTATGATCCGGCGATGGCCGAGGGGGGCTTCCTCGCTGCCGCGGAGGCGAGGCTGAGCGCCCTGCCTGTGGTCCAGTTGATCCTCGGCAGCATCCAGTGGCCGCTTGCCTTCGGGGCCTTCTGTCTCGGCCTCGTAGCGGGCCGTCGTGGATTCCTCGCCGATCCGATCGGCGATCGTGCCCGTTTCCGACGAATGGCGCTGCTCGGTGTCGGGGTCGGCTTGCCGATCCAGGTCGGCGCCACTCTGCTGGCCTTCAGCTCTGGAGGGCCGGATCAGAGCGGTCCCTCGTTTGCCGGGCTCGCAATCGCGATCTTCACCGCTCCGATCCTCTCGGCCGGATACATCGGCCTGCTCGGGCTGGCGAGCTCCCGGCCGTCCTCACTCCTCAAGCCCCTCAGACAAGCCGGAAGGGCCTCATTATCGATCTACATCGGTGAATCGATCGTCCTCTCGACAATCTTCTGTGGTTGGGGTCTCGGCCTGTTCGGAGACCTCGGCGCACTGGCCATCACTGTTCTGGCGATCGCAACCTGGGTCCTACTCGTAATCGCGATGAACCTGTGGCTGGGCCGTTTCCGCCAGGGACCTCTGGAGACGGTCGTCACCCGATTCTCGACGCCCCGCCGCTGATCGGGAGACGCGAACTCGTCTAGTGAGGGCAGTAGCGGGAGCCCGACCAGATCCTCGGGTTGACCACTTAATCCTCTCTGGAACGGGCACCCTCCGCTGGTTCCCTAGTATCCCGCGCCCCTCGTGGCTCCACGGACAGACATCCGAAACATCGCGATCGTGGCCCACGTGGACCACGGCAAGACCACCCTCGTTGACGCAATGCTTTGGCAGTCCGGGGCCTTCCGCAAGGGCCAGGATGTTGACGAACGGATCATGGACTCGATGGATCTCGAGCGGGAGAAGGGGATCACGATCCTCGCCAAGAACACCGCCGTTCGACATGGCAGCGTCAAGCTGAACATCATCGATACCCCCGGTCACGCTGACTTCGGTGGCGAGGTGGAGCGAGGCCTGACGATGGTCGATGGGGTCCTGCTCCTGGTCGATGCTTCCGAAGGACCAATGCCTCAGACGAGGTTCGTCCTCTCAAAGGCGCTCGAGGACGGACTGCCGGTTATCGTCGTGGTCAATAAGGTCGACCGGCCGGATGCCCGGATCGCAGAGGTCACCGACGAGATCTATGAACTGTTCATGGACCTAGGTGCCGACGACGATCAGATCGATTTCCCGATCGTCTATGCGAACGGCCGTGAGGGCTGGGCATCGCTGGTCGAGGGAGAGGAGGGCGCCGACCTCGAGCCACTCATGGACTTGATGGTCGAGTACATCCCGGCCCCCGAACACGACCCCGACCATCCACTGCAGGCCCACGTGACCAACTTGGATGCTTCGCCCTATCTCGGGCGCCTCGCCCTCTGCCGGATCCGGCACGGAACGATCCGGGCCGGGGCCGAGGTTGCCTGGTGCCGCGCCGATGGGACGGTGGAAAGCACCCGGATCACCGAGCTTTTCGTGACCGAGGCCCTCGAGCGGGTCCCGGCCGATGAAGCGGGGCCGGGCGAGGTGATCGCGATAGCCGGCCTTCCCGAGGTGACGATCGGTGAGACCCTGGCCGCCCCTGAGGATCCTCGAGCGCTCCCGATCATCGAGGTGGACGAGCCTGCCCTGTCGATCGAGATCGGGATCAACACCTCCCCCCTCGCCGGACGTGAGGGCTCGAAGGTAACCGCTCGCCAGATCAAGTCGAGGCTCGATCAGGAGCTGCTGGGAAACGTCTCGATTCGAGTCCTCGAGACCGACCGGCCAGATGCCTGGGAGGTCCAGGGACGGGGCGAGCTCCAGCTGGTCGTCCTGCTCGAGATGATGCGCCGGGAGGGGTTCGAGCTGACCGCGGGTCAGCCCCGGGTGGTTACCCGGGAAGAAAATGGAGAGGTTCTGGAGCCGACCGAGCGACTGCTCGTGGATGTCCCGGAGGAACACGTCGGCGCGATCACCCAGCTCCTGGCCGGACGAAAGGGACGGCTCGAGTCGATGGCCGGCCACCAGGGAGGCAGGAGTCGGATCGAATACGTGATCCCCGCGAGGGGCCTCGTCGGATTCCGGACCGAGTTCCTAACTGAAACCCGCGGAACCGGAATCATGCACCACGTCTTTTCCGGATGGGAACCCTGGGTGGGCGAAATCACGACCCGGGGCACAGGCTCCCTGGTCGCTGACCGCCAGGGCAAGGCCGCAAGCTTTGCGCTGTTCGGCCTCGAGGACCGGGGCACCCTGTTCATCGGCCCCGGAGATGAGGTCTACGAAGGAATGGTGGTGGGAGAGAACTCGAAGTCCAATGACCTTGACGTCAACGCGGTCAAGGAAAAGCAGCTGACCAACATGCGGTCCTCCACCTCGGACGTATTGGTCAGGCTGACACCTCCCAAGGAGGTGACGCTGGAATCGGCGATCGAGTTCCTTCGCGAGGATGAGTGCGTCGAGGTAACGCCAGAGTCGATCAGGATCCGGAAGGTCGAACTCGATGCAGGCTCCCGGGCCAAAGAGGCCCGGAGGATCAAGAACCTGACCCGCTGACTGGGGGGGCGCCGAAGTTTGGAGGGCCGTTTCCCTCCTGGAACGACGTCGATATCGCGGCGAGGGTCCCGATCGGGCCGACGGAGCCTCCAGGTCACGCTGAGGGACATAGCGGGGGCGGGATTCGAACCCGCGACCTTCGGGTTATGAGCCCGACGAGCTACCTGACTGCTCCACCCCGCGGCGGACACGCGAGTTTAGCACCGGCTGGCAGCCTGCCCACCCAATTCGCCGGGCCAGGGAAGCGACCGGTTACCCGGTCTGGGCGGTCGGCTGGATCAGTACTTCGTTGACCGAGACGTGGCCGGGACGGGTAACTGCCCAGAGGATCGCGTCGGCGATGTCCTCTGAC
>VEQW01000123.1 GCA_018883025.1 Solirubrobacterales bacterium | reverse complement strand
GGCCGGGATGTTCGCGACACGGGCAGAGGTGCAGGCCGCGAAGGCAGCAGCGTCGACCGGTGTTCCGTTCGTCGAATCCACGGTTTCGATCTGTGGGATCGAGGAGGTGGCCGAGGCGGCCGGCCCGCCCTGGTTCCAGCTTTACGTGATGCGCGACAGGGCCTACGCCGAGCAGCTGATCAGCAGGGCGAGGGAGGTCGGCTCCCCCGTGCTGGTATTGACGGTCGACCTGGCGGTGGTCGGTGCCAGGCACCGCGACACCAGGAATGCGATGGTCGGCGAGGGGCACTCGGCCTTTGCGAAGGCTCGCCGCGCACTCGACATCCTCGGGCACCCCGGCTGGATCCGGCGGGTCGGGATCAAGGGCAAGCCGCTCACCTTCGGCAACCTCGAGGAGGCCGTACCCGGGGCGAGGAGCCCCGAGGACTTCAAGGCCTGGGTCGATTCCCAGTTCGACCCGTCGGTCACCTGGGAGGACGTCGCCTGGGTTCGCGAGCATTGGGATGGGCCGCTGGTGATCAAGGGAATCCTCGACCCCGATGATGCGAGGCGAGCCGCCGACGCCGGAGCCGACGGGGTCGTCGTCTCAAACCACGGTGGGCGCCAGCTCGACTCGGTCCCCTCGACTGCGATGGCGCTGCCGAAGGTTGCCGAGGCGGTCGGCGACCGGATCGAGGTTCTGGCCGACGGTGGAGTGAGGACCGGGCTCGACGTGGTCAAGATGCTCTCGCTCGGGGCGAAGGCGGTGATGGTCGGTCGGGCCTGGGCCTGGGCGGTTGCCGGAGGCGGGGAGCAGGCGGTCTCCCGGATGCTCGAGGGGATCCGGGCCGACATCGACGTCGCCCTCGCCCTTACCGGCAGGCGGTCGGTGGCCGATCTGGATGCGTCCGCGCTCTACCCGAGGGAAGGGACTCCGGAAGGGGAGGTCGTCCGGTGAACGCCTCACCCGGTATCGCCACCGCCGGAGAGCTGACCGGACCCGATGTCTACGAGCGGCCGGTGCCGGGCAACCCGAGCGGCGGCTGGCAGCTCTACCAGGCGATCCGACTGATCCTCCGGTGGCTGAGGTGGTGGGTGAGGCTCGAGGTGCGGGGCCTCGACGCGGTCCCGGGAACCGGTCCGATCCTGATCGTCTCCAACCACGACACCTGGCTCGATCCGCTCGCGTTGATCGAGTCCCTGATGTGGAAGGGGAGGCAGGTCCGCTTCCTCGCCAAGTCGACCCTCTGGAAGTCCCGGATCCTTGCCTGGGTCCTGAACCGGGCGGGTCAGATCCCGGTCCGACGGGGCGAGGGCGACCAGGCAGCCGTGGCGGCTGCGGTCACGGCGCTCGACTCGGGCGAAGCGATCGGGATCTTTCCCGAGGGGACGATCTCCCGGGGTGAGTACCTCCGGGCGCGGACGGGTGTGGCCAGACTGGCCCGCGCCTGCCCCGGGGTGCCGGTCGTCCTGGCGGCGATCCATGGATCGACCGACCTGGCCCGGTTCCCCCGGCGACCGAGGGTGGTGGTCGAGTACTTCCGACCCGATGGGGGCGGGCTGGCACCGGGGGAGGACCTGGCAGCCTTCTCGGCCCGGCTATTGGCAGAGATCCGGGAGCGGGTCCCGCCGTCGAGCAACCGCTCGGCCCGGGAAGGCATCACCGGCCCGGCCTAGGATCTCGTTCGAGCGTGGGCCGGTGTTCGACCGGCCCATCGGATGCGAGCGGCAACGGGATCGAGAACGTCGCCCAGGTCGGCCAGTTCGAGCGGGTGAAGTAGAAGCAGGTGCCTGGTAACGGGACCGGTAAGGTCCGGTACCTGGATTCATCCGGGGTAAACGAGAAGAGGGGGTAGGTCGGTCGTGAGGTCTTTGAAGCTGAAGCGGAGTCTCGTTCTGGTGGTGCCGGTGGTCCTCGCGGGCGGACTGATCGCCGGATGCGATGGCGATTCGACGGAGCTGTCCGAGACCGACTACCGGGTCGCTACCGGCAAGGTCTGCGAGAAGTACCAGAAGGTGATCGAGGCAGACCAGAAGAAGGTCCAGACCCTCGGCAGCCAGATCCAGCAGAACCCCCAGCCCTTCATCAAGGTCGTCAAGCAGTTCCAGGACGACTGGGGGCAGTTCGTCTCGGAGATCAAGGCGGTCGACCCGCCCCCGGACGCCCAGAAGCAGATCGACAAGTTCACCGCGGCCCTAACCGAGTCCGAGGCCGAGCTCGACGACCTGGCCCGGATCGTCAATCAGCTCCCGGGCCTGCTCGAGGACGTCAAGTCACTCCAGGAGTCCCCGAACACCGCCGACGCCCAGGCCTTGATCAAGAAGGCGAACAAGGTCCAGGCCGATATCCAGAAGGCGGAGACCGGGTTCCAGAACGCCGCCAACCGGGCCAACGCAGTGATCGACTCCTACCCCGGCCTGAGCCAGTGTCGCTAGCCAGCTGACTGGCTGAAGTTCAGGAGGTAGCCGGCTCTTCTGGCTTCCGGGCTGCCTCGTCGTCACCGGGCAGGATCAGGTACGCGCTCAACAGGGCGATGGCAATGCCAATCGCGTTGTCGAGGACCCGCTGGATCCCCCAGTGGACGATGCCGGCCTGGGAGGCGTCCCCGTAGAGGGTGACCACGAGGAAGCTGATCGAGGCCGCAAAGATCGTGTAGTTGACCGGGTAGTAGGCGAAGCCGACCAGAAAGAGGGCGATCGCGATCCAGATCAGGGTGGAGCCCGAGACGACCGAGGCGATCGCCGCGACCAGCAGGCAGCCGGCGAGGATCCCGACCCCCCGTTTCGCCGCCTTCTCCCAGGTCTTCGAGCGGACCGGCTGGAGGA
>VEQW01000047.1 GCA_018883025.1 Solirubrobacterales bacterium | reverse complement strand
ATGCTGATCGTCTTCGGGATCGTGCTCGGCCTCGCCGACCGGTTCGGCAAGCGCTCGCGCGACGTCGGCCAGCTCTCGTTCCGGGACGGTGTCCTGATCGGATTCGCCCAGAGCCTCGCCCTGATCCCGGGCGTCTCCCGGTCGGGGGCGACGATCAGCGCTGGGCTGGCACTCGGGCTGGAACGGGCCGCTGCGGCCCGGTTCTCCTTCCTGCTGGCGATACCCGCGGTCGTGTTGAGCGGGCTCTTCCAGCTCTACGGGATCCTCTCCGGGGAGGAAGCGGTCGGTGAGCCGCTGCTGAACGTCGCGGTCGCGACCGTGGTCGCCTTCGTCACCGGGTACGCGGTGATCGCCTGGTTCCTCAGGTACCTGGCGAATCACTCCTACGGGATCTTCGTCGGCTACCGGATCCTGCTCGGAACCGGGGTCCTCCTGCTCCTCTGGGCCGGGGCGATCTCGACCTGAGTCGAGTTCAGGAGGCGAGCCAGGCGAGCACCGTCCAGACCACCAGCACCACCGGGGCCGGCACTTCCTGGAAGCCCATCGCGAAGGGGATCGGGCTCAAGACGAGGATCCGGGCCCGCGGGATGATCGCGATCAGCAGGAGGCCGAGACCCAGGACCGCCCCGAGCGGGTAGAGCAGGAAGCTTCCCGTTCCATCGATCAGGCCCGCGACCAGCCCGGCCAGCGCGGTGAGGGCGGCAGCCGCGAGGAGGAACCGGGCGGTCCCGAGGCGCCCCTCGAGCGGGGCGCCGAACAGCCAGGTCCCGAGCAGGGCGACCAGGAGTGCCCAGAACCCGGCCCCGAAGACCCCGAGGGCATAGGCCAGGACTTCGAGGAGGAGCAGGACGAGGGTGCCACGGACCGGCCCGAGGTCGCCGACCGTGTCGCGGATCGGGATCAAGCGGCGTCGAGGCCGAGCCCGGCCTCCCGCGCGCTCTCATCCGCGTGGTAGGAGCTCCGGACCAGCGGGCCGGCAGCGACCGACTCGAACCCCATCGCCCGGGCCTCTTCGGCGAGGGCATCGAACTCCTCGGGGTGCCAGTACCGGACGACCGGCAGGTGGTTCTCGGTCGGTCGGAGGTACTGGCCGACGGTCAGGATCTGGACGCCGTGGCGGCGCAGGATCCCGAAGGTCTCGACCATCTCGTCGAACTCCTCGCCAAGCCCGACCATCAGCCCGGATTTGGTGATCACCCGCCCCTCTCCCATCTCCCGGGCCAGCTTCAGTACCCGGGCAGAGCGCATGAAGTCCGAGCCGCGGCGGGCCTTCGGGTAGAGGCGCGGCACTGTTTCGACGTTGTGGTTGAAGACGTCCGGGCGCTCGTTGACCACCCTGGCGATCGGCATCTCCTGACCACGGAAGTCGGGGGTGAGTACCTCGACCGTGCAGTCCGGGGCCATCCGGCGGATCGAGCGGATCACCCCGACGAACGCCGATGCGCCGTAGTCGGGCAGGTCGTCCCGGTCGACCGAGGTGATCACTGCGTGGCGGAGGCCCAGGCGCTTGACCTGGCTGGCGACCCGGGCTGGCTCGAGCGGGTCATCGAAGGTCGGCTTTCCCGTCTGGACGTTGCAGAATCCGCACCGCCGCGTACAGACGTCGCCGAGGATCATGAAGGTCGCCGTGCCCCGCTCCCAGCACTCGCCGATGTTCGGGCAGTTGGCCTCCTCGCAGACCGTGTTCAGACCGTCCTCGCCGAGCGCCCGCTTCAGCTCGCGGTAGATCGGGCCTCCGGGTGGAGGCACCTTGAGCCAGGAAGGCTTTCGGGAACGAAAGGGGATCGAGCCCTCGACCTCGGCCGTACCGCCCCCGGGGTTGGCCCGGGACCTGGTCACGTGAATCCGCTCGGTCGTCTGCTCTGGGGCCATGTGGGAACCCTAGGGGCTGAAGATGCTGTCGGCCGGACTCGGTTCGGGCAGGATCGGTTCGAGGTCGAGCGCCCGGGCAAGGATCCGGTGGAAGACGAGGCCGGCGTCCGCCGGGGTGGGAGCGCTACCCGTCTCGACTTCGACCGAGGTCATCCGGCATCCATCGATTCCGCAGGCTTCGATCCGATCGAAGGGTCCCAGGTCGCAGGAGAGGTTGAGCGAGATTCCGTGGCTGGTCACCCCGCGAGACACCCGCAGGCCGATCGAGCCGACCTTGCGGAGCGCCCCGGTGGCGATAGCCGGGGCGACGGTCGCAGCGTCTGCTTCGGGCGGGATCGCGTCCGAGTCGGGAGTCCAGATGCCGGTCAAGCCCTCGATCGTCCGGGACTCGACCCCCCACTCTTCGAGCGAGTCGACCATCGCCCGCTCCAGCGAGGCGACGAAGCCCGCGACGTCGGCCCGGGCTGCAGTCGCAGGCTGCTCACCGATCCCCTTCAGGTCGATGATCGGGTAGGCGACCAGCTGTCCCGGGCCGTGCCAGGTGATCCTGCCGCCCCTCGGGGTTTCGACTACCGCCGCCTCGCCTTCGAGCCCGGCCCTGTCGGACGGCTCGGAGCGACGGCCGAGGGTGTAGGTCGGGGGGTGTTCGAGCAGGAGCAGGGTGTCGGGGATCCCGCCAGCCTGGCGGAGGCCGACCAGCTCCTCCTGGACGGAGAGCATCTCGCGGTAGGGCCTGGTCCCGAGCCACCGGGCCTCGAGCGCCCTCCCGGGGTCGTTCACGCGCCCGGGCCTTTCCTGACTCCGACCTTCCACCGCTCGCCCTTCAGCCCGACGCATCCGAAACAGCCGATGCAGCCGTCGCAGCCGACGCAGCCCAGGCAGGCGAAACAGCGCGAGCAGCCGAGGCAGGCGATGCAGAGCGAGGAGAAGATGGTCAGGCCCGAGCCGAAGATGCCCGAGCTGAAGGCGACCAGGGCCGAGAAGGCAGTCCCTGCACTGGCCAGGATTCCTGCCGAGAAGGCAGTCCCTGCACTTGCCACGACCCCTGCCGAGAATGCGGTACCGGCGCTTGCACCTACATCGGTAGAGCGATGGGTTCCCGGGTTGGGTCCGTGTCCCCCCGGCCGCCTCTTCGACCGAGCCTTCACGCGAGCAGGCCCGGTTCTTCGAGGTTGGCCCGGATCTCGGCCAGGAACTCGGCCGCATCGGCCCCGTAGAGGACCCGGTGGTCGCAGGCGAGGGAGAGGTCCATCAGCATCGCCGGCACCACTTCACCGTCCCGGACCAGTGCCCGATCGGATACCTCGCCGACTGCGAGGATCGCCGCCTGGCCGCCGTGGATCACGGCATCGAAGCTCCTCACTCCATACATCCCGAGGTTGGTGATCGTGAAGGTCCCGCCCGAGAGCTCCGGAGGTGTTACCTCGCCGGTCCTTACCCGCTCGGAGAGCCGGCGTGATTCGGTCGCGATCTCACGTAGCTCCAGGTGATCGGCGTCGGAAATAACGGGCACGATCAGCGCGTCGTTCGAAGCGACCGCGATTCCGATGTTGATCCGGGAGAAGAGCTCCAGGGCACCATCCCGGTACGAGGAGTTGGCCCGGGGGTGGTGGCGCAGGGCGAGGGCTGCGGCCTTGACCACCATGTCGTTCAGAGAGGGAACGGGACCGTCGGCCTCGGGTGCCTCCTTGAAGGCCTCCCTGACCTCGACTGCCCGGGTCATGTCGACCGTGGCCTGGAGGTAGAAGTGGGGGACGGTCGCCTTCGACTCGGCCATCCGGCGGGCGATCGTCTGCTGGGTCCGGTCGAGTTCGACCCTGGTCACCTCGCCCTTGGCCGGCTCGCCCTCCCTGGGTACAGGCACCGGTTCGGTAGGCACCGGAGGGGCCGCAGCCGAGAGTGCCCGGTCCACGTCGGCCTTGACGATCCGGCCGTTCGGCCCGGACCCCTCGATCCCGGCAGGATCGACCCCCTTCTCCCGGGCCAGCCTGGCAGCGAGCGGGGAGATCCGGATCCGTTCGGCCTCCTCGGCCGAGGCAGGGGGTGGGGGAGGTGCGGTCTTAGCGACGGCGGCCGCCTCTGGTTCCCCGGTCGTGGCGGGCTCGCTTGTGGCCGGTTCGACCGGGGCAGCGTTCCCGGCCGGATGGGCTCCATCCTTCGACACGGTGGCGATCGGCTCCCCGATCGGCCTGGTCTCCCCGGCCGGAACGAGGATCTCGAGCACCCCGGCCAGGTCCGACTCGTAGACCATGCTGGCCTTGTCGGTCTCTATCTCGACCAGCTCGTCGCCTACCTCGACCTGGTCGCCGTCCTCTTTCAGCCAGTTCAGGATCACCCCCTCCTCCATCGAGTCACTGAGCCGAGGCATCACGATCTGGTCGGTCACCGGGCACCCTCCATCGTTGCCAGGGCCGCCTCGACCACGCTCCCGGCGTGGGGGATCGCCGCCTGTTCGAGGCGCTTCGAGTACGGCATCGGGACGTCGGCCCCGGTCACCCGCTGGATCGGGGCGTCCATGTGGTCGAAGGCCTGCTCGGTGATCAGGGTCGAGAGGTTCGCACCAACCCCACCGTGGGGCCAGCCCTCCTCGACGATCACGGCCCGGTTGGTCTTTCGGACCGAATCGAGGATCGTGTCGAGGTCGAGCGGCCTCAGGGTCCGCGGATCGATCACCTCGGCCTCGATTCCGTGGTCCTCGGCGAGGATCCGCGCCGCCTCCTCGGCGACGTGGGCCATCTTGAGGATCCCGACGATGGTCACGTCGGAGCCTTCCCGCCTGATCGCCGCCCGGCCGAAGTTGACCACCTCCTCACTCTCGGGAACCTCACCCCGCATCCCGTAGAGGCTCTCGTGCTCGATGAAGATGACCGGGTTGTCGTCTCGGATCGCGGCCTTGAGCATCCCCTTCGCATCGGCCGGGGTGGAGGGACAGGCGACCAGGAGGCCCGGTATCTGGAGGAAGAGGGCCTCGAAGGAGTGGGAGTGTGTTGGGCCCAGCTGGTGGCCACCACCTCCCGGCATTCGGATCACCAGCGGCACCTTCACCTGGCCATTGAACATGTAGGGGATCGCGGCGGCATGGTTGACGATCTGGTCGAGCGCCAGCAGGGCGAAGTTGACCGTCATCAGTTCGACCACGGGCCTCAGCCCGGACATTGCGGCCCCGACCCCGAGGCCGACCAGCGAGTTCTCCGAGATCGGGGAGTCGACCACCCGGCGTTCGCCGAACTCCTCGAGCAGGCCCTCGGTCACCTTGAACGATCCCTGGAAGACGGCGACGTCCTCGCCGATCACGAAGACGTCCGGGTCGCGCCTCATCTCTTCGGCCATCGCATCGCCGAGTGCCTCGCGGAATCGGATCCCTTCGCTCATCGCTTGATTCCCGTTCGGGCGTGTTCGTCGCGATCGACCTCGCGGTTCGCACCTTCTTCGGCCAGCCTGCGGGAGAGATCGGTCGCCCCGTCCGGGGACTCTCCCCGGTGGGGCTCGGGCGAGCGTTCGTCGATCGCGTACCACCCGGTGTTATCGCCGAGGACGTAAAGGTCGTCGTAGAGCGAATCGAGCGGGGGCTCGGGGGAGGCATCGGCGAACTCGACTGCGGTGAGGACCTCCCGCTCGGCCTCCTGCCGGAGCGCCTCTACGTCTTCCTCGGTCAGGACGCCGTCCTCGAGGCAGATCCGGACGAAGCCGTCGATCGGGTCCTTCTCACGCCAGGCCTCGACCTCGCTCTTCTCGCGGTAGACCTCGGGATCGGCGGCCGAGTGCCCGCGGTAGCGGTAGGTGGAGGCCTCGACCAGGGTCGGCTCGCCGCCGGCCCTGACCGCCTCGATGTGGCGGGAGACGCACTCCTCGACCGCCAGCACATCCATCCCGTCGACGCTCTCGCCCTCGATCCCGTAGCCCTCGGCCCTCCTGGCCAGCTGGACCTCGGCCGAGTGGCGCTCCAGGGCGGTCCCCATCCCGTAGAAGTTGTTCTCGACCAGGAAGACGATCGGCAGGTCCCAGAGGGCCGCCATGTTCATCGTCTCCCCGAAGTTTCCAGAGTTGACCGCCCCGTCGCCGAACATGCAGACGGTGACCTCGTCCCCGCCCCGGTAGCGGGTTGCGAAGGCGAACCCGGCCGCGATCGGGATGTTTCCGCCGACAATCCCGTAGCCCCCCATGAACCGGTTTCCTGCGTCGAAGACGTGCATCGAACCTCCGCGGCCGCCACTGGTCCCGTCGACCCGGCCGAAGATCTCGGCCATCACCTTGCTCGGAGGGGTCCCGCGGGCGATCGCGTGGCCATGGGTCCGGTAGGTCCCGACCAGGTAGTCGCCCGGCCGCATCGCCGCCGCCGTTCCGACGATCGTCGCTTCCTCTCCGATCGCCAGGTGGAGGAAGCCCCCGGCCTTGGCCCGCTGGTACTGGCGACCCGCCTCCTCCTCGAAACGGCGGATCAGCATCATCCGCCCGAGCAGGTCGAGACAGGTCTCGCGATCGGGGATTTGAGTTCCTTCTGCCATCCCCGGCCACCCTAGCGAGAGGCCGTGGCCTGCCCGCGGCGCCTGGGGCTCACGTCCTGCTCCCGATTTCCAGGTGGGTCCTGGGTCAGGCGTGGGTCGCCCAGCCGTCGACTGCCCGGGCGGCGTCCAGCACCGCCTCGGAGATCGTCGGGTGGGGGTGGGTCATCCGGGCGAGCTCCTGGTAGCCGCCCTCGAGCGCCATCACGGCAACGAGCTCGGGAATCATGTCGCAGGCCCGGTTGCCGACCACCTGGGCCCCGACGATCTCGCCGTATTCCGGATCGACCACCAGCTTGACGATCCCGTCCCGATCCTCGTAGACGGACCCTGCTCCGACTCCGCCCAGCTTGAACTTGGCGGTCTTCGGCTCGAGACCCTGTTCCTTCGCCTCTGCCTCGGTAAGCCCGACGCTCGCCACCTGTGGGTGGCAGAAGGTTCCGGATGGGATCAGGTCCATGTCGACCGGGTGGACCGGCTGGCCGGCCGCGGCCTCTGCGGCGACGATGCCCTCCTCCATCGCCTTGTGGGCGAGGGCCGGGCCCGGGGTGAGGTCGCCCACCGCATAGACCTTTCCGTTCGAGGTCAGCTGGTCGGGCCCCACCTTCACCTTGCCGGACTCGTCGAGCTCGATCCCGGCTGCCTCCAGGCCGAGTGGATCGATGTCCGGTCGGCGTCCACCGGCCACCACCAGGTAGTCGACCTCGGCTGTCGAATCCCCGTACTTGAGGCTGACCGAGTCCTTGCCGGGCTTTACGTCCTCGACCGGAGTGCCGGTCGAGATCTCGACTCCCTGTTTCTTGAAGGTCCGCTCGACCACCCTTGCCACATCGGGGTCGTCGGTGGGGAGCACGTGGTCGAGCATCTCGACCAGGATCACGTCGGTGCCGAAGCGGATGTAGGCCGAAGCTATCTCTGCCCCGGATGCGCCGGCGCCGGCGACCGCGATCTTCGCCGGCTGCTCGGGGAGCGACCAGCCACCCCAGGTATCGACCACCCGGTCGGAGAACTCGGTGCCCGGAATCGGCATCGCGACAGAACCGGTGGCGAGGATCACCTTGCCGGCCCGGTAGGTCTTTCCATCGACTTCGACGTCGCCCTCGGGGGTGAGCGAGGCCTCGCCTTCGATCACCGTGATCCCGTTCTTCTTGAACAGCATCCCGATGCCGGACTCGAGGCCCGCCGAGACCTCGGCTCGCCTGTCCGAGAGCGCCTTCCAGTCGAGCTCTACCCCTTCCGTCTTCACCCCGAGGTGGGCGCCGTTCTTCGCCTCGTCGAGTACCTCGGCGGTGTGGAGCATCGTCTTGGCCGGGATGCAGGCGTAGTTCAGGCACCTCCCGCCGACCTTGTCCCGCTCGACCACCGCCGTCTTCAAACCGAGCTGGGCAGCCCGGATCGCGGCCACGTAGCCACCGGGTCCGCCTCCAACGACGATCAGGTCGAATTCGTCATCCGCCATTCCGGGGCGAGCCTACCGGAGAGGGAGAGCCGCCCGTCCGGCCTCGGGCGGGGCGGTCAGCCCCTGCCGATCCCGGTTGACACCTATCGGTCGGGACCGTCGCCGGAGCCCGGTTCGGGCATCTGGATCCGGGCCATCGCCTTGACCATGAACCAGAACATCGCCCCGAGCCCCGTCAGCAGGACGACCGTGCTGACCGCCTGCAGGAGCGTCCCGGCAAGGACCAGCCCGGCGACACCGGCGAGCAGCAGGAGCAGCAGCAGGACCTGGAAACCGAGTGCGGCCCAGTACCGGGCGTTCCAGAGGCCCCAGGCGAGCGCGGTGGTGATCAGCCCCGTCAGGGCGAGCTGGGCGAGGTTGGGCCTGACCCCGTTCACTTCGGCGCCGGTCAGCAGGGCGACCCCGGCCGAGCTCCAGGCGATCGCCGCCATCACCGCGCAGAAGACGGCCCCGATCGTGATCACGGTTGGTCGTTCTCCCTTGTCCAGAGGGGCGAGGGCTTCCCGTGCCCGCTGGTTCTTTTCTTCGGCCCTGGCGTACCCGGCCCGCATCCGGGCGGCGGGATCCTCGTCTGCCGGTTCTTCCTCAGCCACCGGGTGCGACCTCGTCCCCGACCGAGGCGAAGGCCCGCCGGAGCGAGGCTGCGGTCGCGGCCGGATCGTCGGAGTCGCGGATCGCCCGGACGACGCAGAGCCTCCTCGCTCCTGCCTGGAGCACCTCCTCGACGTTTCCTGTGTCGATCCCACCGATCGCGAAGAAGGGGAGCGCCGTCGTTTTCGCCGCAAAGGAGATGTAGTCGAGTCCGGTGGCCGGCCTTCCCTCCTTGGTCGGCGTCTCCCAGATCGGCCCCGTGCTCAGGTAATCGACCCCACCCGCTGCGATCGCGGCCTCGAGCTGCTCCGGCGAGTGTGTGGAGATGCCGACCAGGGCCTCCCGGCCGACGATCTCCCGAACTTCGGAGATCGCCATGTCGTCCTGGCCGACGTGGACGCCGTCGGCCCCGAAACGCTCGACCAGCTCGGGGTCGTCGTTGATCATGAAGGGGACCGAATAGGCATCTGCGAGGCGGCGGAAGGTGCTCGCCGCCCGCTCGATCAGGCGGTCGTCCCCCGATTTCTCCCGGAGCTGGATCATGTCGACCCCGCCGTCGAGGGCGGAGCGGAGTAGAGGCTCAGGGTCTTCTCCGTGGGGCATCGCGTCGCAGACGAAGTAGAGCCGTGCCGTCCGGAGTCGCTCCCGGCGGAGCGCCCCGGGCCCATCTGCCGTGCCGTAGTCCATCTTCCGATTATCCCAGTGCCGGATCGGGGCCGCTAGGATCGGTCCGTCCTGCGGGAGCCCCGGTAGTGAAGGGGGCTGAGAGGGCGGACACGCATCCGCCGACCGCCTGAACCTGATCCGGGTAATGCCGGCGACAGGGAGGGGTGCCGCCGGCAGAAGCGGAAGCGATGAGGCCCCGGGCGCGGGACCGGACCGGGAAGGCACCGAACTGGAAGCGGAAACCCGATACGAGGCAGTGGTCGTCGGAGGCGGGATCATCGGCCTCTCGATCGCCCGCGAGCTCGCCGTCCAGGGTGTGGGCGTCGCCCTGCTCGATCGCGACCGGGAGAAGGGGGGCGATGCGACCCAGGTCGCAGCGGGGATGCTCGCCCCGGTCGGTGAGCACGAGTTCGGCGAGGAGTCACTCCTGCCGATGAACCTAGCCTCGGCGGAGCTCTTCCCCGGACTGGCCGAGGAACTCGAAACCGCGACCGGGATCGAGGTCGGCTACCGCAGGCAGGGGGGCCTCCACGTCGCGCTCGATCGGGATGAGGCAGCGGTGCTGGAGAGGATGGCCGACCTGCAGGAGGCATCCAGTCTCGAACCACATCGGCTCACTCCGAGCGGGGCCCGTGAGGTCGAGCCGGGGCTGAGCCCTTCGGTCACCTCGGCCGTGCTCGCACCCGGTGACGGGGCGATAGATCCGCGCCTGTTTGCCGATGCACTGGAGGCCGACGCAGCCACTCGCGGTGCGACCGTGGTGCGAGGCGGGTCGGTGAACGCGCTGCTTCGCGATTCCGGTGACGTGGTCGGGGTCGAGACCACGGATGGCCCGATCGAGTCCGAGGTGGTCATCGTCGCGACAGGGGCGGAAACCGGAAGGCTCGACTGGCTGGAACCGGGGGAGCTGCCTCCCGTCCGTCCGGTCAAGGGGCAGGTGGTAGAGCTCCGTGTCGGGGAAGGCGCGCCGCTCTGCTCGAGGCCGATCGTCACCGAGCGGGTGTACCTGGTTCCCCGTCCCGACGGCCGGCTGGTCGTTGGAGCAACGGTCGAGGAGCGAGGCTGGGACAGGGAGGTGACCGCAGGCGGAGTACACGAGATGCTCCGCGAGGCCTACCGGGTCCTGCCGGACCTGGCCGAAGCCTCCTTCCTCGGGGCAAGCGCCGGTTTCAGGCCCGGTACCCCGGACAACCTGCCGATCGTCGGCAGGACCGAGACCCCGGGCCTCCTGCTCGCGACCGGCCACTACCGAAACGGGGTCCTGCTCTCGCCCCTGACTGGGGCGGCGGTCGCGCGGATGGTCGTCGAGGGACTCGAGGTCGCACCCGGAATGGAGGCGGCCGACCCCGGACGGTTCGAAGTCAGGGCGGGGAGGACCTGACGATGGAGGTGACCCTGAACGGCGAGCTACGGGAGGTGCCAGACGGCTCTTCCCTGGCCGACCTGGTCAGGGAGGCCGGATCGGATCCCGAGGCACGGGGCCTCGCGGTCGCGCTCGATGGCGAGGTCGTCCCTCGGTCGGGGTGGGAAGGGACCGAGGTGGTCGAAGGGGCCCGGATCGAGGTGGTGGCCGCGATCCAGGGAGGCTCGGCCGAGTGGGAGTTGGGTGGACGCAGGTGGACCTCTCGCCTCCTGGTCGGGACCGGGGGCTTCCGGTCGCTCTCCGCGATGGAGGAGGCGCTCGAGGCCTCGGGGGCCGAGATCGCGACGGTGGCGCTCCGGCGGGTCGATCCCGAGGCCCAGGGGTCGGTGCTCGAGGTGGTGGAGCGACTAGGACTGTTCGTGCTGCCGAATACGGCCGGCTGTTACACGGCCCGCGACGCGGTGACCACCGCGAAGCTGGCCCAGGAGGCCTTCGGGACCGACTGGGTCAAGCTCGAGGTGATCGGTGACGATCGGACCCTGCTTCCCGATGCGCCCGAGCTACTGAAAGCGGCCGAGGAGCTGGTGGCCGACGGCTTTACCGTGCTCCCCTACACCTCGGACGACCCGGTCCTGGCGGCAAGGCTCGAGGCGGCCGGGTGTGCGGCCGTAATGCCGCTGGGGGCTCCGATCGGCTCGGGCGCTGGGATCCGGAACCCCTACAACCTCTCGATCATCGTCGAGCGGGCCGGGGTCCCGGTGATTCTCGATGCGGGCATCGGTACGGCCTCTGACGCGGCACTCGCCATGGAACTCGGGGCGGATGCCGTCCTGCTTGCCTCGGCCGTCTCCCGGGCCGCCGATCCGACCCTGATGGCCCGGGCGATGCGGGATGCGGTCGAAGCCGGCCGTGCTGCGAGAGAGGCCGGACGGATTCCGCGACGCCTCTACGCGGAGGCCTCCACGCCCGACGAGGGTCTGCCGGAGCTCTAGCCTCTTATTTGAGTCGGTCGGCCGGGAGTGAGCTCACGTCGTCCGGCTTGGCGGTGTACTTCTGGCCCATCTCCTTTGCCTTGAGCATCCGGGCACGGTGTTGGACGGCGTCGGCCAGGTGGTCGGATCGGTAAGGGATCCCATCTCGCGCCAGGAGGTCGAGGTGGTCGAGCATCTCGTCCCGGTCGGTGCCGAACAGGATCACCCCCCAGCGATCCCCGAGCTCGGGCTCGGGCGCCCACATGCAGGTCAGCCAGGTTTCCGAGGTCGCCTCCGAGACCTTCCGCCAGGTGGTCTCGGCCTCCCTCGCGTTCTGGAAGAGGCGGCAGCAGAACCAGTGGCTCTCACCATCCACCACCTCCTCGATTGGTTCCTCTACCTCCACCGTGCCTCTTTCGGTCTCTTGCAGTGAGCTTCGTCCAACGAACGATGCCCCCGGTCGGATTCGAACCGACGACTCACAGGTTAAAAGCCTGCAGCTCTAACCAGCTGAGCTACGGGGGCAGCCCAATCTTGCCACCTGACGGCTTCCAACCTCTCTCGCGCGGGTCCTGTCGGCCGGGGGCGCACTCACCCTCGTCGACAGGCTCCTCGGTGAGTACATCCCCCGTCCACCACCCGCGCACGCGATCCCGCCCTGGTTCGCGCCAGTCGTCCGATTGATTACCGCGTGCATCAGCAGGTCCGAAGTCTCACGGGAGGCTCGACAACCCCCTCTAGCGCGGGTCCTGGCAGCCGGGGGCGCACTCACCCTCGTCGTCCCCTCCTCGGTGAGTACATCCCCCGTCTACCTCCCGCGCACGGGGAGCCAGTGCCATGAGGAGGGAAGACCGAACCAACCGGGAGCACCTGCCCGACGCCCCTGCCATGAACTCCAAGTTGGTTCCATCCCTTCTCCGTTTCCCAATGACTCCCCTAGCGCGTGGGTGGCGTCGGACGGGGGACCCCCGCGACGAGCGATAAGACGAGGAGTGGGGGTGGCCGACGACAGGACCCGCGCGCCCAAGGGGTTCGTCAGATGGCCCCCGGCTGCCAGGACCCGCGCAGGAGAGTCATTGTGGAGAGGAGTTGCGCGACCCCCCCGCCTGACTGAACGCGGTCGCTGAGCAGACGTGGTTGACGGG
>VEQW01000046.1 GCA_018883025.1 Solirubrobacterales bacterium | reverse complement strand
GTAGGGCACGAACCTCAGGGCCAGGGCCAGCAGCGCCAGGACCATGGTCCAGCCGTAGAGGTAGGCGAGGGTCCGCCGCTGGGAGAACCCCAGATTGGCGAACCTGTGGTGGAAGTGCCATCGGTCGGCCTGGTAGATCGGCTGTCCGTACTTGATCCGCTTGGCGACGACGAAGGCCGTATCGAGGATCGGCACGGCGAGGATGACGAGGGGGAAGGCCAGGGCGACGACCGCATTCGTCTTCAACGCACCCTGGATCGAGGCGATCGCCAGCAGGTAACCGAGCAGGTTCGAACCGGAATCCCCCATGAAGCTGGAGGCCGGCGGAAAGCCGTGGATCAGGAAGCCTGCTGCTGCGCCGGCCGTCAGGGCGGCGAGGATGCCGGCATCTATCCGATCCAGTGAGAGGGCGATCACGGCGAGGGCGACTCCGGCGATCAGGCAGACACCGGCCGCAAGGCCGTCGATCCCGTCGATCAGGTTGATGATGTTCATCACGGCCACGATCCCGATCACCGTCAGGGGGTAGGCGGTCCAGCCAAGCTCCACCCCGCCGACGAAGGGGAGGGTCACCACCTCGGGGTAGACGTCGGCAAAGGCGACCGGGATCGTGGCCGTCAGGACCTGCCCGGTGAACTTGACCAGGGCCGAGAGGTCGAAGATGTCGTCGAGCGCCCCGACCAGCGCGACCGCGACCGCCCCGAGCAGGATCACCGCCCATGCCTCCTGGGTCGGAAGCCAGATCCAGCCGGCGACCTCCACCCCGAGCAGGATCGCCAGACCGGAGATCCGCGGGGTCGCCGCCTGGTGGAGGCTCCGGGGCCCCGGTTCGTCGATCGCCCCAACCCGCCTGGCGAACCATTCGGCCACCGGAACCGTCGCCCAGGCGACCAGGGCGGCCGTCAGGAGGGCATAAAGGGCATCCTCGGTAGACGCCATCGGGTGAAGGTTCGCAGGGAGGGCCGACAGACCCCCGCGGTCACTCCTGGCCTGCGACCTCGAGGATCGCCCGGACCAGCAGGTCGGGGTCCCGGCGATCGCGCGGGCCCACCTCGCCGCCCCGCTTGACGAGCTCTATCTCGGAGGGGTCACCCAGGAGCCGGAGCCTCCCCGACCGGACCAGCTCTTCGTCGACCCCGCCCATCCGCCCTGCAAAGGTCGAGTAGACCGGTACCCCGAGGGCGACGGCCTCCCTGTTCATCGTGCCGCCGGCACTGATCACCAGGTCGCTGCCAGCGATCAGGCTCTGGCCATTGACCGGTCGGTCGGGGATGAGGATCCCCGGCTCTCCCCGGGCGGCGATCTCCTGCGCCTGCCGCTCATCCCTCGGGATGACCACCGTGGTGACACCGGACTCTCCGGCCAGGCGGTCGAGGACCCTTTCGTGGAGGGGACTCTCCTCGTAGTAGGACGAGGTCTCGGAAGGGGGCCTGAAGACCACGACGATCCCGGAACGGTCTACACCGAGGTCCTCGAATACGGATGGGTCGAATTCGAAGTCGGCCAGGTAGTAGTCCTCCTTGAGGCCCGGGTAGGTGAAGAGCTTCCCCGGTCCGACCCCGATCTTCGCCATTCGCTCGGCCGGGATCGTCTCGGGAACGATCACCCTGCGGGCAGCACGGAAGGCGACCTGGCGCTGCAGACCGGCGAACTCGTAGTCCTGCATCTGGACGGAAGGGATCCGGAGGATCGCCGATATCGAGGCCAGTTCGACCGATCCATGTCCGATCGCGATGTCGGGCCCGAAGCCCCGGACCGGGCCGGTCAGGCCTGCCGAGCGACCGAAGCTGGACTGGACCCTGCCGGGGAGCGAGGCTCCACCGTGGCTGCCGATCACCTGGTGCTCGATCCCCATCATCTCGAGGAGTCCGACGGTCTGGCCGTACTCGCGAGCGGTCACCAATACCTCGTCCCCTCGGTCGAGGAACCGCTCGATCAACGGTCGGAGGACGACCGGATGGGGCGCTGCCGTGCAGTCGAACCAGACCCTCAAGAGACGCTGCCGGCGGTCCTTGCGGGACCGGGGTCGATCAATCCAGGCCCGGGTAGAGCGGGAAGGCGTCGGTGAGTGCCCGGCTACGTCCCGCGAGCTCCTCACGGCCGGAGTCGAACCCGTCCGAGAGGGCACCGGCGATGATCGATCCGATCTCGGTCATCTCCTCCGGTCCCATGCCCCGGGTGGTCAGGGCCGGGGTTCCTATCCGAAGCCCCGACGGGTTGAGCGGGGGTCGGGGATCGAAGGGGATCGTGTTCCGGTTTACCGTGATCCCGACCTGGTCGAGCCGGTCCTCTGCAGCCTGGCCGTCGAGGCCGGTCGAGGTCAGGTCGACCAGGACGAGGTGGACATCGGTCCCCCCGGTCACCAGGTCGATGCCCCCCTCCATCAGACTCTCGCCGAGTGCCCGGGCATTCTCGATCGTCTGTCGCTGACGCTCGCGGAACTCGTCGGTCCCGGCAATTCCGAGGGCTACTGCCTTGCCGGCGATCACGTGCATCAACGGGCCGCCCTGCTGGCCGGGGAAGACGGCCCGGTCGATGTCGGCCGCCAGCTCCTCGCGGGAGAGGATGATCCCGCTGCGTGGGCCGCCCAGGGTCTTGTGGACGGTGCTGGTGACGACGTCGGCGTAGGGCACCGGGTCGGGGTATTCACCGGCGGCAACCAGCCCGGAGAAGTGGGCCATGTCGACCAGGAGCTTCGCATCGACCGAGTCGGCGATCTCACGGAAGGCGGCGAAGTCGAGATGCCGGGGATAGGCCGACCATCCGGCGATGATCAGCTTCGGCCTGTGCTCCCCGGCGAGCCGGGCCACCTCCTCCATGTCGACCAGGTTGTCCTCGGCAGATACGTGGTAGGCGACCGGGTCGTAGAGCTTGCCCGAGATGTTGAGCTTCATCCCGTGGCTGAGGTGGCCCCCGTGGTCGAGTGCCAGGCCGAGGATCCCGTCACCCGGTTCGAGCAGGGCCATGAAGACCGCGTTGTTCGCCTGGGCACCCGAGTGTGGCTGGACGTTGGCGTGTTCGGCGCCATAGACGTCCTTTGCCCGCTCTATCGCCAGGCGCTCGACGATGTCGACCTGGTCACATCCCCCGTAGTACCGCCTGCCCGGGTAGCCCTCGGCGTACTTGTTGGTCAGCACCGACCCGACCGCCTCGAGGATCGACGGTGGGGCGAAGTTCTCCGAGGCGATCATCTCCAGGGTCGAGCGCTGCCGGTCGAGTTCACCCTGGAGGGCTGCCGCTACCTCCGGATCCACCTCGGCCAGTGAGGCTTCCATGATTCCGGCCTGGACTGTTCCCTGACCCGTATTCATGGGTCAAGCCTAGCAACGGGCCATCTGGAAAAACCCCGATCCCGGTGGGCCTCAGCCCTGTTCGATCTCGGTGATCTCCTCGACCCGTCGCTCGTGCCTGCCGCCCTCGAACTGGGTCGAGAGGAAGGTCTCGACGATCCGCTCGGCGACTTCCGGGTCGAGCCGCCTTCCGGCCAGGGTGACCACGTTGGCGTCGTTGTGACGGCGGGCCATCTCGGCCTCACTGACGTCATGGGCGTTGACCGCCCTGATCCCCTCGACCTTGTTCGCGGTGATCGCCACCCCGTTGCCCGACCCACAGACCAGGACCCCCATCTCCGCCCTGCCCCCGGCGACCAGACGGGCGGCCTGCGCGGCAAAAGGCGGGTAGTCGGTCGACTCCTCGGAAAAGGTCCCGACGTCCTCCACCTCGTGCCCCTCCGCCTCGAGCCAGGACTTGACGGTCTCCTTCAGCTCGAATCCGGCGTGATCTGATGCCATCGCGATCTTCACGTCGCGAGCGTAGTGAATCGGGGCGGCGTCGGCACTACTCGGGTCCGAGGGCGGCGATCAGGTCCCCCCGGCTCATCCCTCCGTCCCTCAGGACGGTCCAGTTGCCGTTCTCGTCGAACTCGGTCAGGTCGACGACGGTCGAGGGGAGCCCGGTCAACTCGCCCCCGTCGATCGCAAGGTCGACCTCGTCGCGCACCTCCGGCACGATTCCCTCGAAGGTGCTGGGAGCCGGTTCGCCGCTCAGGTTGGCCGAAGTCTGGAACAGCGGCAGCCGGACCCCCTCCAACGGACCGTTGATCACCCGGATCCCGAGCCGCCCGGGATCCTCGCGGCAGGCCAACGGGTAGCGATGTCGGGGGTTGGGGACGATCAGGGTCACCGGACCGGGAAGCAGACGGCCTACCGCCCCGGCCACCCCCTGGCCCAGGTCCCTGACCAGCTCCCGCATCGCCAGGGGTGAGAGGTACATGATCGCTGCCGGTTTGCCGTCGTCACGACCCTTGATCCGGTAGATCCGCTCGACCGCCTTCCGGTTGAGCGGGTCACAGGCGAGGCCGTAGAGGCCATCGGCCGGGAAGAGCGCCACGCCGCCCTGGGAGAGGCAGCCCTCCAGCGCCTGGCGGGCTGCAGCCCCATCGGCGATAGCTGTCGAGACGGTCTTCACCGGCATCGGTTGATGATCTCAGCCGGGGCCGGTCGACTTCCGCCCGACTACCACCCGGTCGATCCCGGCAAGGTCGGGACGGACCTCGAACTCGTCGAAGCCGACCCCCCGAAGGAGTCCCGAGACCTCGGGGGCCTGCCCTGCCCCCACCTCGAGGGCGATCAGCTCGGCCACCACCCCCGATTGGGACATCGTCTCGAGGGTCGAAGCGATCACCTCGATTCCGTCCTTCCCACCGAACAGTGCCTGGTCGGGCTCCCAGGAGATGACCTCGGGTTGGAGCGAGGAGGCTTCGCGGTCGCGGTCGACATAGGGCAGGTTCGCCAGCACCAGGTCGAAGCGGCCGCCACCCTCGGGCCAGGTCCCGAGTTCGAACCCGACCCGGGCGGCGAACCCCAGCTCAGCCGCGTTGATGCGGGCCAAGGCAAGTGCGTCGGCGGAGATATCGGTGGCGACCACCTCGCAGGCGGGCAGCTCGTCGGCGATCGCCAATGCGACGGCCCCGGAGCCCGTTCCTACCTCGAGCACCCTCGACGGAGAAACCTCCAGCGCCACCTCGACCAGCCCCTCGGTCTCCGGTCTGGGTATCAGGACCCTCGGATCGACGGCGAGCTCGAGACGCCGGAATCCCTGTCGTCCGAGGATGTAGGCAACCGGCTCGCGTTGGAGCCGGCGACGGACGGCCTCGCCGAACTGGCGTGACTCGGACGGCTCGAGCGGCTCATCCGAACGGACGACCAGCTCTGCCCGGGGCAGGGCCGTGATCCCGGCGAGCAGGACCTCGGCGTCCGTGCGGGGATCGGGGATCCCCGCGGCCCGGAAGGCCTCGGTGGCCGCCTCCAGCGCATCGGACCTGCTCACCCCGCCTGTGGCCACGGCATCGCGCCCCTCAGCCGGCTTCGGCTTCGAGCAGGAGCCTTCGCTCCTCGGCGGTGAGTGCATCGGTGAATTCGGCGAGCTCGCCGCTCAAGACCCCGTCGAGGTCATGGGTGGTGAGCTTGATCCGGTGGTCGGTCACCCGACCCTGGGGGAAGTTGTAGGTCCGTACCTTCTCCGAACGCATCCCCGACCCGACCTGGGAGCGACGCTCCGAGGCGATCGCCTCCTGCTGCTCGGCGAGCTCCCTCTCGTAGAGCCTTGCCCTCAGGACCTTCATCGCCTTCTCCCGGTTCTGGAGCTGTGACTTCTCGTCCTGCATCGAGACGACGATCCCGCTGGGCAGGTGGGTTATCCGGACGGCCGAGTCGGTCGTGTTGACCGACTGTCCACCCGGTCCCGAGGAGCGGTAGACGTCTATCTCCAGATCGGCCGGATCGATCTCGACCTCGACCTCCTCCGCCTCGGGGAGCACGGCGACGGTCGCGGTCGATGTGTGGATCCTCCCCTGCGACTCCGTCTCCGGAACCCGCTGGACCCGGTGGGTGCCGGCTTCGAACTTGAACACGGAGTAGGCCCCGTCACCCGTGACCTCGAAGGTCACCTCGCGAAACCCGCCGTGCTCGGCCGGCGACTGGGCGATCACCTCGGTGCCGAATCCACGGGACCCCGCGTACCGGGTGAGCATCCGCAGCAGGTCGCCCGCGAAGATCGCCGCCTCGTCGCCGCCGGTACCGGCCCTGACCTCGACGATCACGTTCTTGGCGTCGTTCGGGTCCCCCTCGACCATCGCCAGGCGGATCTCCTCCGCAAGCCGGTCCAGCTCGGCCGGTGCCTCCCTCGATACCTTCTGGATCTCCTCGTCGCCATCCCCCTCCTCGAGCAGCTCCCGGGCCCCGGCGAGGTCGTCCGACACCCTCCGGTACTCCAGGGCAAGCACCCGTGCCCGGTCGATCCGGCCGTACTCCCTGCCGAGTTCGGCGTAACGGGTCCGGTCGGCAATCACCTCGGGATCGGACATCTCGGTCTCGAGCTCGGCGTGGCGAGCCTCTATCCGGTCGATCAGGGAGTCGATCAACTGGTCGGCGGACCCGTTCACGGTGCCACCTCCCTGCTGGAGCACGTCCGGGCGAGGCCGGGAAGGATCGGGAGCACCGACCCGGTTAGGACTTGGACCGCTTCGCGGCCCTGCGCTGGAAGCGCTCCACCCGACCGCCGGTATCGACCAGCTTCTGCTTGCCGGTGTAGAAGGGGTGACACTCGGAGCAGAGTTCGACGTGCAGGTCCGGTTTGGTCGACCTGGTCAGGAACTGGTTGCCACAGGAACAGGTGACATTGGCCAGCACGTATTCGGGGTGTATCTCGGTCTTCACTGCTCCCCAGTCTAGACCACCGGTTGGGGCCGATCGTCCAGTGCGGGGGGAGGAAAGGGGACTCCCCGGGATTCTCCCCGATTTGCAGGTAGTTCCAAACGGGAGGTGCCGTTTTTCCGTCCGGGGCGGTGAACACAATGCGAATGCACCCTGTCCGAGGAGAGGACCTCTTGTCCGGTGAGATATTCGATCAGGCGAGCCTTCGCAGCGCAAAGGCGCAGCGCTTCGCCGACGCCTTCGCCGGCTGTGGTGACTGGATCGAGCCTCCACCCCGCCGCAGGCGAAGCCGGGAATTCGGTCCCTTCGACGGTGAGGCCCCGGAGCCCTTCGAGGCCGACTTCGGCAGGACCGGCCTGGACCGTACGGATCCGTACCGCCGGGCCGCCTGAGCGGGCCTTCCGCGGGGCTCAGGTCTCGGTGTAGAGAGGCCCGTCGCCGCCCTCGGGGAGGGTCAGCCTTCCGCCCTTGGCGGTGATCGCACCGCACTGGACGCAGTTCGACGCCGTCACGTGGACGTCGACCACCTCGGCCTCGCTCTCGAGCTGGTCCTCCGGGATCTCGTAGACCTGCGCCGGGCACATCGAGACCCATGTCTGCGCCACCTCGCGGGGCACTTCGGTCTGGACCTTGACGTGGTTCGGTGCATCGTCACGGGTTGCGTTCCCGGTCAGGAAGACCGATGAGAGCTTGTCGAAGGTGTACTCGCCATCAGGCTTGGGGTACTTGTCCGCAGCCGAACCGATCTCCATCTTGTAGGAGGCATCGTCGTGGTTCTTCCAGTGGCCGCCGGGGAAGGCACCCTGGGTGATCGTCATCGCCGAGGCGATCGCGCCACCGACGAAGAACCCCTTGGTGAAGGGCTGGCTCGCGTTCCGCGCCCGGTAGAGGTCCTTCTCGATCATCGAGTTGTGGACCTTCTCGTCGTAGGCGGAGAAGTCGACGGAATCCTTCTCGAGGGCGTCGACGATCGCTTCCGCCGCGAACATGCCCGCGTGCATCGCGTAGTGGACACCCTTCAGCTCGGCGACGTTGACCATGCCCGCCGAATCACCGGCGATGCACATGCCGGGCACCGCAAGGCGCTTCGGCATCGACCAGTAGCCGCCGGCCGGGATCGTCTTGGCGCCCCAGCCGACCCGCTTGCCGCCCTTGAGGATCTTCTTGATGAAGGGGTGCAGCTTGAACTGCTGGAGGATGTCGTGGACCGAGAGGGTCGCATCGGTGTAGTCGAGGCCGACCACGAAGCCGATGCAGAGCTTGTTCTCCTCCATCGGGTAGATGAATGACCCGCCGAACTCCTTGTACTTGGCCTGGGGGCGGAGCGGCCAGCCCATCGTGTGGATGACCTTGTCGAGGGGCTCCTCGACCTCCCAGATCTCCTTGACACCGAGCTCCCAGCGCTGCGGGTCCAGGCCACCGATGTCGAAGTGCTCGAGGGCTGCGTAGGTGAGATGCCCGATCGTCCCCTCGGAGAGGACGGTCGCTTCGGCGACCAGGTCCGATCCGGGCTCGAAGTTCGCCAGCTCTTCGCCCTTCTTGCCCCGACCCCGGTCGCCGGAACGGACCCCCTTGACGACCTGGTCCTCGACCAGCAGCTGGTCGGCCGCGGTCTCGGTGAGGATGTAGGCGCCCTTCTCCTCCGCCTTCTCGGCGAGGAAGCGGGTCAGCTTGGAGACCGAGGTGACGTAGTTCCCCTTGTTGTGGAAGTTCGGCGGCATCGGCTTGAGGGGAATTGCCTGCTTGGGGGTGAGCACGTAGACCCCCTCCTTCTCCACCTCTCGGTAGACCGGCCACTCGGACTTGTCGAGGTCCGGGAAGAGCTCCTCCATCGCCGACGGCCGCATGTTCGCCCCCGACATCTCGTGGGCCCCGACGACCTTCCCCTTCTCGACTACCGCAACCGGTACCTCGCCGAGGCGCTCGGCCAGCTCCGGCCGATCCTCGAGCAGCTGGAGGACCTTGTTGGCGCAGGCGAGTCCGGCCGGTCCGGCACCGACGATCGCGACCCCGACCTCGATCCGCTCGTCCTCGGGATCGGTCGGCTTCGAAATGACTTTTTCGGAGTCGAACGGGGGCGGGTATGCGGCGGGTGCGATCGGGGGCATCTGGCCGGTCCTTTCGTTCTCTTGTCTCTTGCCTGGTCGGGGGTGTTCGGGGTGGAACCTTCGGGCGGGTCCGGTCGGACCCGCCCTCGGGACTCCGTTGCCTCTAGCCCTTGCGGGCCTTCAGGGCCTCGGTCAGCTTCGGCATGATCTTGTTCAGGTCGCCGACCACGCCGAGGTCCGAGAACTCGAAGATCGGCGCATTCGGATCCTTGTTGATCGCGATGATCGCCTCCGAGTTCTGCATGCCGACCTTGTGCTGGATCGCTCCCGATACCCCAACCGCGAGGTAGAGCTTCGGGGCGACCGTCTTGCCGGTCTGGCCGATCTGGGCCGCGTAGGGGTACCAGCCGGCGTCGACCACGGCGCGGGTAGCCGCCACGGCGCCGTTGTCGAAGGCGTCGGCCAGCTGCTCGCAGGCCTCGAAGCCTTCGGCCGAGCCGAGCCCACGCCCGCCCCCGACCAGGATGTCGGCTGCCTCGATGTCGACGTCGGCGCCGCGCTGCTCGCCCCGCTGGATCATCTCGGCCTTGGTCGACCATTCCGACAGTTCGACGTCGACGTCGACCACCTCGGCGGTTCCACCCTTCTCCTCGACGTCGAAGGCGTTCAGCCGCCCGATGATGATTCCGGGCTCCCCGACGTAGCCGACATCGGCGATCTGGGAGTCCTGGAGGATCGGGCGCTCGGCGATGAGCTTGCCGTCCGCCACCTTGACGCTGGTCACCTCCATCGTCACGCCGGCATCGAGCCGTGCGGTGAGGCCGGCACCGATCTCGAATCCGAGCAGTCCACCGCCGAACAGCGCGTAGGAGAAACCGTCGTCCTGGATCACCTTCGCCATCACGTCGACGATCGGTTGGGCGAGGCCTTCCGGCACGTCCTTGGCCCGGTAGACCTTGGTCACGCCGTAGTTGCCGAGGGCCTGGGCCTGCTCGTCGGAGACGTCGCCGACTACGACCGCAGCAGCCTCACTGCCGAGTTCACCGGCCAGGTCGGAGGCCGCCGACAGGGCTCCCAGCGAGTTCTTGTTGAAGTTGCCCTCACCGTCGTGCAGGGCATATACGAGTATTCCGCCCATTCAGATCAGCTTCCTTTCGTCGAGCCAGGTGACGATCTTGTCGACCGTCTCGGCAGTGTCTTCGTCTTCGATGATCTCGCCAGCCTCCTTCGCCGGAGGCTCGTTCAGCGCAGTAACCGTGGTCTTCGAACCGGCCTCGCCGACCTCGGAGGCGTCGAGACCGACGTCCGAAGAGGCCTTCGTGTCGACCGGCTTCTTCTTCGCCCCCATGATCGCCTTGAGGCTCGGGTAGCGGGGTTCGTTGATCGCGTCACCGACCGAGATCACGGCCGGCATCGTCAGTGCGACGGTGTCGTAGCCGTACTCGGCCTGACGCTCGCACTTGAGCTTGTCGCCTTCGACCTCGATCCCGACCACCTGGGTCAGTGAGGGCATCTTCAGGTGCTCGGCAACGACCGCACCGATCGTGTAGCACTCGCCATCGTCGGACTGCTGTCCGAGCAGGACCAGGTCCGGACTCTCGGCCTCGAGGACCTTGGCCAGGGCCTTGCCGGTGGCGCATACGTCGGAGCCGGCCAGGGCGTCGTCGCAGAGGTGCACCGACCGGTCAGCTCCGAGGGCGACCGCCTTCTGTAGCGCCCGCTGGGCACCTTCGGGACCCATGGTTACGGCGACGACCTCATCGACCTCGAGGTCATCCCCTTCCTTGAACCTGACTGCCGCTTCGACCGCGTGCGTGTCGAAGGGGTTGAGCGTGCTCTCGCCGCTTCGATCGAGCCACATCGTGGATGGGTCGATCCGCTTCTGCACCGCGGCATCCGGCACGTCTTTCACCAGAACACAGATCTTCACTGAAATCCTCCTGGTCTAGGGGTCTTCTGAGCGGGTTCTTTTGGCTTTGGATGGGCCTCTCGAACCGGCGGACTCGCGATAATACCGGGCCGGGCGGAAGATTGACTGACGAGTCAATCGGTGGTGCTCGTCAGCTCCGCACAGAGCTCGAAAAGCTCCCGGCGATCGCTTGCCGTCTCCCGGGTTCCGGGCAGCCTGTACTTCGGCCTCGGACGCCGATCCTCGTAGAAGAGACCTCCCGGGGCTTCCTCGGCAGAGGCCCCGGCGAGCCAGACGATCGTGTCTGCGCCAGCCTCGGGACTCCTGAGCACCGGTCCCATGACCCGGTTGAACCGGGGCAAGGAGGAGGCGACGCCCGGGGTTGCCGCCCAGCCCGGATGCATCGAACAACTCGTCGGCTCGAAGCGGAGGTCGAACTCGTCGGCCAGCATCACCTCGGCCCGCTTGGTGTGGGCGTAGACCTCGGTCGGGTCGTACTCACGCCGGTCGAGCTCGGGATCGGCGAGTGAGAAGCGGGAGGCGTACATCCCGCCCGAGGAGACCATCACGATCCTCGGGTCGGAGCCCTCCTCGAGCGAAGGCATCAGCAGGCGGGAGAGGAGGAATGGCCCGAGGACGTTGGTCGCGAAGGTGAGTTCGAAGCCCTCCCCGGTCAGGACCCTCTCTGGCGGCATCACCCCGGCGTTGTTGACCAGGACGTCGAGCGGCTCATCCCACCCCAACCAGGTGGCGGCAGCCTCCCGGACCGAAGCGAGCGAGGAGAGGTCGGCCACCAGGAGCTCCGGCTCGAGCGAGGCAACCGAGGCAACGGCCTGCCGCGCCTCCTCCCCCTTCTCCCGGTCCCTGCAGACCATCACCACTCGTGCGCCACCCTCCGCCAGCGTCTCCGAGGTCGCCCGGCCGAGTCCGGCATTCGCCCCGGTGACCATCACCGTCCGGCCCCTGACCGTTGGGGGGTCCCATCCGAGGGTCCTCCGCCTCACTTCATAACCGATGGAACTGAAGCCGGGCAGGACCGCGAGATCGAGGAAGCGATCGAGTGCGCCGGCGATCGGGGATCGGGGTCCGGTCACCTCAGCCCTGGCGATTCGATTCGACTCCATCACGGATGAAGCCGACGATCTCCTCGGTCGAGGCCCCCGGGGTGAACACCTCGGCGACACCCGCCGCCTTCAGTTCCTCGATGTCGCGATTGGGGATCGTCCCTCCGACCGTTACGAGCACGTCATCGACCCCCTGCTCCCGGAGCAGTTCGAGGATCCGCGGTACCAGGGTCATATGTGCGCCCGAGAGGATCGAGATCCCGATCGCGTCGGCATCCTCCTGGATCACCGTCTCGGCGATCTGCTCTGGCGTCTGGTGAAGACCGGTGTAGATCACTTCCATCCCGGCGTCACGCAGTGCCCGGGCGATGATCTTGGCGCCACGGTCGTGGCCGTCGAGCCCCGGCTTCGCGACCACGACCCTGGTCTTCCTGCCCTGGGGTCTGCCCGGACCGGCTTCGGGAGCGCCGTCGATCACGGTCCTCAGAAGACCGGGGTCTCCGAATAGGTCCCGAAGACGTCCTGGAGTGAGGAGATCATCTCGCCCTCGGTCGCCAATGCCCGGGAGGCCTCGATGATCGGGAACATCAGGTTCCCCTCGCCGGCGGCGACCTCCCTCAGCCGGGCCAGGGCCTCGTCGACCTGGGCCTGGTCCCGACGGCCACGGGTGGCCTCGAGGCGTTCGAGCTGCTTCGCCTCGAGGGCCGGGTCGATGTGGAGGATCGGCATCTCCTCCTCGTCCTCCTCGCGATAGGCGTTGACCCCGACAACCTGCCGCTGTCCGGCCTCGAGTTCCAGCTGGTACCGGAAGGCGGCTTCACCGATCTCCCGCTGCGGGAAGTTCTGGCGAATCGCCTCGACCATCCCGCCCAGTTCGTCGATCCGGCGGAAGTAGTCGTAGGCATCGGCCTCCATCTCGTCGGTGAGGGACTCGACGAACCAGGAGCCGCCGAGCGGATCCACCGTGTTCGCGCCGCCGGTCTCGTGGGCGATCACCTGCTGC
>VEQW01000045.1 GCA_018883025.1 Solirubrobacterales bacterium | reverse complement strand
GGCCTGTGCGTCGATCTCTTCTCGCTTCTCATCCCACGCTTCGACCACGGCCTCCATCACCATCCGGAAGGAGGGACTCCCGAGCCGGGGCTCATCCGGGAAGTAGGTTCCCCCGTGGAAGGGGACCCCGTTCGGGTCGAGGAACACGGTCAGGGGCCAGCCGGCATGGCCAGTCACCGACTGGACGAACTCGATGTAGAGCGCATCGACATCCGGCCGCTCCTCGCGATCGACCTTGATCGGTACGAAGTGCTCGTTCATGTAGCGCGCCGTCTCGGGGTCCTCGAAGGACTCGCGCTCCATGACGTGGCACCAGTGGCAGGCCGCGTAGCCGACCGACAGCAGGATCGGCACGTCGCGCTCCCGAGCCTCGGCCATCGCCTCCGGACCCCAGGGCCACCACTCGACCGGGTTTTCACGGTGCTGGAGCAGATAGGGACTGAGCTCGTCGGCCAGCCGGTTGGGCATCGGCCCAGCCTAGAGAGCCGGACGCCTGCGCCGGGAGGCCAGGATGACTGCCTGAGTCGCCGCGACGGCGATCGCGAGGGCTGCGGCAAACAGGAACCCGGCTTCATAACCACCGAGGGTCACCGCCACGCCTACCAGCGGTGCTCCGAGCGCGACCCCCAGGTCGAAGGTCGCGGTAAAGGTCCCGAATGCCGAACCCCGACGCGACTCGGGGACCCTTCTGAGGACGATGAGCGAGAGCGACGGATAGAGGACGGAGAAAGCCCAGCCCATCACGATCGCTCCGGCCAGCGCGACCGGGAGCGTGTTGGCCAGGCCGATTACGGCCAGCCCTATCGCTTCGAACAGGGCTGCAACGAGGGCGACCCGCCGGGGGCCCAGGCGATCGGGCAGGCCACCTGCGATCAGCCGTGAGAGGACCAGGCTGACCGCGAAGGCGGTGAACGCCCAGGCCCCTCCGGCTACGCCCTCATCCCTCATGTGGAGGACGACGAAGGAGGCCATCGCCGCGAATCCGGCCGAGACCAGAGCCATCGAGATCCCCGGGCCGAGCGCTTCGCGGGAGATCAGGGTCCGGTCCTCGCCGGCCGGTCGAGGTGCCACCGCGGAGTCGGTCAGCCTCGAGGCGATAACCGTCGAGAGCACCGGGGCGAGGAAGACGAAGGCCCAGACCAGCTCGAAGCCACCCGCTGCCCGCAGTGCCTGGCCGATCAGCGGACCGATGCTCAGGCCTGCCCAGATCGCGAGTCCGTAGATACCGATCAGGCGGGCCCTGTTTCGCTCCGGAGCGATGTCGGCCACCCAGGCCGAGCCGGCGGTGAAGACCGCGCCCTCACCGGCACCGAGCAGTAGCCGGGAGCCGAGGACGGCGACCAGCCCGAGCGGAAGGAAGAGGAAGGCCCCGGCCACCGCCGAGGCGAGCGATCCGACCACGACGACCCACCTCCTTCCCTTGCTGTCGGCAAGCACTCCGGCGATCGGGCGGAAGGCGATCCCCGTGATCGCGTAGGCACCGATCACGATGCCGACCATCAGGTTGCCCTCGTCGAGCGGTCCCCTCACGTAGAGCGGAAGGGTCGGCAGCAGGGCTCCGACCGCCAGGAGGTTGAGCATGGTCGCCCCGAAGAGCGCCCCGAAAGTGGCCGACGGCCAGGAGGCCCTCCAGGGGACCTCGTTCATTCGGTCGCTTCCCGGAGAGCCCTTCTCGAGACCTTGCCGGTGACCGTCTTTGGCAGATCGTCGACGAACTCGACGATACGCGGGTATTTGTAGGGAGCCGTCCGCTCCCGGCAGAATGCCTGGATTTCCTCGACCAGTCCCTCGGTCGGCTGGTCGGCCTCGAGCACCAGGACCGCACGGACCACCGACCCACGCTCCGGGTCGGGCGCCGGGACCACAGCCGCCTCGGCCACCGCGGGGTGCTCGAGCAGGACCGATTCGACCTCTACCGGCCCGATCCGGTAGCCCGACGAACTGATCACGTCATCATTCCGCCCGCGGAAGTAGAGGAAGCCGTCTTCGTCCTCTTCGACCAGGTCGGCGGTCGGCCACCACTCTCCGTCGAAGGACTCCCCGTCGAGGTAGCGGGTGAAGAAAGTGGGGGAGGTCTCCACCTTGAGCTGGAGCTCGTCGTCGACGATCCGCGTCTCGATGCCGGGGAGGGGCCTGCCCATCGAGCCTTCCCTCCCGGCGACATCGTCCCCGACCCTGAATCCGGTCACTGCGCCGGTCTCCGTCTGACCGTACCCGTCGGCGATCTCGAGCCCGGTGGCCTCCCTGAAGTTGCCGATCACCTCTGCGTCGAGCGGTTCACCGGCCGATACGAGCCGCTTGAGGGCGGGCAGCTCGGGGATCGTCGTTCGGCTGGCCAGCATCCGGTACTCGGTCGGTACCTGGCACAGGACGTTGACCCCCTCGCTTCGGGCTATCTCGAGCCTGGTCGACGGGTCGAACCTTCCTTCGACCAGAAGTGCGGTCGCCCCGCAGAGCCAGGGGGCGATGAAGGCGTTGCGGGAGGACTTCGACCAGCCGGGGGCGGCCGTACACCAGGCCAGGTCCCCGGGTTCGGCACCGAACCACTGACGTGCCTGGAGTTCCTGGCCGAACAGGAAGCGCTGTCCGTGGACGATGCCACGGGCCGGACCGGTCGAGCCCGAGGTGTAGAGGATCAGGGCCGGGTCATCCGGCCCCAGGTCGGCCGGTGCGGCCGGCATCGCCTGGTCGAGGTCCTCATCGAACACCCTTGCCAGGTCTTCCATTCCCATCGCCGGCAGGCCTTCCGGCAGTCGATCCAGAAGGTCTTCCTCCCCAATGGCCAGAACCGCCCCGGTTTCGGCGACCCGTCGGGCGAGGTCATCCTCGCTCAGCTGGGTGTTGCAGGGGAAGGCGATCGCCCCCATCCGGAAGCAGGCCAGCATCGAGATCACCCACTCGATCCGGCTGCCGACCAGGATCAGTACCACGTCGCCGCGGTGGACCCCGCGGGCGAGGAGCGCTCCGGACAGTCCGAGGCTCCGGGCGAAGAGGTGGCTGAAGTGGTGGACCTTCCGGTTGCCTTCGATGTCGATCGCGATCACCGCCTCCTGCGAGAAGGGGAACCGCTGGATCACGTCCTCGATGAAGTTCACGGCGCGCCCCGGCCGCCCGGGCCTACCCCTCGTACTTCTTGACGATGGTGACGGCGCCCGCGGGAGCTGCCTCGACGCAGAGGCCGCAGAGGACGCACTCGTCGAGCCTGGAAGCGATGATCTCGGTGCCGGAGTCGGTTGCCTCGAAGATCGAGACCGGGCAGACCTCCTCGAGCTTCCTTGCTAGCTCGGGGTCGGAAGCGGCCGGCTCCTCGATCTCGATGCCGATGAAGATGCTCTCCTGCTCCGCGCTCATCTGCCGATCCCTTCCTTCACTGCTTCGGGTATCTCGTCGATCCGCTCGACTACGGTGATTCCGGCCTCCTGGAGGCGGGCGATCTTCTCGGTGGCCGAGTCTTCCTTGCCTTCGACGATCGTGCCCGCGTGCCCGAAGCTCATCCCCTTCATCTCCTCGTCGTCCATGAACTTGCCGGCCATGAAGGCGACGATCGGGAGCCTCGAGTCGTTGGCCGCGACCCACTCGGCCAGCTGGGCCTCCATCCGGCCACCGGGCTCGGAGTAGATGACGATCGCCTGGGTTTCCTGATCGGCTTCGAAGAAGGGCATCAGTTCGGCATAGGTCGAGCCGATGATCGCATCGCCCCCGATCGAGATCGCCGTAGAGACGCCAAGTCCTGCTGCGGTCAGGGTGGAGGAGATCTCGGTGGTCATCCCACCTGATCGGGACATCACCCCTACCACCCCTGGCTCGTAGGCCTTTGCCGCGTCGGCGGCCGGCCCCCCGATTCCGCCCATCTTGCAGAGGCCAGGGGCGATCAATCCGAGGCAGTTGGGACCGATGATCCGTGCACCGACCCGGTCGGCGTACTCGACCATCTCGGCGACGTCCCCCCGTGGGATCCGCTCGGTAACCACGACCACCAGGCGAATCCCGTTGGCCAGGGCCTCGATGACCGCGTCCTTGGTGAATCCCGGGGGAACCGTCACCACCGAGCCGTCGATCGGTCCCCCGTGGTTCTCGACCGCCTGCTCGACCGTGTCGAAGACCGGCACCCCGTGGACCTCGCGGCCCTTTCGGCCCGGCGTTACCCCGCCGACGACCTTCGAGCCGTAATCGAGGCACTCACGGGTCAGGTTGACTGCCTCGCGGCCGGTGATGCCCTGGACGATGAAGGTGGTGTCGGCGTCGATCAGGATGCTCATCAGCCCTGAACCTTCTCCACGGCCCGTCCTGCCGCATCCCAGAGTGAGACGGAGCGGTCGTAGTACTCGACCCCGTAGTAGTCGAGGATCTTCGCCCCTTCCTCCTCCCAGGCTCCGGGGATCCGGAAGACCGCGATCGTTTCGGAGGGGTCGAGGCCGAGCTCGAGGCAGGCCTTGATAACGCCCCGGGCGACGATGTCGACCCGCGTGTTCGAGACGATCGACATCATCACGGCGATCTTCTCGACCCCATCTTTCTGCAGGACTTCCCTGGCCAGGCCACAGGCCTTCGCGACCGAGGGATTTCCGCCTATCTCCGAGTAGTTGGCCGGCTTGCCGCCCTGGCTGCGGACGGCATCGGTCAGGGTCAGCGAGCCACCGCCGGCCCCGATCACCAGGCCGAGGTTGCCGTCGAAGTTGTGGTCCTTGCCCTGGATCACGCCCCGGTGGTCACTGGCGTCGATCTCCTTCACCCTGCGCTCGAAATCGCTCGGCTCGTAGCTCTCTCTGGTGTCGTCCTCGGCGATCTCGAGTTCCTCTCGGAGCAGTTTCGCCTGGCGGCCAACCGCTTCACCTTCCATCTCCATGTGGGCGTCCAGGGCGACGAACCGACCGTCGGTCAGCTCGGCGAGGGGGTTGATCTCGGCCAGCAGCATGTCCTTCTCGCGGAACAGCTCGGCCAGGCGGGCGAGTATCGGAGTCGCCCGGGTCAGCTGGCTGCCGGTAACCCCGGTTCGGGCGATCACCTGCTTGGCCTGGAAGTCGAAGACCGGGTCGAGGTTGGAGATGTGTCCTCGCCCCACGTGGTCCGGGTGTTCCTCGGCCACCTGTTCGATGTCTATCCCGCCCATGTCGCTGAACAGCATCAATGGCTTCTTGGCGGTCCCGTCCCAGACGACTCCGGCGTAGTACTCCTGCTTTACCTCGGCCTTCGGGTCGACCAGCACGCCACGGGGCATATGTCCGTTGATCTCGAGGCCGAGGATCGTCTCGGCGTGGGTGGCTGCCTCGTCAGGAGTGTCGGCGAACTGAACGCCCCCAGCCTTCATCCGTCCACCGGTCAGGACCTGCGACTTGACCACGGTCGGTCCGTCGATCTTCTCGGCCGCAGCCCGGGCTTCCTCGGGGGTCCGGCAGAACCCGTACTCGGTGACCGGAATCCCGGCCAGCTCGACGATCTTCCGGGCTTCGTACTCGTAGAACCTCATCGCGCCGCAATCTATTACGAACGGAGGGGCCGACGGCGACCCCCTCGCTCGGCCTGCGACGGCTCCTGGCGGGCGCGGGGCGCCTGTAGGCTCGCCCCATGGACCGACCAGGCGGCCATCGAAGGAGGGGCTGGAGCAGGGTGGCGAGAGCCTGGCCCAGGACCATGGCAGGAGCCCCGCTGCTCCTCGCAGTCGGGGCACTGACGGCATGTGCAGGGACCGTGATCGACGACAAGAAGGCCCGCGAGGCGATCAAGGATGACGTTCAGCGCAAGACCGGGGTCGAGGTGAGGACCGTCGCCTGCCCGCGGGACGTCGAAGTCGATCCGGGTGCGTCGTTCACCTGCCTGGTGGTGGCCGAAGATGGTCGCCGGGCCGAGGTCAGGCTTCGGATCCTTAACATCGAGGCCGACGTCGAGACCATCTCGATCACCCCGGTCCGAGGATGAACGCAGGAAGGGGGCGTTCTGGGTAAGAATCCGGGAACGGGGCCGACCCGCCGTTACCGGTCTGGAGGTTCGGAGCCCGCAACGAGGAGTTGACACCGAAACCTTGACCGAAGCAGAAGGGTCGCCCGCACCCACCACCAACGCAAAGCTCGTCGAATGGGTCGACGAGATTGCGGCCCTGACCAAGCCCGACCAGGTCTACTGGTGCGACGGCTCGCAGGAAGAGTACGACCGGCTCTGCGCCGAGATGGTCGAGGCGGGGACCTTCACCCGGCTCGACGATGCGAAGCGCCCGAACTCGTATCTGGCCCGATCGGACCCAGGTGACGTCGCCCGGGTCGAGGACCGGACCTACATCTGCTCGGAGCGTGAAGAGGACGCCGGTCCGACCAACAACTGGGTCGATCCGGCCGAGATGCGGGAGAAGCTCTCGGGCCTCTTCGACGGTTCGATGGAGGGGCGGACGATGTACGTCGTTCCCTTCTCGATGGGCCCGATCGGCTCACCGATCTCCCACATCGGGGTGGAGTTGACCGACTCCCCCTACGTGGCCGTCTCGATGCGAATCATGACCCGGATGGGCCGTGCGGCCCTGGATGCCCTGGGCGAGGACGGTGAGTTCGTCCCCTGCGTCCACTCGGTCGGGATGCCGCTCGCCGAAGGCCAGGAGGACGTTCCCTGGCCCTGCAATGCCGACAACAAGTACATCGTCCACTACCCCGAGACCCGAGAGATCTGGTCCTACGGCTCTGGCTACGGCGGGAATGCCCTGCTCGGCAAGAAGTGTTTCGCACTGAGGATCGCTTCGGTGATGGCCCGGGACGAAGGCTGGATGGCCGAGCACATGCTGATCCTCAAGCTGACCAGCCCGGAAGGCGAGGTCAAGTACGTCTCGGCCGCATTCCCCTCGGCCTGCGGAAAGACCAACCTGGCGATGCTTATCCCGACCATCCCCGGATGGAAGGTCGAAACGATCGGCGACGACATCGCCTGGATGAAGTTCGACGACGAAGGACGACTGAGGGCGGTCAACCCGGAGTTCGGTTTCTTCGGGGTTGCCCCTGGCACCAGCCAGGAGTCGAACCCGAATGCGATCCAGACGATCGACGGCAACTCGATCTTCACCAACTGTGCCTTGACCGACGACGGTGATGTCTGGTGGGAAGACATGACGGCCAGCCCGCCGGACCACCTGATCGATTGGCATGGCGAGGACTGGACACCGGACTCCGACGACCCGGCCGCCCACCCGAACGCCCGCTTCACGACCCCGGCGGGCCAGGCCCCGAGCATCGCGCCGGAGTGGGAGGACCCGGAGGGGGTGCCGATCGATGCCTTCCTTTTCGGTGGCCGCCGAGCCACCGTGGTCCCGTTGGTCACCGAGGCTTTCGACTGGGAGCACGGCGTATTCCTCGGCGCAACCATGTCCTCCGAGACGACCGCGGCTGCTGCCGGGGCGGTGGGGGAGCTGCGCTTCGACCCGATGGCGATGCTCCCCTTCTGTGGGTACGACATGGGCGACTACTTCCGCCACTGGCTCTCGATCGGCAGGACGGACGGCGCCAAGCTGCCGAAGATCTTCTACGTCAACTGGTTCCGTCGCGATCCGACCGGGGATTTCCTCTGGCCGGGGTTCGGGGAGAACAGCCGGGTCCTCGAGTGGGTGTTCCGGCGCTGCGACGACCAGGGGGAGACGATCGAGACCGCGATGGGCCTGTTGCCGACGATCGGAGACCTCGACCTCGACGGCCTCGAGATCTCGGCCGACGCGCTCGACACCCTTCTCACGGTCGACGACGATGCAGTCAGGGCCCAGCTGCCCCAGATCGAGGAGCACCTGGCCAAGTTCGGGGATGAACTACCTCCCGAGCTCGACGCCCAGCTGGACGCGTTGCGCCAGCGGCTCGGCTGAGATCCCGCACCCCCGGGTGCCCCGGCGATCAGCCGGAGAACTCGTACTGCTCGGCCAGCTCCGGATCTTTCCTGGCCAGCATCTCGGCCAGGTCGACCATCACCTTGCACTGCTTCCAGGTCGCGTCGTCCTGCATCTTGCCGTCGATCATGTGGACCCCCTTGCCGTCGGGGATCGCTTCGATCACCTTCTTGGCGAAGATCACCTCGTCGGGAGGGGGCGAGAAGACCTTCTTGGCGATCCCGATCTGGACCGGATGGAGCGACCAGGCCCCGACGCAACCGAGCAGGAAGGCGGAGCGGAACTGGGCCTCGCAACCTTCGACGTCCTTGATGTCGCCGTACGGGCCGTAGAAGGGGAGGATGTCGTTGGCCGTGCAGGCATCGACCATCCTGGCGATCGAGTAGTGCCAGGGGTCCTGCTGTGCGGTGACCCTGGGCGCCTCCTCGTCCTCGGGGTCGGGGTCCTCGATCACCCGGTAACCGGGATGTCCACCGCCTACCCGGGTCGTCTTCATTCGGCGCGAGGCGGCAAGGTCGGCCGGGCCGAAGCTCATGCCCTGCATCCGCGGGCTGGCCGCGGCGATCTCCTCGACGTTCACGACACCCTGGGCCGTCTCGAGGATCGCGTGGATCAGGATCGGGCGGGTGACCCCGGCCTTGGCCTCCAGCTGGGCCAGTAGCTGGTCCATGTAGTGGATGTCCCACGGCCCCTCGACCTTCGGGACCATCAGGACGTCGATCACGTTGCCGGCCTCGGTGACCAGTTCGATCACGTCGTCGAGCACCCAGGGGCTCTCCAAGGAGTTGATCCTCGACCAGAGCTGGGTGTCTCCGAGCTCGGCCTCCTTCGCGACCTTGATCAGGCCTTCGCGTGCCGCCACCTTGTTGTCGACCGGGACCGCATCCTCGAGGTTGCCGAGCAGGATGTCGGCCTGTTGGGCCATGTCCGGAACCTTGGCGGCCATCTTCTCGTTCGAGGCATCGAAGAAGTGGATCATCCGGGAGGGGCCGAAGGGAACCTCGGTAATCGGATCGGGCGCTCCGATCGCCATCGGCTTGAAGAAGTTGCGGGGGTTTCTCACGGCTCTCCTTGGTCTGGTGTGGGATCCGGCATGAAACCGGCCCGGGAGTTGCGGAATCTATCGTCAGGCGCACCAGGGTGGCATCTGGCCGGCCAAACCCCCTACCGGCCTGACGTTGCCCGGACCGGTATCCTCCTAGGACGGTTTTGAGGCCCCCAGTGGCCATTCTCGCCACTCCGACCGAATAGGAGCGACATGTACCAGTCGACTTACCAGGAGATGACGGAGGACCAGAAGGCGATCACCGAGATGGTCCGCCAGTTCGTCGATGAGCAGATCATCCCGACCGCCGAGGAGTACGACCACGAGGACAAGTTCCCGGAACCGATCGTCGAGCAGATGAAGGAACTTGGCCTGTTCGGTGTGACGATCCCCGAGCAGTACGGGGGGATGGGCCTCGACCTGACCACCTACACAATGATCGTCGAGGAGCTCTCCCGCGGCTGGATCTCGATTTCCGGTGTGATCAACACCCACTTCATCGGCTCGTACCTGTTGATGAAGTTCGGCACCGAGGAGCAGAAGGAAACCTTCCTCCCGCGAATGGCGACCGGCGAGGTGCGGGCGGCCTTCTCGCTCTCCGAGCCCGAGATCGGCTCGGACGTGCAGGCGCTGAAGACCTCCGCAAAGAAGGATGCCGACGGCAACTGGGAGATCAACGGCCAGAAGATGTGGGTCACCAACGGCCTCGGATCGACCCTGGTCTTCCTGTTGGCCAAGAGCGACCCCGACGCCGACCCCCGTTACAAGGGGATGACCTGCTTCATCACCGAGAAGGAACCGTGGGCGCACGAGAACACCGGCGAGTTCGCCGGCCTCACGGTCCCGCCGACGATCAAGAAGATGGGTTATAAAGGCGTCGAGTCGACCGAGCTGGTCTACGACGGCTACAAGTGTCCGCCAGACCGGATCCTCGGAGGCGAGGAGGAGGGCCTGAACAAGGGCTTCGGCCAGATGATGGACGCGCTCGAAGTCGGGCGCGTCAACGTCGCCGCCAGGGGTGTGGGCATCGCCCAGCGGGCCTTCGAACTGGCGATCAAGTACAGCCAGGAGCGGAAGACCTTCGGCAAGCCGATCGCCCAGCACCAGGCGATCCAGTTCAAGCTGGCAGATATGGCGACCAAGATCGAGGCCGCCAGGCTGGTCACCAGGAAGGCCTGCCAGATGAAGGACGCCGGCATGCGGTCCGACCTCGAGGCCGGGATGGCGAAGTTGATCGCCTCGGAGACCGGCAAGGAGGTCGTCGAGGAATCGTTCCGGATCCACGGTGGCTACGGCTACTCGAAGGAGTACGAGATCGAGCGCCTCTACCGCGACGCTCCGCTGCTCCTGATCGGTGAGGGCACTTCCGAGATCCAGAGAATGGTGATCGGCAAGAAGCTCCTCGAGCGGTACGAGATCTAGGGAAGCCGGATAACGCCAGGATGGCCTCGACCGCGGAGATGATCGTGAGCGCGGTCGATGGGCTGACCGGTGAGGTTCCGGCGCTGAAGAAGCTGAAGCTGGTCTTCGGCCTCGACATCCGGGCGAAGGGTGACGTCCAGACCTACCGGGTGGAGCTGCCCGGGCCCGAGGTCAGCAAGGGGAGGGGGGAGGACGAACGATGCCGAATCGAGATCGACCGTCCCACCTTCAACGCCCTGGCTGACCCCAAGAGTGGACTCTCCGCCTATCGGCGGGCGGTAGAGGACGGCCACGTCCGGTTCGAAGGGGATGCGAACGTCGCGAAGCTGGTCGCCAAGGTCGTCGAAACGCACGAGCAGCGAACCAGCCTGAAGAAAGTCCACTAGTCGGCTGGGCCCGACCTCGCCGCCGGGAGGCGCCCGTTTCTCGTAGCCTGCGGGGAGCCGGTCCCACGGAAACGAGAAGGAGCACCCGAGACCAAGATGAGCGAGACCAACGAGGACTTCACCACCGACCAGGCCGAGCGCGAGGAGTCGGGATCCCACCCTTACGGCCGGTACCTCGAGGAGTTCGAGGTCGGCGCCGTCTACAAGCACATGCCGGCGAAGACGGTGACCGAGGCCGACGACCACCTCTTCTGCCTGCTGACCATGAACCACCATCCGCTCCACATCAACGATGTCCATGCGCAGGCATCGCAGCAGGGCAGGAACGTCGTGGTCGGTCCGCTGGTCTACTCCCTCGCGGTCGGCATGTCGGTTTCGGACTTCTCCGGGAAGGCGATCGCCAACCTGGCGACCGACGAGCTCAGCCACCCCCATCCCGTCTTCCACGGAGACACCCTCTTCTGCGAGTCGGAGGTGCTCGAGGTCCGCGAGTCGAAGTCGAAGCCTGACCGCGGCCTGGTCAAGGTCCAGACCCGCGTCTACAACCAGGATGGCGTCCTGGTCGCCGAGTTCAAGCGGACGGCGCTGATCCCGAAGAAGAACCCGGGCGAGCCGCTTCCCGAGTAGTCATCCGATCCGGGTCAGTGGGAGCCGTCGGGTGCGTGGGCCGGAGGCCTCGACTCCTCGGCCAGTGAGGTGATCTCGAGAGTCCCGCGCGCTGCGTCCTCCAGCACGGCAGTCGCCTCCTCGGCCGAGCGTGCGTAAAGCTCGACCAGCAGGTGGACCACGATCAGGTCCTCCTGGTGCTTGTGGAACCTGACGTGCGTGAAGAACTCTCGGGTACCGGCGTCTCCGAATGCACCGAAGGTGAGTGACTCGGTTGCCTCGGGCCCCGAGCAGGCCTCGATCGTCGACGCCTCGACGGCGACCGTGCAGGAGGCGACCCACGGAGTGCCGGCGACCAGCCGCTCCCAGCGGTCCTCGACCGGGACCACCGACTGGCCATCGAAGGTCAGGTGGGGTTGGTCGTGCAGGCAGTCGAGGCACTGGACCACCGACTCCTGGATCTCGTCGACCCCTTCCGTGGGGAAACCGCTCTCGGGGTCGACCTTCCTGATCGCGTCGTAGTGGAGCTGTACCTCGAGGTTCCGTGACCAGCAGCGGTAGCAGCGAAGCCAGGCGGAGATCGAATCGTTCAAGCTACTGGGCCTGCTTGATCGCCTTCTTGAGTTCGTCGAGCGAGCCACCCTGGATCGGTTCGAGTGAGCCGTCGGGGTTCTCAAGGGCGAAGGAGGGTGTACCGCCGAACTGGAGTTCGATTGCCTTCTCGTCGGTTGCCAGCAGCTGCTTCTCCCACTTCGGGAGGTTCCGGTCCTCGTTCCACTTGTCAATGTCCTCGACCCCGGCCTGTTCGGCGATGTCGGTCAGGAATTCGTCAGTGACGTATCCGGTGCCCTCGATGCCCTGGTTGGCGTAGAAATACTCGATGAACTCCCAGTAACGACCCTGGAGCGAGGCGGCAAGGGCCGCCTTGGCTGCCGTGGTCGAGTCGGGACCGAGGATCGGCCAGTTCCGGAACTCGATCGTTGCCCGTCCGGTTCGGATCTCCTCGTCGATCAGGTCGGGCAGGTCATTCTCTGCAAAGGCCTGGCAGGCAGGGCACTGCAGATCGCCGAACTCGACCAGGGAGGCCTTTGCACCCGGTTCGCCGAGGACCAGACCGTCCTGGGGAATCCCGGCCAGCGACTTGGTGATCTCCGAATCCGACTTGGTCGCCTGGTCTCCGCCCCCACCGGAACTCGCGACGACGATGACCACCACCACGACGACGATCGCCAGGAAGGCAATCGCGGCGACTGCCTTGACCATGTTCTGTTTGCGGTCGTCGCCCTGTGCCTTCTTCTCGGCGGCAAGTCGCTTCTCCCTGAGCTCCTTGCGTTTCTTCTGACTCTCGGTTGCCATTCTCGAAAAGGGTATCCGACTCGGTCCCCAGCCAGCCTCGCTGGGATCGACCCCGGAGGCAGCCAGGCCTTACGCCGGTTGGCCGGCCTCCGCCTCC
>VEQW01000044.1 GCA_018883025.1 Solirubrobacterales bacterium | reverse complement strand
GCCCTCGCTCGTTCGATAGCCGGCCACTGGAAGCGGTCACTGCTGGTCGCCTTTGCAGTGCTGGCCGGGCTGGTGGTCCTTGCCGGCACCTCGAGCGAACCACCGGCCGACGACTTTGGCGTGCCCGGTTCCGAGAGCGAGCGGGCGCTCGAGCTATTCCAGGAGCACACCCCGGCCCTCGCAGGGGTCGACGCCACAGTCGTGCTCGAGTCGAGGGAGGGGAGGCTTACCGCTCCGGTCGACCGGAAGGCGATCGAGGAGACCGTCGCCCGGATAGCCGAGCTGCCGAGCGTGCTCACGGTCAGCGATCCGTTCACTCCCGGTGCCCCGACCATCTCCCGCGACGGCCGGATCGCCTTCATCGACGTCCGCTACGACATGGAGTACGGGGACGTCACTCCCGAGGATGCCGAGCGGCTCGAGAAGGCCGCCGCCCCGGTCCGCTCGGTCGGGATCGAGACCTCATTCCGCGGTCCGGTGATCGATGCCGCCTCCCAGCAGGAGTTCCCGATCGGAGAGGTGATCGGGGTGTTGATCGCGATCGTCCTCCTGACCCTGCTGTTCCGCTCCGGTGCGGCGATGGTCTCGACCCTTGCAGCGGCGCTGATCGGGGTAATGGTCGGCCAGCTGCTCCTGGTCATCCTCGCCCGACCACTCGGCCTGCCCGATTTCGCAGCGACGATCGCGGTGATGCTGGGGCTGGGCGCCGGGATCGACTACGCCCTGTTGATCATCGGCAGGTTCCGGGAGCAGGCGGCGCTCGGTGATTCGACCCGGGATGCCGCCGCCAAGGCGGCCGCGACGGCCGGCTCGGCCGTGGTCGCTGCCGGCTTGATCGTGATGGTGGCGATCGCGGGCCTGCTGGTCGTAGGGATTCCGCTGATCGGGAAGATGGGTGTCGGAGCTGCGATCGGGGTCGCCGCGGTGGTCGTCTCGGCCCTGACGATCATCCCGGCGATGATCGGGGCCTTCTCCCGAAGGCTCAGGCCCCGCAAGGCCTCCCAGGTCAGGCCTTCGGAGGGATTCGCCAAGTGGGGGGCGCTGGTCACCCGCAGGCCGTGGCTTGCGATCGTTGCCGGGGTAGCGGCCCTGCTGGTCTTCGCCTCGCCGGTTGTCGACCTGAGGCTCGGCCAGCCCGATGACGGCAACCAGCCCGAAGACACGACACAGCGGCTTGCCTACGACACCCTGAGCAAGGGATTCGGGCCGGGATTCAACGGGCCATTCCTGGTGGCGGTGGACACACCGACCGACGATCCGGCGACCGCCGACCAGCTGCGCCGACTCGAGGGGGCGCTGCGGGCGGAGCCGGGGGTCGGGGTAGTCCTGCCGGCGGTCCCGAGCGAGGACGGCGAGATGGCGACGGTCACCGTGATCCCGGAGACATCACCCCAGGACGAGGCCACGGTCGAGCTGCTCGATCGGCTGAGGAGCGAGACGATCCCCGATGCCCTCGCCGACACGCCGCTCGAAGCCCCGATCGGGGGGAACGCGCCGGTCTTCGTCGACTTCTCCGAGAAGGTCGCCGACCGGTTGCCGGTCTTCATCGCGATGGTGATCGGCCTCTCGGTCCTGCTCCTGATCATCGCCTTCCGCTCGCTCTGGATCCCGCTCGCCTCGGCACTGTTCAACCTGCTCTCGGTCGCAGCGGCCTACGGGGTGGTGGTCGCCGTGTTCCAGAAGGGGATCGGGGCCAGCCTGATCGGTGTGGACGCCGGGGTGCCGATCATCTCCTTCGTCCCGGTGATCGTCTTCGCGATCCTGTTCGGGCTGAGCATGGACTACAACGTCTTCCTGCTCTCCCGGGTCCACGAGGCCTTCGAGGAGGGGGACGGTCCGAGGGAGTCGGTGATCCACGGCCTCAGTCGGATCGGCAAGGTGGTGCTGTTCGCCGGGCTGATCATGTCGTCGGTCTTCCTCGCCTTCGTAACCCAGCCCGACGTGATCGCAAAGATGTTCGGACTGGGACTCGGGGTCGCGATCCTGGTCGATGTCCTCTTCGTCCGCCTGGTGATCGCACCGGCGGTGGTCTACCTGCTGGGCGACCACGCCTGGTGGCTGCCGCGGTGGCTCGACAGGTTGATCCCGTCGGTCTCGCTCGAGGGTCACCTGGTCGAGAACGTCGATCCACGCGAACCGGCACTCGAGGGGATCGAGGGGGATGGGGAGATAGTGGCCCCCGACCGGACTTAAGGACCTGAGGGCTCGCTTTCTGCTTCCCGCAGGGGCTGGCCGCTTCGGGTGCCGGAACCGGCTAGCTAAACTCTTTCGGGAAGTCCCGTAACTTTTTCGGAGCGGTGGTGTCTGCGGGAATAGAAGCCAAAAATGGCTCTCCCCCGGCACCGGAGGCTACCCAGGGGGGCCGATCCGTCCGTCCAAGACGAAAGGGACCGAAACCGCATGCATAAGACCGCCGCGCACCTGACCGCCACGGGCCGAACGGGTCCCTCCCTGCTTTTCTCGGGACTCCTGCTGCTCGCCGCGGCGATCGGAATGGTCGTCCTCTCGACGGGTGAGGCCCGGGCAGCCGAGCCCACCCGCGATTACGTCGTGATCTTCAAGGGCGGCACCGACCAGGTGGAGAAGGCCCGTGCCGAGGAGCGGCGCGGCAACGACGTCGAAGACGTCTTTACCTCCCGGGTCAACGGCCTGGTGGCCCAGCTCGAGCCTTCCGAGGTAAAGAGGCTTCGCGAGGATCCAGACGTCCTCGCAGTCGAGGCCGATGGTCCGGTTCGGGCCCTCGCGGTCCGGGACTCGGCGACCTCTCTCTGGGGGCTCGATCGGGTCGACCAGCGGGCCCTTCCCGGCAACGGTCGGATCACCACCTCGACAGACGGCTCCGGGGTCAACGCCTACATCATCGACACCGGGATCCGCGCCGACCACGTCCAGTTCGAGAACCGGGTCGCTTCCAATGGATTCACCGCCTTCTCGGACGGCCAGGGCTGGAATGACTGCCATGGCCACGGAACCCACGTCGGTGGAACGGTTGCCGGCAAGGACTACGGGGTCGCCCCCAAGGCCTCGCTCATCGCAGTCCGGGTGCTCGACTGCAACGGGTCGGGCTCCTACTCGGGCGTAATCGCCGGGATCGACTGGGTCGCCTCCGACCACCCGACCGGTGTACCGGCCGTGGCCAACCTGAGCCTCGGTGGTGGCTACTCATCCTCGATCAACCTGGCGATCCAGCGTGTCTTCAACGACGGCGTCTCGGTCGCCGTCGCCGCCGGCAACTCGAACGCCGACGCCTGCAACTACTCGCCGGCATCTGCCCCGGAGGCGATCACCGTCGGGGCGACGACGTCGAGCGACGCCCGGGCATCCTTCTCGAACTTCGGCAGCTGCCTCGACGTCTTCGCACCCGGCGCCGGGATCCTCTCGGCCACCCAGGTCTCGACCACCTCGAGCGCGAGTTGGTCGGGCACATCGATGGCGAGCCCGCACGTCGCCGGGGCGGCCGCGCTGCTGCTCTCGGGCGAACCCGGACTGACCCCGGCCCAGGTTGCCAGCCGAATCTCGAGCTCCTCGACCACCGGTGTGGTCACCGGGGCGGGGACGGGATCGCTCAACCGTCTTCTCTTCGCCGGCGACCCGACCACTCCCAACCCGACGCCGGAGCCTCCGCCCCCACCGCCCCCGACCGCACCGGCCAACGACAACTTCGCCAACGCGACCACCCTCTCGAGCCTGACGGGAGTCAACGGCACGACCGTCGCGGCGACCCTGGAGAGCGGCGAGACGAGCCACGGTCCAGGTTCGGCCCATTCGATCTGGTATCGCTGGACGGCGCCGGCGAGCGGCACCCTGACCCTGAACACCCAGGGCAGCAACTACGACACGCTGCTCGCCGCGTACACCGGCTCGGCGGTCAACGCGACCACCCAGCGTGCGTCCAACGACGACAACGGATCGGGCGGTCTCTGGAGCCGGATCTCCTTCGCAGTGACCGCCGGCACGGCCTACTCGATCGCGATCGACGGCTATGGAGGCTCGACGGGAAGCACCGTCCTGGCCGGGTCCTTCACCGAGGGCTCGACGCCGACCCCGCCTCCGACCCCGCCGATTCCTCCCGCACCTACCCCGCCGGTGAATGACAACTTCACCAATGCGGTTGCCCTGAGCAATCTTGATGGCACCGCCGGGACCAACGTCGGGGCGACCCGAGAAGCTGGCGAGCCGTCCCACGGCCAGGGTTCATCGCGGTCGGTCTGGTACCGGTGGACGGCTCCCGAGGGTGGCACGGTGACGCTCGACACGAACGGCAGCAGCTTCGACACGCTGCTCTCCGCGTACACCGGGTCGTCGGTAGGGGCATTGACCCAGAGGGCGACCAATGACGATGCCGTGGCCGGTGAGACCTGGAGCCGGATCACCTTCCCGGTTACGGCGGGCTCCGTTTACTCGGTAGCGGTCGATGGCTACAACGGATCAACCGGGCCGTCGGTCGTCCGGGGCGTCTTCCGGCCGACTCCGGCACCGACACCACCGACACCACCGACCCTGAGCGGTCCCGATGAGGACGGCATGCTCACCTTCTCGGGCGCCCAGACAGGGGAGACCTACCTCTGCCGGATCGGCCCGAACATCGACGGGCCACTCCGCGAGTGCGAATCGCCCTACTCGCTTCCGCTCTCCCTAACCAACGGAACCCACCCTTATCGCCTTGCGAAGGTGACGAGGGCCGGGGTCCGTTCGGCGGAGAGGACCGGGACCTTCACCTTGACCGGTTCGCCCGCTCCGGCGGCTGGGGAGAGCGGCCTGAGCGTCAACGGCGGAGCGGTCTACACGGCCGATCCGAACGTGAGCCTCGACATCGTCTGGCCGACTGGCGCCAGGTCGGTGCTGATCGCCAACGACGGCTCCTTCGACGGTGACGAGTACCCGGTCTCCTCGGAGATTCCCTGGACCCTGGCGACGTCGGGCGCCGAGCGTCTGCCGAAGATCGTCTACCTGAAGTTCCTCGGTCCGGGCGGGGTGGCACTCGGAACTGCGACGGACGACATCGTCCTCGACCAGACCGCTCCCCAGACCGGCGCGGCAGACCTGCTCGGAAGGTCCGGGCGGAGCTTCAGGGTCAGGCTCGCTGCCACCGACCGGGTATCGGGCCTCGGCCGGGTCGAGTTCTCGACCAGGGCGAAGAAGCCTTCCCAGGGCCAGCAGGCCGGTCAGACCCGCCAGGTTTCCGGCGAGGTGCTGAACGTAAGGGCCACCGCCCAGCCCCGTTGGTACCGGGTGTCGGATCGCGCCGGCAACTGGTCGGGCTGGAAGCCGGTCAGGCCGGCCCGGTAGGATCCGGCCTTCCGGCTCCCGCGGGGGGTCGAAAGGCTGGGGAAGGGAAAGTGGAACGCTCCAAGAGGAGAAGCCGCTTCAGGCTCGTGGCGACGGCGTTTGCCGTTGCCGTTCCTCTCGTGCTGGTACCGGTGTCTTCGGCCGGAGCGGTGACGATCACCGCGGCGGAGGACTGCTGCTCGTTCATCGGAAGCCCGTTCTCCCAGGGAGCCGGCACCGGGGCCGTGCTCTCGAATCCGGGCGGAACCAATACCGCCCCCCACAACGTCTACTCGAAGGGAACCGGGCCCGACGGGGGCTCGCTCTTCTACTCGAAGACGATCGGTCCGGGGGCAACCACCCCGGTCGACGGCACCGAGTACCTCACCGCTGGTCGCTACCCCTTCTTCTGCACCCTCCACTCCGGGATGAACGGGGTGCTCCAGGTGACGGCCGGAAAGCCGGTCCCGAGGCCACAGGTCGTGCCGAAGATCGTCTCCCGCTCACTCTCTTCGGTCGTCGGAAAGGGGGCGGTCGATCTCACCCTCCGTCCGTCCGCCTCGACTGGCCCGGTCCGGATCACCGTTGCGGTCGGCTCGAAGACGGTTGCAACTGCCCGGATCGGAAAGCTCTCCTCCGGGGGCGCGAAGAAGGTCTCGGCTAGACTGACCTCCAAGGGCAGGAAGACGATCGAGCAAGGGAGATCGGTGAAGTTGAAGGCGACAGCGGTTGCCGAGTTCGGGTCACCGCGCAGCACATCGAAATTACTGGCGGCCGGCCGATGATCGCGGCTACCCGCCGGCTCGGCCCCTTCCGGGCCATCCTCGCCCTCTTCCTGACCGGGATCCTCGCCCTCGTCTTCCAGGTCGCACCCGCTCACGCGGTTTCGGCGTCTGCGCTCCCGATCGCCAACGGAACCTGTCGCGAGGTCTCCGGCGCCGTCTTCGAGCCGAGGAAGGTCCAGGACCTTCCAGGGGGAGGCGAGCGAATCGAGTACCGGTGTGGTCCGATCGACGTCACCCCGGGCCAGAACCGGATCGAGTGGCCGACCCTCCAGGCGGGTGCCAACCGGCCGGACCGGGATGGCTGGATCACCCGGATCGAGCCCGATCTGGTCACCGCGGACGGCGCCTCGCTTCGCTCCGACTACGTGATGTTCCACCACGGCGTCTGGCTGAACAGGAGTCGTCCCGATGCGACCGTTCAGAGCCGGTTCGGCGCGGCCTTCCCGGAGCGGCTGTTCGGCGCCGGCGAGGAGAAGACGACCCTCGACCTGCCCGATGGCTACGGCTACCGCTACCTGGCTGCGGATAGCTGGACGCTCAACCACATGCTCCACAACCTGGTCTCGCAGAGCTTCCCCCTCTACATCGAGTACACGCTCGACTTCTACCCGGACGGAAGCGATGGGGCCGCCGGAATGACCCAGGTCCGCCCGATCTGGATGGACGTCCAGAACGCGAGCTTCTATCCGGTATTCGACGTCTGGAAGGGCCAGGGCGGAGGCGACGGCAAGTTCAGCTATCCCGACGACGTGGCCACCAACCCCTACGGCGGGCCCACCAAGACCCAGCTGAACGAGTGGACCGTCGACCGCGACGGCTACCTCGTCTGGACGGCTGGCCACGTCCATGCCGGGGGACTCTGGACCGACCTCAACCTGATCCGCGACGGCGCAAGCATCCAGGGTCCCAGGTGCGGTCCGAAGGCGACCCGCCTGGGCCAGGTCCGGCGCCAGCTCGGACGGGTCAACAGGGCGATCAAGAAGGCCAGCTCGTCCGGGGCGTCAGCCGCCCGGCTAGGGCGGCTCGGCCGCCAGAGGATCCGACTGATTGCCGCCGAGACTCGGGCCGAGGATGCCTGGACCGCTTGCACGAGGAGTCGCCCGGTCGGCTCGGGCGAGCGAGTCCGGCTCTTCCGCTCGAATGCCAAGTACTTCAAGCGGAAGGGTCGCGAGATCGGCCCGATCTCCTGGGATATGGGGATGTACAACACGACCCCTGACTGGCGCCCCCAGCTCCGGAAGGGCGATCGGCTCGAGGTCACGACGACCTACGAGACAAAGCGGGGCTCCTGGTACGAGTCGATGGGGATCAACTTCGCCTACATGGTCGACTGCAGCCCCGACGCGGCCGTCGGCAGGGAGTGCGGCCAGGACCCCTACCGGGAGCGGATCGACAATCGCCGCGAACTGAACCACGGACCGCTGGCCGAGAACCGATTCCACGGTGGCGATCGGGTGGTCTACCCAGATGCCCGGAAACTCGGCGCCAGTGAAGTCGATGGATCACTTCTGATCGGCGACTGGACCTACGAGTCGAGCGACTTCAAGCTCGGCCAGGTCGCTGCCGTCCGGCAGGGCGAGCAGGTCACCTTCCAGATGACCGCCGAGGACGTGAGCGAGGAGATCTGGCATTCGCTCACTTCCTGCGAGGCTCCCTGCAACAAGGACACCGGGATCTCCTACCCGATCCCGAATGGCAAGTTCCGCTTCGACTCCGGCCAGCTCGGCCCCGGCAACAGGGGACCGATCATCTCCAACGGAACGGTCGGTCGACTCTCCTGGGACACCCCGTCCGACATACCGGTCGGCACTTACACCTTCTTCTGCCGGATCCACCCGGACATGAGGGGTGCGATCCGGGTCCTGCCCCGCAACTGAGCCGGTCGGTCTCCCCAAGGGCGATCGTCAGGCAGGGGTGGGAGAATCCCCGGCCTTGACCAGCTGGGCCGAGAGGAAGGGGGCGAGCCCCTATGAGCTGTTCTACGACCTCGTCTTCGTCGGGGCGATCCTTGGCCTGAGCCTCTCGTTCGGCCGGACCACCTCTTTCGGCCCATTGCTCGTCGCCGCGGCGACCTTCCTCTTCGCCTGGTGGATCTGGCAGGAGACGATGCTCTTCTCCAATCGGTTCGGCGATCCGCTCGCACCCCTGCCGGCCGGCGGGACACCGAGGGAGGCGAGGATTGCCTTCGCAACCCGGGTCGCCTGCCTGATCCAGATGGTCGCGATCGTCCTCCTCGCGCTCGACGAGCCGGTCGGGCTGGCGGCCAACCAGATTGATTCGGGATTCGCCTGGGCGTCGCTCGTGGCGACGGCGTCGGTATTGGCGCTCTGGGAGCTCGGCAGCAGAATCGACCCGGAACGGGTAGCCGAGGCCCGGAAGAGGCGAGCCTGGTCGCTGGTCGCGATCGTCCTCTTCCTCGCCGCTGCGTTGAGTCCCGGGGTGTTCGATGAAGGGCTCTGGGGGCTTGGCCTGATCGTCCTGATCGGTGCTGGCTCGATCCTTCGGGGCAGGGAAGAGTCCTCGATGCCTCCGACCAAGCTCAGCCACATCTCCGAGCGGTTGATGCTTTTCGTCCTGATCGTGAGCGGCGACCTCTTCCTGAAGATCATCGTCTACTGGAATGCAAGCCTCGCCCAGAACTTCGAGGTAATCCAGCTCGTCTTCGTAAGCCTGATCGTCTTCTCCTTCTTCCGGATCTACACCTCGGCCGTGGTCGCCCGGCCCGTGCCCTCCAGACCGTCGGGCCTGAAGGTCTGGCTGGGACTCCACTACGTGCTGTCGTTCGCCCTGCTGCTTTCGGCCGGGGGGATGGTCGAGTACGTGACGCCCAAGGAGGGGGTCGATACCTGGATCCTCCTGGTCGCCGGTATAGGGCTCGCCGTCTCGGTCCTGGCGATCGCCGCACTGACCGCCTATGCCGGCCCGACGGTCGACCGCAGTCGGGCGCTCGGCCTCTGCGTCTCGGCTGCCCTCCTGGCCGCGGCTGCGGTCGCGGTCGGCTTCCTCACACCGGAGGACTGGCGGATCGGGGTCGGTACCCTGGCGGTGATCATGGTCGGGACGGCCATATGGACCTCGTTACTGGAAAGGTCACGTGCCGATGCAGGCGTTACTGCCGGCTGAGTCCCACCGGCGCCGCTCGCTCGGTCTGGCACGGGGGTCGCACCTGGTCACCCTCGGAGTGGCGGCCCTGCTCGTAGTCGGGGTCGGTACTGCCGACGCTGCCGACCCCGCGCCCAGGACCCAGATCACCGAGGCCGACACCGGACCGGAGCTGATCCTCACCCGAAAGGCGGTCGCGGTCTTCCGTTACCGGGCCGAGGGTCCGGTGGCCCGCTTCCAGTGCATCCTCGACACCCCGCCGTGGAAGACATGCCGACGCGGCTTCCTTCGCCGCCTGGTCGACCCCGGGCGGCATGTCTTCCGGGTTCGCGCGGTCGGCCCTTCCGGTGCGATCGACCCGACCCCGGCGGTCAGGAAGTGGGAGGTATCGCGGTGGGAGCCGAACGTGGCGGAGGCATCGCGGTTCGCGGCGGCTCGGGCCGGCCGGGCCTCCTTCAGCCTCGACCTCGGCTGGCGCTCCTGGGGCAGTGACGAGCGGGCCCGGGCCCGGATGGCCAGCACGATCAAGGTGATGCTGATGGTCGCCTACCTGAGCAAGCAGTCCGTTAGGAACCGGGCGCTCAGCGGGACGGAGCGGTCGCTGATCTCGGCGATGATCCGGGTATCCGACAACAACGCCGCCAACTGGGTCTCTTTCCAGGTCGGGACCCGTCGGATGAATACCCTGGCCAGGAGGGCCGGGATGCGGAACTTCTCGTACTCGCCGGTCTGGGGGACCTCGACCACGAGCGCGCTCGACCAGGCCGGGCTGATGTACCGGATCGAGCGCCTGCTCCCCGATCGCCACCGCGGCTTCGCCCTCGGCCTGCTTTCCCGGATCTCGGCATTCCAGCGATGGGGCGTCGCAAAGGCACGGCCGCCGGGCTGGCGGCTCTTCTTCAAGGGGGGGTGGGGAATCTCCGACGGAAGGTATGGAGGCACCGTCAACCACCAGATCGCCCTGATAAGGAGGGGCCGCTACCGGATCGGCCTGGCGATCCTGACCCAGGGAAACCCCTACACCAGCTACGGCGAGGGGACGCTCAAGGGTGTGGCACGGAGGCTGCTCGAGGGCCTGCCGAACCCCTGAGCGATCGAGGGGCCGCCGCCTTCAGTTGGTCTGGCAGGCCTGCTGGAAGAGCTGCTTCGGGACCTGGGAGTCGGCCGCCGTGTTCCCACAGACCTTCGAGCGGTCCTTCGGGATCCAGAACTGCCCCTCGGCTTCGAGGACGACCGTGACCGTCACAGCGGTCTTCTCTGCGCCCACATTCGGAAAGGCGACCGCCCAGCCATCGGCGCACTTGTAGGTGCCGGGGTCATTCGGCAGGCTTGCCTGCTGACCGTTGCCGTAGGCCTTGGCCCAGGCCTTGACGCCCTCGTCGATCGATTTCGAATCACAGGCGACCATCCCGCCGACCATCTTCCCGTCGCCACTGCCGGAGTTGTCGTCCGACCCTCCGCAGGCGACCAGGGTGGCCGCGAGGAGCGGAGCGATCAGTAGAGCTGCGAGCAGTGACCTGGGGGCGCTTCGAGCCTTTTCCATTGTTCGGACCGTAGAGCGGTTCCCGGCGGATCGACCGGCAACCGACCGCCGGGCTATCCTCGGGCGTTGTGGAGAGTGCAACTCCCAGCATTCCGAGTGCCGGCCCCGCCCCGGTCGCAATAGAGGGCAACGAGCGGAGGTTCAGGCGTCTCAGGACTCTCAACCTGATCGCTGCGGTCTTCTTCGCCGCCCAGGTGGTCGTCCTGCTGATCGTCGCCCAGCCGGCAGAGCTGCCGGTCAACGTCAGCTTCCTGCTCGAGGCGCCGGGGAGTGGGATCTACGGATCGAAGGAACTCTTCGGACTCCGGATCGACATCCTGGTCGCCGTCTTCCTGGGGCTGGCGGCGCTCGACCATTTCGTCGTTGCGACCTTCGGCCGGAAGGCCTACGAAGGGAACGTCGCCGACGGGATCAACCCGGCTCGCTGGGTCGAGTACTCGATAAGCGCCTCGATCATGGTCGTCCTGATCGCGATGCTCTCCGGGGTCAGCAACCTGATCGCCCTGCTGATGATGTTCGGCGCCAACGCGGCGATGATCCTCTTCGGCCTGGTGATGGAAAAAGTCAACCTGGGTCGGAAGGAAGTGGACTGGCTGCCCTTCGTCTACGGCTGCCTGATCGGGATCGTCCCCTGGATCGGGATCGCCCTCCAGTTCGTCTTCTCCTCGGGTGAGGGGGATGGCGTTCCGGTCTTCGTCTACGTGATCTTCGGGACGTTGTTCGTCCTGTTCAACTGCTTCGCGATCAACATGTGGCTGGCCTATCGGGGCAGGGGCCGCTGGCGGGACCCGCTGTTCGTCGAGTTCGCCTACGTGACGCTCAGTTTCGTCGCCAAGACGGCGCTCGCCTGGCAGGTCTACGCCGGCGCCCTGGCCGGTTCCTGACCCGGTGCCGGGCCGAACGGCCTGGGTCCTGGCCGACCAGCTCTCCGCCGCCAACCCGGCCCTCGACGGAGCCGACCGGGTACTGATCGTCCAGTCCTCCAGCCGGCCGGGACGTCTCCGCTTCCACCGGCAGAAGCTCCAGCTCGTCTTCTCTGCGATGCGGCACTTCGCCGAGGACCTCGAGGGGCGTGGGTTCGAGGTCGACTACCGCAGGGCCCCGACCCTTGCCGCGGGCCTCGAGGAACACCTCGCCGAGTTCGATCCGGAAACGGTCGCCCTGCTCGAGCCGAACACGGTCGGGGCAGGGGAGAGGCTGGCAGCGGTCGATCCGAGGGTCGAACTGGTCGAGGGAACGCTGTTCCTGACCGACCCGGCCGAGTTCGCCCGCTGGGCCGAGGGCCGGAAGCTCCTGAGGATGGAGGACTTCTATCGCGAGCAGCGTCGGAAGTACGACCTTTTGATGGATGGTGATGAGCCTGCGGGTGGGCGGTGGAACTATGACCCGGAGAACCGTGAACCACCCCCGGTGGGAATCAGCCCTCCCCGCCCATACCGGCCGCGCGAGGATGGGATCGACGCGGAGGTCCGGGAGGAGCTCGACCGGATGGAGGCCGAGGGGCTGGCGACCACCGGCGAGGACGGACCGCGGATCTTCCCGGCCTCCAGGGACCAGGCCCTCAGGGCGCTCGACTCCTTCGTCGCGAAGAGGCTCCCGACCTTTGGGCCGTACCAGGACGCGATGGTGGAAGGGGAGCGCTTCATGTGGCACGCGCTCCTCTCCTCGTCGCTCAACCTCGGCCTGCTCGACCCGCTCGAGTGTGCCGAAGCGGCAGAGGCGGCCTGGCGGGATGGGGAGGCCCCGATCGAATCGGTCGAGGGCTTCGTCCGCCAGGTGATCGGCTGGCGCGAGTACGTCTGGGGCGTCTACCGGTTGAGGGGGAGGTCGATGCTCGAGCCGAACGAGCTGAGGGCCGATCGGCCGGTACCCGGGGCGATCATGGCGCTCGATCCCGAGGGAACCTCGATGGCCTGCCTGGCCGACACCCTGGCCGGGGTCCGGGACACCGCCTACGCCCACCACATCGAGCGGCTGATGCTGCTCGGAAACCTGATGCTGACCCTCGGGGTCGATCCGACCGAGGCGACCGACTGGTTCCACTCGGCCTTTATCGACGGCTACGAGTGGGTGATGGTGCCGAACGTCGCCGGGATGGCACTC
>VEQW01000043.1 GCA_018883025.1 Solirubrobacterales bacterium | reverse complement strand
GGTGGATTCCCTCCAGCCTCATCGCTGAAGGGTCCGACCCTGGTCGTTCGGCCACTGGCCAAGGATACGGGCCGTCGGGAATCGGCCGGAGGGCGCCCATTCAGGTGTCGAATGACACGAACTACGCCGTCCGGCTACCATCCCGCGCGCGATGGGAATCCTCACCGCAGAACGTTCGATCGAGATCGAGGCGCCCCGCGCCACCTGCTGGGCGATCATCGCCGACCTCGAAACGACCCCGGAGTGGCAGGAATCGATGGTCAAGGCGAAGATCCTCGAGTCCGACTCGGAAGGTCGAGGGACCCTGGTCGAGATCACCTCGGACGCCAAGGTCCGGGCGGTCACCTCGCGGATCTCCTTCGCCTACGAGCCCGAGACGAAGATGACCTGGGAGCAGGAGAAGGGCGACCTCAAGTGGCTGAAGGGGTCCTGGCTCCTCGAGGAGGTTTCGGATGCGGTGACCAGGGCGGTCTACCGGCTCGAGGCAGACACCGGGCGGGTACTCGGCCTGCTGGTCAAGGGGCCGGTCGCCGACAAGGTCAAGGACATGCTGACCTCCGACGCGACCGAGGGCCTGAAGCGCTGGGCCGAGCGTCGCAACGGCTGACCGGCCGCCCCTCTCACCCCCCAGCCGGGTCGACCAGGGACCCGTAGACGTCGGGCCTTCGGGTATCGAGGAAGGGGAAGAGTTCCAGCCAGTCGCGTCGCTGATCGAGGTCGAGGTCTGCCACCAGGACGGCGGACCGGTCCCGTGGGGCCTGGGCCAGCACCCGCCCGTAGGGGTCCGAGATGAAGGAAGACCCGTAGAAGGTCACCGGACCCTCGGTGCCGATCCGGTTGATCGCCACCATGAAGGTTCCGTTGGCGATCCCGTTCGCCACGATCACCTGCTGCCAGAGCGGCTCGGTGTCGAAGTCGGGGTGGTCCGGCTCGGAGCCGATCGCGGTCGGATAGACGATCACCTCGGCTCCGGCCAGGGAGTAGGCCCGGGCCAGTTCCGGGAACCACTGGTCCCAGCAGGTCGGAAAGCCGACCGTCGCCTGACCGACCCCGACCACCGGAAAGCCGGTATCGCCCGGCCTGAAGTAGGTGTCCTCGTGGTAGCCGGCGGTGACCGGGATGTGGAGCTTCCTGGTCCTGGCGATGATCTCGCCCTCCGGGGAGACGCAGATCGCGGTGTTGAAGCCGAGCTCATCACCCCCGGTCTCCTCATAGAGCGACGCATGGAGGAAGACATCGTTCTCTCGGGCGACCTCGATCGCGAAGGCCGAGGTGGGTCCTCCCGGAAGCTCCTCGACGTATCGATCACGGGAATCGCGGTCGTCCGGCTGGATCGCGAAATACGGGGAGAGGGTCAACTCCTGGAGGCAGACCAGCTCCGCTCCCGAGGCAGCAGCTATCGCCACCCCCTCTGCCAGCCCGGCCCGGTGGAGATCCGGGTCCGGATCCCAGGCCTTCTGCACGGCGGCAATCCTGAACGGGGGCCTCTCCGGATCCCTGGTCCTTGCCGGCGAGTCCGGTACCGAACCGATCGCCTCGATCAGCTCGTAGCCGACCCCGCTCACGCCGCCTCCGCCGGGGATACGACGGGAACCTGCTGGGTTATGCAGTGGACGCCGCCGCCCCCGAGGGCGAGGGTCCGGCCGTCCACCCCGACGATCTCCCGCCCGGGAAGGAGACGGCCGAGCCGCGCGAGCGCTTCGGCATCCATGTCGGGGTCGTAACCGCCCACCGGGACTATCGCTGCTCCGTTGGCCAGGTAGAAGTTCATGTAGGGGACGACGACCGGCTCACCATCCCGCTCGATCCTCGGCAGAAGGTCGAACTTCTCGACCGAAACCCCGGCCTCTTCCAGCCGGTCGACGTTCTCCCGGCCGGAATCGTGGTTGGGGTCGTCATCTGCTTCCACCGTCTGGACGACCGCCCGTCCCGGGCCGATGAAGGCTGCGACGTTGTCGACGTGGCCATCGGTGTCGAGATCCTCGACCAGTCCCCGACCGAGCCAGAGAACCCGGTTCACCCCCAGCCTCTCCCGGAGTTCGTCCTCGATCCCCTCGCGGTCCATGCCGGGGTTACGGGTCGGTGCAAGGAGGCATTGCTCGGTCGTCGCCAGGAGCCCATCGCCATCCACCGTTATCGAGCCTCCTTCCAGCACCATCTCGCTGGGGATCCTCTCGATGCCGAGGTGTTGGAGGATTCGCTCGGATACCACGGCGTCATCGTCGTAAGGGGTGAAGGCCTCCCCCCAGGCGTTGAATCGAAAGTCCACGCCGGCCCGTCCTCCCTCGCCGTCGACCACGAAGATTGGCCCGGAATCCCGGAGCCAGGAGTCGTCGATCGGCACCGGGAAGACCTCGACCCCGTCGGCGGTCACCGCCCGTCGGGCCGCCTCGGCCTGGTCGGGGTGGACGACCAGGAGGACCGGTTCGAACGCGGCGATCGCTCCGACCACCTCGGCATGTGAACGCCGGGCCTCCTCTATCCCGGTTCCACGCCAGGCCTCTTCCCGCTGGGGCCAGGCGACGAGGGTCATCTCGTGGGGCTCCCACTCGGCAGGCATCCGAAACATCATCAGTCGATCCTAGAACCAGAGGCAAGAGGTCAACGCCCATGGAACGCCTGAGAAAAGTCGAATGGAGCTACCCGGGATCGAACCGGGGACCTCTTGCATGCCATGCAAGCGCTCTACCATCTGAGCTATAGCCCCTGGATGGGTCGCCTCCGAAGGAAGCGTTCACTCGATTCTACCGGCGTAAGGAGGCCGGGGCCAGGCCAGGCGCTCAGCCGGTGACGGCCTCCCCGTCGCCGCTTCCGCCAGCGGGGTCTGACTCGAACTCGACCCGGGGGGCCTCGTACCAGAGATCCTCGAGGTCGTAGGTCGTGCGGGCGTCCCCGGTGAAGACGTGAAGTACGGCGTCGAGGTAGTCCAGCACCGTCCAGTCGGTTTCCGGCTCCCTGGCCGGATTGACCGGCAACAGATCGCGGTCACGCTTCATCGAGCGGTAGACCTCTTCGACGATGGCGGCGGCCTGCCGCTCGTTCCGGGCCGAACAGATCACCAGGTAGTCGGTGTAGGAGACGAGGTCCCGCATGTCGAGCACCACGACCTCGGATGCGAGCTTCGACTCGGCCCCACGGGCGAGGGCAGTCGCCAGCGCTGCTGAGGTCCCCTCGGCCTCCGCATCAGCCACGGTAGTAGCCCTCCTCGCGGATCAGGGCAGAGACCCTCTGGGGAACGAGCTGCTCGAATGGGCTGTCCGATTCGATCCGCTCGCGGATCAGGGTCGCCGTGATGTCTACCCGCGGCATCTCGAAGAAGGTGATCCGAGCATCGGGTGTCACCCCCCTGACCACCCTTTCCACCTCATCCGCCTCGATTCCCGACCTCGGTGCTACCGCCACCTCGACCATCTCGAGGAGCGCCTCCGCCCGCTCCCATCCCGGGAGACCGATCGCGGCATCGGCTCCCAGGAGGAGTACCGGGTCGGTCCCCGTCCGATCGGCGACCAGCGCCTCGACCGTATCCACCGTGTAGGTGGGGCCGGGACGTTCGATCTCGACCGGCAGCACCTCACAGCCAGGCTCGTCCTGGAATGCGAGCCGAGCCATCTCCAGCCTCGCTTCTCGGCCGGGGTCCAGGCTCCCGTCCTTGTGGTACGGATCGCCGGTCGGCACGACCATGACCCGGTCCAGTCCCAGTCGCCACCTCCCTTCGGCGACCACCAGGACGTGCCCCAGGTGGGGCGGGTTGAAGGCGGAGCCGAAGATCCCGACCCGACCTGACCCGTCAGCCACGTACCTGGCCTTCTCCCCGGACCACGTACTTGTAGGTGGTCAGCTCCCTCAGGCCGATCGGCCCCCGGGCGTGGAGCTTCTGGGTCGAGTTGCCGATCTCGGCCCCCATCCCGTACTCGAAACCATCGGTGAACCGGGTCGAGGCGTTGACGTAGACCGCGGCCGCGTCGACCTCCCGGGCGAACCTCCCGGCAGCCTCCTCGGACTGGGTGACGATCGCCTCGGAGTGGCCGCTGCCGTGGGCGTTCACATGCTCGATCGCCGCGTCGAGGTCGTCGACGACGCCGACCGCGAGCTTCAGGTCGAGGAACTCGGTATCCCAATCCTCCTCGCTTGCCGCCCCGACCTCGGTCCCGTCGGAAAGCTCGACCGTCTCGGCGTCCCCGACCAGCTCGACCCCTTCGCCCGCCAGTTCGTTCAGGACGAGCGGGAGGAACTCCGGGGCGATCGCCCGGTCGACCAGGAGCGTCTCGGCCGCGTTGCAGACCCCGGGCCGGTTCACCTTCGCGTTGACTGCGATCGCCCGGGCCATTCCCAGGTCGGCTTCCTCGTGGACGTAGACGTGGCAGTTGCCCGAGGCGGCATAGATCACCGGAACCGTGGCGACCTCCTTGAGGGCCTGCTTGAGGCCCTCACCGCCCCTCGGGATCAACAGGTCGACCTCATCCTCCCGGGTGGCCAGCTCCGCGAGGGCCTCGCGACCGCCTCCGGAAGCCAGGACGACGGCATCTTCAGGAAGGCCCGAGGCGGCCAGAGCGTCGCGAACGACGTCCGCGAGGGCCGAGTTGGTCCGCTCGGCATAGGAAGAGCCACGGAGCACCAGCGCATTGCCGCTCTTGATGGTCAACGCCGAACAGTCGATCGTCACGTTGGGCCTCGCCTCGTAGACGACGGCCACCACCCCGAGCGGGACCCGTACCTTCTCCAGCCTCAGTCCGTTCGGGAGGGTCTTCTCCTCGAGCACCTCGCCGAGCGGATCATCGAGGTCTCGGACCTGTTCGGCCCCGACCGCCATCGCCTCGATCCTCTCTTCGTCCAGCGAGAGCCGGTCCCTGAGGGCCGGAGTCAGCTCGCGGGCCCGCTCGTCATCGAGGTCGGCCCGGTTCGCCTCCAGGACCTCCCCGGTCCGCTCCCGAAGACCGAGTGCGATCGCCGTCAGGGCCTGGTCGCGTTTCCCGGCAGGAGCCGAGGCGAGCAGGCGCGATGCGACGGAGGCCTCGCGGCAAAGGGTTCCGATGTCTGCGGAAGCGGCTTCCACGGGGCAATCCTAGCCCTAAGGACCGGCCCGGCCCCAGGGTCAGGCCAGGACGAACTTGTCCCGGTGGATCACTTCCTCGGGACCGTCGGGGATCGCTTGGCGAACCTCACCGCTCTGCATCCCGCCGATCCTCTCGACCTCGACCGAGGAGAAGTTGACGATCCCCTTGCCAACCGTGGTTCCGTCGGAGCGCACCTCGACTGCGTCACCGGCCTCGAACTCGCCCTCGACCCCGGTCACTCCGACTGCGAGGAGGCTCGACCCGGTCTCCCTGAGGACCCGGGCGGCGCCATCGTCGACCAGCAGGCTGCCGCTGGCGGGCTTGGCGTAGAGCAGCCACAGCTTGAATCCGGACTCGGGCTGGGAGGCTGCCGGGAAACGGGTCCCGACCTCTCCCCCGGCCACTGCCGAGGCAAGCGTCCCGTCGGACGTCCCGTCGCAGATCCTCACCTCGACCCCGGCCCTGGTAGCCATCTCGGCAGCGGCGACCTTGCTCCGCATCCCGCCGCTGCCGAAGACCGAGGTTCGGTCACCGATTTCCATGCCTCCGAGCTCGGCGAAGTCTCCGACCTCCCGAACCGGCTCGGCCGCGGGGTCCGATCCCGGATCCCTGGTGTAGAGCCCATCCACGTCGGTCAGGAGGACGAGAAGTCGGGCATCGAGCATGATCGCCACCTGGGCGGCGAGGAAGTCGTTGTCGCCGAAGGTGATCTCGTCGGTCGCGGTGGTGTCGTTCTCGTTGACCACGGGCACGACCCCCCACTCGAGCAGCCGCCGCAGGGTCTGACGGGCATTCAGGTAGCTGGCACGGTTGGCCACGTCCCCGGCGGTGAGCAGGACCTGGGCCGCAGCCAGCCCTCCCTTGCGGAGCCGATCCCCGTACTCGTTGAACAGTGGACCCTGCCCGACCGCCGAGGCAGCCTGCAGCTCGTCGATCGCCCGCGGCCGGGCCTCCATGCCCATCCGGGTTATCCCCATCGCAATCGAACCGGAAGTGACCAGGACCAGGGGCTCTCCATCGGCCGCCAGGCCGGCGGCCTGGGCACAGACCGAATCGAGGACATCGCTCCTCAACCCTCCCCGGTCGTCGGCGACGATCGAGGATCCGAGTTTCACCACCAGGGTCATCGAGCGGCCAGAGTAGATGATCGGGCCCGGAATCCCAATCGGTCAGTGGAGGTCGAACTCGAGCTCCCCGACCCTGACCTCATCACCGGATTCGAACCCGGCCCGCTCCAACGCGGCGATAACCCCGATCTCCCGCAGCCTCGATTCGAGGTAGGCGAGCGCCTCCGGGTTGCCGAGGTCGAACCTCTCGAAGAGCGACTCGATCCCCCGACCCTCGATCCGGAAGGATCCATCGCCCTCCGCGGTGACCGAGAAACCTCCCTCGCCGGCCGGGCGGTAGACCGCGTACTCACCCTCGAACTCCGCGTCCTCCGCGGGGGTTCCGGGAGCTGTGGACACCTCCACCGCCTCCTCGGGGACCGCTCCGAGGAGGGTGGTCTTGAGTCGGTCGAGACCGAAGCCGGTTGCCGATGAGACCGCGACCACCGCGAGCACCCGGTTGCCGAGGCTCGCGGCCCAATCCGTCGCAAGGCGCTCGGCCTCCCGATCGCCGACCAGATCGGCCTTGGAGAGGACCACCACCTCCGGCAGGCCGTCGAGCCCCGCCCCGTATCCCGAGAGTTCGGTACGGACGGCCTCATAGGTGGCCCGCGGATCGGTTTCCGGGGCGGTCGGGTCGACCACGTGGGCAAGGACCGAACAACGCTCCACATGGGCCAGGAACTCGTGGCCCAGGCCCTGGCCTTCTGCTGCACCCTCGATCAAGCCGGGGATGTCGGCGATCACGATCTGGCGATCATCGGCCTCGAGCGTCCCCAGGACGGGCTCGAGGGTCGTGAAGGGGTAGTCGGCTACCTTCGGCCTGGCCGCAGTCAGACGGGCGAGCAGCGAGGACTTGCCGGCATTCGGCTGTCCGACCAGGCCGACTTCGGCGAGCAACGCCAGGCGCAACTCGATCCAGCCCGACTCGCCCTGGGTTCCCTTCTCGGAGAACCGGGGGGCCTGCCGGACGGAGGTGGTGAAACGGCGGTTCCCCTTTCCACCCCGGCCACCGCGGGCGACCACGGCTTCCTGCCCGGGCGAGGTCAGGTCTATCTCGAGTCCCTCGAGGGTCGAACCGAGGGTGCCGGGTGGCACCGGTATCCGGACGTCCTTCCCCCGTGCCCCCTTCTTGTTAGATCCCTCCCCGTGGCTGCCGGCTCCGGCCCGGAAGTGGCTGGCCCCGAGCGCGCCGAAATCCCGTCGTGACGGGTCACAGGCCAGTACCACCCGACCGCCGGCCCCGCCGTCTCCACCGTCGGGGCCGCCACGGGGGACGTGGGCCTCGCGCCGGAAGGAGACGCAGCCATCGCCACCCCGTCCTCCCTCGACGAATATCCGGATGCGGTCGTGGAGCATCCGCTCAGGATAGGCCCGGCTCGGGGACCCGGGCGGTTGATCCCCGGGGGCGAGTGGGGCCGCTCAGTCGGAGCCGTCGACCGGGACGACCGAGATCGTCCGGCCCTTGCGACCGGGCGAGAACTCGACGGTTCCGGCGCGGGTGGCGAAGATCGTGTGGTCGCGACCGAGGCCGGTTCCATCACCGGGCCAGAAGCGGGTACCGCGCTGGCGGACGATGATCTCCCCGCCGTTCACCGTCTGGCCGGCGAATACCTTGACCCCGAGCATCTTCGGGTTCGAGTCGCGGCCGTTCCTGGAGGAACCGAGTCCCTTCTTGTGTGCCATTCCGCTACTGCTCCTTCTTGGTGGTCGACGGCTTCGACTTGGCCGCGGTGGTCGACTTCTTGGCAGCAGGCTTCTTCGCGGCCGGCTTCTTCGCTGCGGCGGTCGTCTTCTTTGCTGCCGGTTTCTTCGCGGCCGGCTTCTTCGCCGAAGTAGTCGACTTCTTGGCGGCCGGCTTCTTAGCTGCGGCGGTCGTCTTCTTTGCTGCCGGCTTCTTGGCTGCAGCCGGCTTCTTCGCCGCGGCAGGTTTCGAAGCCGCTGCCCCACCACCGGTGGCACCGACCGAGACGACTTCGAGCCGGGTCAGCTCGGCCCGGTGGCCGGCCCTCCGGCTGTAGCCCTTCTTCGCCTTGTACTTGAAGACCCTGATCTTCTCGCCCCGAAGGTGACCGGTCACCTTGGCCTCGACCTTCGCCTTTGAGAGGGCAGCAGGATCGACGACCACGTCCTTGTCCCGAAGCATTACCGGACGAAGCGAGACCTTCTCGCCCTCCTTTGCTTCCAGGCGGTCAACCTCGATTACCGAGCCCTTCTCGACCCTGTACTGCCTTCCGCCACTTTCGATCACTGCGTACATCCGTGAGACCCTCCTGGGTATGTCTTCGTCCGTAACCGGAGCCGTAAGCGAGACCATCGCCCCGGCCCGGACAGGAGCCGAGGCAGTCTAGCGACTACCCACCCGATCCCCCGGCGTCGGCTCCGACCGCGGTCACGTCCCTGCCGGACCCGTCATCCTCCCCATCGGAATCCCCGAGCAGGATCGCCTCGGCCGAGGCCCGGTCGACGGCCCCGATCCGGACCATCTTGCGCTGGCCGACCATCCCGGCCGCCCCTTCGACGCTCACGATGTAGGAGTCGATCCGGGCGACTCCGGCCCCCTTGCTGAACATATGGGGCTCTTCGATCGTCACCAGGACCTCGTCCCCCGGGCTGAACGGCAGGGCGCGGGCCTCGATCTCCTCCCGGCCTCCGGTCTCGATCAGCTCGAAGTTGTCGATCGCGAGGGCATCACCACCCTCGAACAGGAACCGCTTGCCGGTCTCTTCCTCGAGCACGGCGAGACCGCTGTCCTCGGTGTTCAGCAGGGCGGCCACCTTCGGGTGGACCCGGAGCAGGAAGGCCTCCGCCTCGGGTGCCTCAGCGGCAAACTCCTTCATCTTCCTCAGCCCGTCGAGCGCGACGGTCTCGGCGGAGAGCACCACCCCGTCCCCGTCACAAGTGGGGCAGGTAGTCGTCAGGATCTCCCTGACCCCGTCGGTGATGTTCTGCCTGGTCATCTCGACCAGCCCGAGGGGCGATATCTCGACCAGATAGCTCTTGCTCTTGTCGGTCTCGAGGGCCTTCCGCAGGGTTCCGAGGATCCGTTCGCGGTTCTTGGCACGGGCCATGTCGATGAAGTCGATGACGATGATCCCGCCGATGTCGCGAAGCCTCAGCTGGCGCACGACCTCCTCGGCAGCCTCGTTGTTGACCTTGGTGATCGTTTCCTCGAGGCCACCCTTGCCCCGTCCCGTGAAGGAGCCGGAGTTGACGTCGATCACGGTGAGGGCCTCGGTGTAGTCGATGATCAGGTAGCCACCCGAAGGCAGGTCTATCCGCCGTCCAAGGGTCGACTGGATCGCCTGATCGATCTCGTACTTCTCGAAGAGGGGCTTCGAGCCCTCGTAGAGCTCGACCTTCTCGACCAGTTCCGGTGCGGTCCGCTGGAAGAAGCCGGTCACCCGGTCGAACTGCTTCTGGTCGTCGATCACGGCCTTGTCGAACTCGTTGAGGAAGACGTCCCTCAGGACGCGGACCGGAAGGTCCTGCTCCTGGAAGACGAGTGACGGGCCCTTGAGCCCCGACTGGCGCTTCTCGAGCACCTCGTTGAGCCTGTGCAGGTAGGCGACCTCCCGGACGAAGTCCTCCTTCTTCGCGCCGTGGGCGGCAGTCCTCACGATCAGGCCCCCAGGGCCCTCGTAGGTCCGCTTGACCATCCGGCGAAGGCGTTCACGCTCGCTGTCGGAGAGCCGTCGGCTCACTCCCACCCCGGAGCCGGCCGGGGCGTAGACCAGATAGCGACCGGCGATGCTGACGTTCATGGTCAGCCTCGCCCCCTTCGACTTGATCGGGTCCTTGTTGACCTGGACCAGGATCTCCTGACCGGGCTTGATCAGCTCGTTGATCCGCCGCCCCTTGCCACGACCGCGCCGGGGCGCCGCCTGGCCGTCGGGCAGGAGGATCTCGTCGACGTGCAGGAAGCCGTTTCGTTCGAGGCCGATGTCGACGAAGGCGGCCTCCATGCCGGGAAGGACGTTGTCGACCTTCCCCAGGTAGATGTTTCCGACGAGCGAGCGCCCGCCCTTCCTCTCGATGTAGACCTCGGCGACCTCTCTCTTCGAGCGGGCCGTCTTGGCTTCGAGTACGGCGACCCGGGTCTCCCCGGCGTCAGCCGAAACAACGATTGTCTTTTTCATGTCGGTCTTTCGTTCAGATTGGTTGACGTGGGGCGGTCATCCGACCCACGGTCCCCTCTGACCGGCATGCGACCTGATGTGGATGCTCTGCAGCACCCCGACCATCAACAGGGTCGAGATGACCGCAGATCCTCCGTAACTCATCAGCGGAAGGGGGATGCCGGTGATCGGCATGATCCCGAGGTTCATCCCCACGCTTACGAAGACCTGGAAGAGGATCGCGCATGCTATTCCGGCAGCGACGAGCTTTCCGTAGGAATCCTTCGAGAGTGACATCAGACGCAGTGCCCGCCAGAGGAGCAGGGCAAACAGGGCCAGGACCAGAACGGCCCCGGCGAAGCCGTACCGCTCGGCGACGACCGAGAAAACGAAGTCGGTGTGCCGTTCGGGTACGAATCCGAGATTGGATTGGGTGGCCTGGTCGCCGCGGCCGGTCAAACCCCCGGCACCTGCGGCCACCTTGGCCTGGTTCTGCTGGTAGCCCGCACCCCTCGGATCGGAGGCGGGCGAGACGAATGAAGTGAGTCTTTCCTGCTGGTACTCCTTGAGCAGCGGTACGCCCGCTGCCGGCATCAGGATCAGGACGAAGGCGACCAGGGCAACCGCGGAAGCACCGATGGCCCCGAGATGGGACCAGCGGACTCCGGCTGCCAGCATGATCGCGATCGTGATCGCGGCGTAGACCAGCGACGTCCCGAGGTCCTGCAACAGGACCAGGGCCGTCGGGACCATGCCGATCGCCAGGTAACGCAGCGTCCGCTTCGTTTCCGATCCGGCCCTGGTGCCGTCTAGGACGAACCCAGCCAGCGCCAGGATGAGCAGGAGCTTGCCCGGCTCGGCCGGTTGGAACGAGAACAGGGGAAGTTCGATCGCCTGGGTCGAACCCCGTGCTGCGAAGCCGAAGACGAATGTCGCGATGATCGATATGCAAAGGAGTGCGTACAGCCCCGTCCTCAAGTCGCGGAATCGCGAATAATCGAAGCGGGCCAGTAGGACCATCCCCACAATACCGATCAAGCCGTAGATGGCCTGCCGCTGCGGAAGCAGGTCGGGAGCGCCCGCGATCGGTTTTTCGCTCGCTGCACCCAGGGTGAGGATGGAGGCGAGCACGAGTCCGATCGCCGCGAACATCATCCAGCCGTCGAGTCCGCGGAGCCCGAGCCGGTCGATCAGCCCGCCCGCAATGGGTTCCTCGAGCCGGTCCCTTTCTGTCAGACGGGAGGACTCCATCTACTCGACGTTCGCCCCTCCCCCACCTACCGGCGCCGCGGTCTTGTCGAAATAGCTGGAGAGGATCGCCAGGGCGACCGGGGCGGCCGTGTCCACGCCGAAACCACCCTGCTCGACCGTGACTGCAACCGCGATCTCGGGATCTTCGTAGGGCGCAAGCACCGCGTACCAGGACTGGTCCCCGTAAGGCGGGCGCTCGGCGGTCCCGGTCTTGCCCGCGACCTTGACCGGGAAGCCCCCGAAAACCGGGTACGAGGTGCCTTCGGGCGCCTGCGCGGCGAGGTTCAGGCCGTCCATGATCGCCTGACGATCGTCTGCGGCGATCGGGACCTTTCGGACGGGGTCCGGTTCACCCTCGGACAGGACCCGGCCTGCGACGTCCTCGACCTGCTTGACCAGGCTCGGACGGAAGACCGTGCCCCCGTTGCCGAGGGTCGAGTATCCGAGCGCGATCTGGAGCGGGTTTGCCTGGAGGTCACCCTGGCCGATCGATAGCTGGATGTTGTCGCCGACCGCCCAGGGCCTGTCGGTATCGCCGTTCTCATAAAGGGCGTTGCGCCAGGCAGGGGTCGGCAGAAGGCCCTCGGACTCCCCGACCAGGTCTATCCCGGTCGGCTCCCCGATCCCGAACTGGCTGGACCACTCCTGAAGGGTGTCGGTCTGGTTCATCTCCTGGCCGAGCCGATAGAAGTAGACGTCCGAGGAGACCTCGAGCGCCCGGGCAAGGTCGACCGGGCCGTGGACCTGTTCACCGGCGTTGGTGAAGGTCTGGCCGGCGACCGTGATCTTGCCCGCATCCTGGACAACGGTCGTCGGATCGATGATCCCGGCGTCGAGTGCCGCCACCGCGGTGAACGGCTTGTAGACCGAGCCGACCGGGTAGGCGCCGGCGATCGCCCGGTTGAACATCGGGGCCCCCTGATCCTCGTCCCAGAGCCGCTTTGCCTCGGCCTCGCTCAGGGGCCGGGTGAAGATCGCCGGGTCGACGGTCGGGTAGGAGCCGAGGGCGAGGGTCTCGCCGGTGCGAACGTCAAGGGCGACGAATGCCCCTGGCAGCCCGATACTCGCGAGCGCGGCCTCGCCAGCCGACTGGAGGCCGAGGTCGATCGTCAGCCGGATCGAATCCCCGGCCACCGGATCGACCGAGTCGAGGGTTCCCCTGATCCTGCCCAGCGAGTCCACCTCGAGCCGGGTCGTCCCCGGTTCTCCGCGGAGTACCTGGTCGTAAGTCTGTTCGATCCCGGCCTTGCCGATCGTGTCACCGGCCTCGAGCTCCCCGGACC
>VEQW01000122.1 GCA_018883025.1 Solirubrobacterales bacterium | reverse complement strand
GGCGCGGCAGGCCGGTCCCGCGGCCCAATTCGACCTCGATCGACTTGACCAGATCGAGGAGTTCTTCGGGGCCGAGGTCGGTATTGACCGCGACCACGGCGTTGAGGCAGTCCGGCTGGTCAAGGATCTCGCCGACTGGCTGGGTCGAGTAGCCCGAAGAAACCGCCTCTACCGTCAGGCCCCGCGACCGGAGGAGCTCCACGGCTCGGGCCAGGTTGGTCGGCGGGTCGCCGACGTTCGATCCGAGGCCGAGGTAGGCGGTCGGCATCGAACTCTCAGTCAGTCGCCGTCGGTCAGGGTCAGCTGGACCGAGGCACCGTCCATCGTGAACGGCACCGGGGGCTCCGGCTTGGTCGCCCGAACCGTGACGGTCGAGACCGGATACCGGTCGAGCACCTCACGGGCGATCAGGTCGACCAGCCGTTCCAGGGTCAGGCGGCTCTCGGCGGTCGCGAGCTCGGCGACCATTTCGGCGAGCTCGCCGTAGTCGACCGTCTCCTCGACCCGGTCCGACGAGGTCGCGCCGCACTCGGGCACTTCCAGCTCCAGGTCGAACAGCATTCGCTGTCCGAGTTCGCGCTCGGCCTCGGTGACCCCGTGGTGGGTGTGGACGACCATCCCCTCGATTCGGATCGTCACCGGTGATGTGTCTCGGTCAGTCATGGGCCTGAACGCTAGCCGGATGAGGTAGCCGTGCCGTCACCCCGGGGATCGGCGGCCGAGATCTCCCTCTCCAGCGCCAGCGCCTGGAAGACGGGGGCGACGTCGTGCACCCGCACGGCGCTCGCCCCCTTTTCCGCGGCTACGAGGCATGCGGCGACCGTGCCCCCCAGCCTCTCGGCCTCTCCCGATCCGTCCAGGGAGCCGATGAACCTCTTGCGGGAAGGACCGACCAGGACCCGGAATCCGGTCTCGACGAACCGGTCCGTGGCCGCGAGCAGGGCAAAGTTGTGCTCGGCCGTCTTGCCGAACCCGATCCCCGGGTCGATCCAGATCCTCTCCCGGGCGATCCCGGCCTCCTCGGCGACCCGGGCGCGTTCGAGCAGGAATTCGAGGACCTCGTCGACCACGTCACCGTAAGCCGGATCCTCCTGCATCGTCCGGGGCTCGCCGAGCATGTGCATCAACACGACCTCGACTCCTGCCTCGGCACAGGTCGCAGCCATCTCGGGATCTCCCCGAAGCGCCGTGACGTCGTTGACCATCGCGGCACCGGCACCGATCGCTGCCTCGGCGACCACCGCCTTGCTGGTGTCGATCGAGACCGTTGCCCGCTCTGCCAGCCGCTCGACCACCGGAGTCACCCGACGGAGCTCCTCCTCCGGGGCGACGGGCTCAGCACCCGGCCGGGTCGACTCGCCACCCAGGTCGACCAGGTCTGCACCTTCATCGAGCAGTTCGAGGCCATGGGAGACCGCCTCCTCGGGATCGAGGTACAGGCCCCCGTCCGAAAAAGAGTCGGGGGTAACGTTGACGATCCCCATCACCCTGGTCTCGCCCCGGGTCAAAACGAAGCCTCCACAGCTCGAGCTGCCCGCCTGCCCGATCGGATCGCACCATCCATGTAGCCGGTCCACCGAGTCGCGACCTCGGCTCCGGCCCAGTGGATCGGGCCGACCGGTTCAGAGAGCGCCCTGCCCCAGGACGTCCACGCCCCCGGCGGCATGAATGCTCCATAGCAGCCAGCCGAGAACTCCTCGTTGGCCCAGCAGCGATCCACGTAGGCGACCGGCTTCGAGGCCTTGTCTCCGAACAGGCGCGTCAGGTTGGCCACCACGAGGTCGCGTCTTTCGATGGCATCCATCGCCCCCGCCCGATCGGCTGCCGAGGCCTCGAAGAACGACACCAGGACCCCGGGCGCTCCCGACGGCGGCGAGTTGTCGAAAACCATGCTGACCGGGGAGCCAAGGCTCGTTACGTTGCCGGAAAGTCCTTCCTCTCTCCAGAAAGGCATCTCGTAAGCGGCCATCGCCTTCGTCGCCCTGCCAGGGAGCATGCTGGCCGTGAGGCCCGCCCGGTCTTCCGGAAGCGCCGGACTCCACTCGATCCGGTCGGTCAGCGCCGGGGGGACGGTGACTATCGCCCTCCTCGCCGAGAACGACTCGCCGATCGCCCGGACCCGGACTGCGTCGTCGTCACGGGAGATCGCCGAAACGGGCCGTCCCGTCAGCACCCGTTCGCCCAGGTCCTCGGCCATCCGCTCGGCTATCGCCTGCGAGCCACCGACGATCCGTGAATCCTGAGCGCCTCCCTCGGTCTCGAGCAGGGACTCGATCGAGCCACCCGATCGGGCGTAGGCGAGGAAGTGGAGCATCGATATCTCCTCGGGCTCCGCTGCCCAGACCGCATGGACGGCAAGACGGATCAGGTCCCTCGCCATGCCGGTCAAGATCGTCCGGGAAACCCAGTCGGCGACCGATATCGAGTCCCACCTGTCGGCCTTGCGGGCAGTCCATGGACGGGCTGGATCCATGCCGCACGAGAGGCGGCCGATCCGCTTGAGGGCGATCATCACTTCCGCCAGGGCGATCGGGTTGACCTTCGGGATGGTCCCGCTGTAGCGGCTCACCGATCCGCTGGAGTCGAACAGGTTCACCCCCTCGGTCCAGGTCGGGAAGGTCTCGAGACCGAGTTCGGCGATCAGCCCGAGGACCTCGTCCTGCCCTGGACCGACCCACTGACCCCCGAGCTCGACCGGCTCTCCCTCGAGGAATCCATTCTCGATCCGACCCCCTACCCGCTCCCGGGCCTCCAGAACAATTACGTCGAGGCCTTCTTCGACGAGGGAGCGGGCAGCCGAAAGTCCGGCGAGCCCGGCCCCAACCACGACGACGTCGGCATCCCTCTGGTCCACCGAGCCACTATCCCAAACCACCGGGAACCCCGCCTGGATGCAGGGCTGGATCCCGCTTTCTGGGAGGATCGCCG
>VEQW01000121.1 GCA_018883025.1 Solirubrobacterales bacterium | reverse complement strand
GGTGCCATCAGGGAGGTCTGGAAGATCAGCAGGCCAAAGATCGCAAGGGCGATCGACGGTGCCCCGACGATCATCTCGGTTCCGGCCTCGACCAGTCGAGCCAGCCAGGCCGGACGGCCGTACTCGGTAAGCCAGATCGCAATTGCAACGCCGAGTGGGGCGGCAATGGCCGTACCGAGAACGGTGAGGATCAGGGTCCCCAGCATGGGATCGAGGAATCCGCCCGTATCGGACTGGTCGATCGCGGGAGTCGGGCTCGTCGTGAGCATTTCGATGTTGATGAACTGGAGGCCCTTGACCGCCATGTAGGCGGAAATACCGAAGGCGACCAGACAGAGGAAGATTCCGGTCCCCCAGGCTGTCAGAAGGCCGATCCGGTCGAGGATGCTCCAGTTCCCGCTCGCCCCGATCTTCTTCCTCTTCCTGGATCTCATCCTCGCAACCCGGTTCACCTAGCGTTGACCCCGTAACGACCGAGGGAGGCCCGGGCAACCCAGCCAGCGAAGGAGAACAGGGCGGTCGAGAACAGCAGGACGAAACCGAAGGCGTACATCGTCTCGCCGAACGGGACCACCGAGAGACCCTCTTCACCATCGAGGATGGTCGGAGCCAGGGGACGGGTCGGCTCGACGAAGAACATGAGTCCGTCGAATGGGTTGGGGGCGAAACCGATCGAGCCGGCAACCATCGCGAGCATTACGGCTTCGCCCAGCGCCCGAGCCACGGCCAGCACGGTCGCAGCAATGACTGCCGGCCTGATCGCCCTGAGCGACACGGTGATCATCGCCCTCCACCGGTTGACCCCGAGCGCGATCGCCCCCTCCCTCCAGGAAACCGGGACTTCACGGAGCGAGTCGACGATTATCGCGATCATGATCGGCAGGATCATCACGGTCAGGATCAGGACGGCCGCGAGCACACTCGAGCCGTTGAGCTGAACCACATAGCGGACCGATTCCCGCATTGACTCGTCGATGAAGGTGTCGTTGATGAAGGGAACCACCACGAGGATCCCGATCAGGCCGTAGACGACGGATGGCACAGCCGCGAGGAACTTGACTACGGGCTCGATCAGTGCCTGAAGCCGCCCGGGCGCGAATTCGACGATGAAGACCGAAGAGAAGATCCCGATGAAGGAAGCGATGATCACCGCGAGACCCGTCACGACGATCGTCGCCCAGATCAGCGGCCATGCCCTGAGTGTGTAGACGTAATTCGCGGCGTCGGCCGGTGAGTTGAAAATTGCGGCGAGCTGCTGATCGACGTTACCCCCGGCGCCGAACCAGGCGAGGCCGTTGGCGGCAAAGGATGGCCAGGCCTTGATCAGCGTGAAGACCAGCATCCCGACGATGAAGAGGAGGACGGACGAAGCCAGCGCGCCGAGCAAGAGCTCGACGCGCCGGTTCGTACGATCCTCTTCGGCCGGCTGGTCGACCGGCGTCGGGATGGTTGCGGATTCCAAAACTAAACCCTGGCTATCCGCTTTCCGTGGTGGCCCCTACTTGAACGGGACCCACTCCCGGGCGGCGATCTTGAGTGCCGTCGGGTTGTTTCGTATCCAGTTGATCCACTTGGCAACTGCCCCCGTCGCCGCTCCATTGGTGACGAAGTAGAGCGGCCGGGTGCCTGGATACTGACCCGACTTGGCCGCCCTGAGGTCGCACGGCACACCCTTGTAGTTGGCGATCGTTACACCCTTGGTGAATGAGTGACCGACGTAGCCGACCGCCTGGGGATCTGAAGCTACCGCCTGCTGGATCAGGCCGTTCGAGGCCTTCTGGGAAGCGCCAGAGAAGACCTTCGTGCTGCCCATGAAGATCTTCAGGAAGGCATCCTGAGTTCCCGATGCTGCCGTCCGGATAACCACGTTGATAGTCCCACCCGACCTCGCTCCGGGGACGTCCTTCCAGTCGCGGATCCTGCCACCGAACACGTTCTGGACCATCTGTTCGGAGAAGTCGGTCACTCCGTTGGCCGGGTTCGTCGCGATGCAGAGGGCATCCTTGGCGATCTCGTTGAAGACGAGCCCGCCCGGATCAGATGCCTTGGGCGTCCTCGAGGACATCCCGATGGTGACCCTGCCACGGGCCACGTCGGAGACCCCGATGTCAGATCCACCCTGAAGGATCTTGAAGCCCACCTTGCTGCCTGCCTTCGTCCTGATGTAAGCCTTGGCCAGCAGGGTTGCCAGCGGGGCGACCGTGGTCGACCCACTGATCGTGATCGTGGTCTTGGCCTGAGCGGCGACCGGCATCGCCAAGAGGGCGATCACGGCGACCATCAGGCCTAGGAGTGTTCCCTTGCCTTTCATCTCTTTCTGTCTCCTTGTCCTTTCGCTTTTCGCTTTCACTCTTCCCGCGTCCCCCTGACCACGCCCTGCCTCGGAGTGCGAGGTCGGCGAATGCGAAAAGTCCAATCGGCTCGCCCTAAAGGCTCGCCTTTACGTCGGCCCGGGCCTTTCGACACTTCGCCTGGGCGACGGTCTTTGCCCTGGTACCCGGAGTTAGCCGCTTGGCCTTGTCGCAGGCCTGCTTCGCCTTGGCCTTGGGGTTAAGGACCTTGCAACGAAGATCAGGGGCCCCGAGTCCGATCGGCGCCATGGCAGCTACCCAGCTGGAGGACGTCGGGGGTGTGACCGTCGTGTTCTGCTCGGTGTAGTTGTAGACGGGCACCATCCAGAACTGGGGCTGCTGATTGGCGTCGCAGATCGGGTTGAACAGGGAGATGCCGGCCCTGATCGTGTTGCCGGCCGTCAGCTTGGCCGTGCCCTTGCTCCCGTAGCAGGAGAGGCCCCAGCTGGGAATCCCCGATGTACAGAAGAAGTCTTCGCCCACCGCAGGGGTACCGTCCGGAAGGAGGCCAATCGGCTCGCTGATCGTGGCATCGATCTCCCTATTGGAGATGATCGAGTAACCCTTGAGGTCCTTGTCGCACTTGAACTCGTACTGGTA
>VEQW01000120.1 GCA_018883025.1 Solirubrobacterales bacterium | reverse complement strand
GGAGGACTGCCCGTCCTCGACGTCCTGAAGGGAACCGGCAGCACCTTGACCAGCTACGTCTACGTCAATTCGCCGGCCGGAGAGGGAAATGCGCCGGACAAGGCATACGCGGCCGCCTTCGTCCTCCTCGCGATCGTCGTATTGCTGAATCTCTCCGTAAACCTGATAGCCAGAAGGGGATCGAGCAGATGGACTTGAGCCGGGACCTGGGGGACGAGCTCGACGACCTGAGTGCCCAGGGGGGGCCCATCGAGGGTGAAGTCGCCGGCGGGGCGATACCTGGAGGGGTCCCCCCCGTGAGAAGGATCGTGGTCGGAGAGGAAGCCCCTCCGATCAGGATGGCCGACCGGGTCGGTCCGATCGTCGAGGATGGGATCGGATCCGACCCGGACTTCTCCGAGCCAGATCCGGAGGAGGCCTTCTGGGTCGAGGAAAGGATGCGGACCGAGGCCCTGAGCGTCTCCTTTGGCTCCAAGGTCGCGGTGCGAGAGGTCTCCCTTCAGGTCAACCAAGGGGAGGTGCTGGCGCTGATCGGGCCGTCCGGTTGCGGCAAGACGACCCTGCTTCGGTCGCTCAACCTGTTGGTCGACCTGACCCCGACGGCGATCCGGAGCGGGCGAATTACCCTCGACGGGGAGGACATCGATGACTTCGATGAGACCCACCTTCGCAAGAGGGTCGGGATGTTGTTCCAGCAGCCGAACCCGTTCCCGATGAGCATCTTCGACAACGTTGCCTACGGCCTTCGGGAGCGGGGCACGAAGCGACCCAAGAAGAAAGAACTGGAGCCGATCGTGGTCCAGTCGCTCCAGCGGGCCGGCCTTTGGGACGAGGTGGGGGACAACCTCGACCACCCGGCGCTCTCCCTCTCGGGGGGCCAGCAGCAGAGGCTCTGCATTGCCCGCTCCCTCGCGGTCTCGCCAGAGGTCCTCCTCCTCGATGAACCCTGCTCGGCGCTCGACCCGATCTCGACCACGATAATCGAGGAAACGATCGTCGAGCTGAGCTCCGACATCGCGATAGTGATCGTCACCCACAACCTCCAGCAGGCCGAGCGGATCGCCGACAAGGTCGCCTTCATGTACCTGGGCGACCTGGTCGAATACGGACCGGCCGGAAAGGTCTTCGCCTCTCCGCTGGCCGAGCGAACCAAGGACTACGTGCGGGGTGACTTCGGATGAGGCGGCTACTCAGCCTCCTCAGCATCGTCGCCGTTCTATTCGCCACGGCCTGCGAGACGACCCGTGAGAAGAGCGCCCGCCTCGAAGCTCAGGGACAGAAGCTTGCCGTCGAAGGCAAGATCGAACTCAAGCAGACCAACCGTGACCTTCAGGTAACAGACGACTTCCTTCTGACCGACCAATACGGGAGCGCGGTCGTCCTGAGGGTCAAGAACAAGTCGGCGAAGGGACAGGTCGACGTTCCGATCCAGGTGGACGTGAAGGACGCAAAGGGAAAGTCCGTCTACAAGAACGACACCGAGGGGCTCGAGGACGGCTTGATCCACCTCCAGATCATCGGGCCGAAGGAGGAGACCTGGTGGGTCAACGACCAGGTACTGGCGACCGGAAAGCCGGCAAGCTTTAACTACGAAGTCGGGGTCCCGGATGGCCAGTACCCGGCGAAGGTCCCCGAGATCCAGGTCTCCAAGCCAAAGTTGGAGGTCGACCCGACCTCAGGACTAAAGGTCGCGGGCACCGTCGTTAACAAATCGTCAATAGAACAGGTCGATTTGCTGCTCTACGCTGTCGCCACTAAGGGCGGCAAGGTTGTCGCCGCCGGACGCGGGCTTATCCCGAAGTTGAAGACCGACGGCAAGGGCGAGGCTTACAACATCTTCTTCATCGGTGATCCCAAGGGCGCCGAGATCGAAGTGTTTGCGACCCCGACTACCTTCGGGTAGGCAGGAGATAACGGAATGACCGAACAGACGATGGTCCACCCCGATCTGGGCAGCAGGGGCATCACGAGATGCACCGGTTGCGGGAGTCCGATGGCGTTCGACCAGCGGTACTGCCTGGAGTGCGGAAAGCGCAAGGGCGACTCGCGGGTCGAGTTTGCCTCCTACCTGCCTGCGGCGACCCCGGACCGGGGTGATGGCCCCGGGGACGGGTCACCGAACGGGGTTGCGGTCGCTCCCCCGGCGGAACCGGGTCCCGACTCCCGCCCCCAGCGGGAGATCACTCCCCTGATGGCGGCAACCGGTCTCGCGGCCCTGGTGATCATCTTGATGCTCGGGGTCCTGATCGGTCGCATGGGTGGTGACTCCTCACAGCCCGTGGTCGCGGCAACCGGGGTGCCGACCGCAACGGCGCCGACCACCGGAACCGACCAGACGGTGTCCTTCACCGCAGACTGGCCGGAGGGGAAGACCGGCTTCACGGTTGAGCTGGCGACACTTCCGAGTAGCACTGACGTCGCCGCTGTAGATGCCACCAAGACCGACCTGACAGCCCAGGGTGCCAGTGAGCTCGGAGTCCTGGCCTCGGATGACTTCGCCAGCCTGCCGCCCGGGAATTACGTCTTCTATTCCGGTGTGTTCGACAAGAGGGCGGATGCTGAGGCCCGCTTGAAGGAGCTGAAAGGCAACTTCCCTGACGCCCAGGTGATCGAGGTTTCCGACCAGACGGGTGGGGGAGGAAAGAAGCTGACCGGTGGCCCGCCACCCGACACGGGTAATGCGGTTAAGGCAACCGAACTTGCGGAAGGTCTCGAAACCACCGATCCCGGTGACTACCAGGAGGCGCTCAAGAAGCTGCCGACGGAGATTGCCACAGAGGGTGAGACGGTCGCCCCCGATAACAAGGCTCCGGGCGCTGGCACGGACGCAGTGACGATTGGCTGATAATGGATCTCCCCAAACTGACTCGTAAGGCCAGGGAGCGCGAGCGAGAAGCTCAGGCTGCGGTCGAGGCTCCGCGAACCCGCCTCGAGGAGCGTCGCGAGCAGCTCCGGGAG
>VEQW01000119.1 GCA_018883025.1 Solirubrobacterales bacterium | reverse complement strand
TTGTGGAAAGCCATCGAGAGGGTCGTCCGGGCGCCAGGGAGGATCGTCGTCTGGGTCGAGGCGAGCGCCGAGGTGAGGACGGCGATCAGGACCAACTTGTCGAGTGGAGATCCGAGTATCGGCGTCGCAAGGTCGTCGAAGATCTGTGACTCGATCCCCTGCTTGTCGGCGGCAGAGAAGGCATCGAGTCCGGCGTAGGCAACGAGTGCCGTCCCGATCAGGACGTAGGTCAGGACGAGCAGGACGGTCGAGGCGATCCCGGCCCGGCCGGATGCGTTCGAGTCCTCGTTCTCTTCATTCAGACTGAGCGAGCTCTCCCAGCCCCAGTAGATGAAGACCCCGATCAGGAGTCCCGCGGTCAGGGCCGAGGTCGAGGTGATGTCCCACGGGAGGAACCAGGATGGCTCGAGGCTCGGGTTGGACATAGAGACCGGGATCGAGCCGATCTCGACCGGGTCGGTGGTCACGTCGCCCGAGAGCGCCTTGGCAAGACCGACCCCCGCGAGCAGAAGCAGTCCCCCGATCTGGAAGACCGAAAGGACCGTCTGGAAATTGGCCGCGATCTCGGTGCCGATGATGCAGAGCGCCGAGGTCCCGATGATGAAGAGGACGGCGAGGATCGTGACGGCGATGACCGAGCCGTGCAGCCCATCCAACCCGAACAGGCTGTAGGTGTAGAGCGCGGCGACGTCGGCAAGTGAGCCGATCACCAGGATGCCGGTCATGGTCACCGCCCAGCCGGCGATCCACCCGGCCCACGGTCCGAGCGCACGGGTGACCCAGGTGAAAGTCGTGCCGCAGTCCGGGTCGGCGCGGTTCATGTAGTAGAAGCTCGCCGCGATCAGGAACATCGGGATGAAGGAAACGATCAGCGAGGCCGGGGCCTGCAGTCCGACCGCGACGACGATTCCGGCAAGCACGGCGGCAAGCGAGTAGGCCGGGGCGGTCGAATTCAGCCCGATGATCAGGGTCGAGAAGAAGCCGAGGTCCTTCTTCAGGCCCTTGTCCTGCTCCTCGACGATGACGGCCGGCTCGGCCAACCCGACTTCCTCCCTCTCCAGTCCCTTGAATCGGGAGCATATAGCCGCCCCGCCCGATTGACAGGTTGGAAACATGGACGCCGAAACCGGGATCTACTTTCTTGGTGGGGCGGTGTAGCTCCGCCCCCACCATGGGAGACCAGCGACCAAACCTTCCCCGGCGGGCCGCTGCCGAGGGGCTTGCGGCCTTTGCCTTGGTCTTCGCCGGCTGCGGCGCGGTGATTACCGATTCCGAGCGCGGCGGAGTGCTCGGAGCGGTCGGGGTGGCCCTCGTCTTCGGGCTCGTCATCATGGCGATGATCTATGCGACGGGGCATCTCTCGGGAGCGCACATCAATCCGGCGGTGACGATCGCCTTCACCCTGACGCGCCACTTCCCCAAACGCGATGCCGCTGCGTACATCGCGGCACAGCTGATCGGTGCAACCGCGGCAGCCTTTCTCCTTCTCTTGGTTTGGCCCACGGCCCCGGCCGAGCTGGGCGCCACGGTTCCCTCGATCGAAGTAGGGACTGCCCTCCTCTACGAGATATTGATGACTGCTTTCCTGATGTTCGTGATCATCTCGGTTGCTACTGATTCCCGGGCAGTCGGGGCCGGGGCGGCGATCGCGATCGGTGGCACGGTCGCCCTGGACGCGATATTCGGTGGACCACTCACAGGCGCTTCGATGAACCCCGCCCGGAGTTTCGGACCCGCCCTTGCATCGGGAACCTGGACCGACTTCTGGATCTACCTGGTCGGACCGATCGTCGGTGCCTCCCTCGGGGCGTTCGCCTACCAGCTGATCCGAACGTCCGGTACTCCCCCTGGGGCCGAACGCTGATGGCCCACGTCCTCTTCGTCTGCCTCCATAACGCCGGCCGCTCCCAGATGAGCCAGGCCCTCTTCGAACGGGAGGCCACCGGGCGGCATACGGCCGAGTCGGCCGGAAGCAGGGCCGACCCGGACGGATCGGTCCACCCGCCGGTCGTCGAGGCGATGGAGGAGGTCGGGGTCGACCTCTCCGACAGGAAGCCGAAACGACTCACCGACGAGATGGCCCGGGAGGCGGACGTGGTGGTGACGATGGGTTGTGGCGACGAGTGCCCCTACTTCCCCGACAAGCGCTACCTCGACTGGGACCTGCCCGATCCCAAGGGTCGGGAGGTCGATGAAGTCAGGGAGACCCGCGACGAGATCGAGGCGAGGGTGAAGGCCCTGGTCGCAGAGTTAGACGCAGGAGCCTGAGCGCGCTACTCAGCCGGGGCCACGAAGAGCGACTGGGTCGCAACGCCGACCTGGCCCTCGCGGTCACCGATCACCGTGGTGGTGATCCCGGTTCCCTCGGGATCGAGCAGGGTCTCCGATCGCATCCAGATCGAGTCGCCGACGGGACGCCGGAGCAGGTGGATCGCCATGTCGACGTTGACGAAGATCAGGTCCTTAGGGCTGGCCACGGCCGAGACCCCGCTGCCCGAATCGACGATCAGGGCGACCAGCTCCTCCGGCCTCGTCGCGCGACCCTCGACCAGCGGGTACTTGGGTCTGGCCCAGACGGTCGCCGGTCCTGGCTCCTCGAAGCGTCCCTCGACCCAGCCCCACTCGACCGACTGGAGGTAACCACTCGACCACCCGGCCGGGTCGATCGTCTCGAGCGGGACTTCGGGGGGAACCCCTACCTGGCCGGTGTCGGGAACCGGGACCCGTTCGATCCTCGAGAGCCACCCGTTCGCCCTCATCACCTCGTTCCCCCCGGCGGTCATCACCGCCTCGACCAGGGCGACCCTCCTGCCCGGTCTGACCAGTCGGCAGGAGACCTCGACCTCCTCGACCGGGACGGGGCGGACGAACTCGACCACCAGCCGGGAGAGGAGTGGGTCGCCGGGGGCCTTCTCACCTTTCGCGAAGTCGAGGATCCGGTGGGCCATCAGGGCGCTCGG
>VEQW01000042.1 GCA_018883025.1 Solirubrobacterales bacterium | reverse complement strand
ATCCGGTGACCACCGGGGCCCTCACCGCGAAGCCGTTCAGCTTGCCCTCGAGGTCGGGCAGCACCAGGCCGACCGCCTTGGCCGCTCCGGTGGTCGTCGGGATCAGGTTGATCGCCGCCGCCCGTGCCCGTCGCGGATCGCTGTGAGGCAGGTCCTGGAGACGCTGGTCGGAGGTGTAGGCGTGGATCGTGGTCATCAGGCCGTGTTCGATCCCGATCGCCTCGTGGATCACCTTGGCCATCGGGGCCAGGCAGTTGGTGGTGCAGGATGCGTTGGAGATGATGTTGTGCTCGGCGGGGTCGTAATCGTCGAAGTTCACTCCGAGGGCGACGGTCACGTCCGGATCGGTCGCCGGGGCCGAGATGACCACTTTCTTCGCTCCGGCCTCGATGTGGCCGGCAGCCTCTGACCCGGCGGTGAAGAAGCCGGTCGACTCGAGAACCACGTCCACGCCCATCTCCCCCCAGGGAAGTGCCTTCGGATCCCTCTCCGAGAGTGCCGCGATCTCCCTGCCATCGACTTCGATCGCGCCGTCGCTGGCCTTCACCTCCCCGTCGAAGCGACCCATCACCGAGTCGTAGGCGAGCAGGTGGGCAAGCATCTCGTTGTCGGTCAGGTCGTTGATGGCGACGAAGTCGAGGTCCGCCCCGGACTCCCTGGCCGCCCTGAAGACGCTCCTGCCGATCCGGCCGAAACCGTTGATCGCAACCTTGACGCTCATCTGGGTGGGTGCTCCTCTCTGGTGTCCACGGTGCCGTTCCGGCGCCCCGACCGCCCCTTGCCCGAGTGGCGAGGAACGGTCGCGATGTTATCCGAGGGCCGTGCCCTTCCGCGGCTCCGGACCGCTGACCGACCGGGGTTCAGCGACGCGGCATCCAGCGGAAGAACCGGAGGGCGAGCAGGAGGCCGAGCAGACCCCAGGCCAGAAGGACCGCCAGACTCCCCCAGGGGAATCCGGCTCCATCCACTACCGGGAGGTAGGCGGCCAGCATCACCTCGAAGAAGGCCCGGACCGGGAAGATCGAGGCGAAGTCGAGCACGCCGGAGGGAATTTCGCTTTCGGGGATGAAGATCCCGGAGAGGAAGTAGAGCGGCAGGACGATCAGGTTGACCATCGCCGGGGCGGCCTCCCGCGAGGGGATGACCGCGGTCATCGCGACGCCGAGGGTGCTGAACGAGGCAGCGCCCGCGACGAGGGCCAGCAGGACTAGCCCGATCGAGCTCCAGGGGATCGGGGAGCCGAACAGGACGAGGCCGACCAGGGTCACGACCACGACCATCAGGACGGAGACGACGACCGAGTTGCCCACCCGCCCGGCGATGAACACCCAGGCCGGTTGCGGCGTACCCCGCCCGCGCTCGAGCAACCCCCCTTCCCGTGCGATGGTCAGGTTCATCGCCAGGTTCATGAAGGTCGCCGAGATCACGGCGAGGGTGACGATCGCCGGCACGTAGTAGCGATCGGTTGGGATCCCCCCAAGCGTCTCGATCCGGTCGTCGCCGAAGATCGTCGCGAAGATGACCAGGAGCAGGACCGGGAAGAGCACCGTGAAGAAGACCGAGCCGGGGTTCCGCCAGAAGACCTTCTGGCAGTACCTGAACTCGTGCGATACGAGTCCGATTGCCCTGGCTGCCCCACTCATCCGGTCAGCTCCAGGTAGACGTCCTCGAGGCTCGGGGGCCTTACAGAGAGCTCGTCGAGTTCGATGCCCCGGGTCCCGGCCCAGGCAGTTATCGCCTCCAGGTCGGCGGTCGGACGGTCGGTCTCGAGGGAGAAGTTGCCGGAATCGTCCCGCACCAGCCTTCCGTCGCCGGGGAGCGGCAGGTCCCCGGGCTCGACATCGGTTGGCAACCGGAAGGAGATTGCAGTCTTGAGTCCCCGCTCGGAGCCGAGGCCGGCCGGGGTTCCGTGGGCGACGACCCGGCCATCATCGACGATCACCACCCGATCGGCCAGCTCGGCCGCCTCCTCCATGTAATGGGTGGTCAGGAGTACGGTGGTCGCCCGCTCGCGTAGTCCCGCGATCATCGCCCAGGCACTCCTCCGTGCAGCGGGGTCGAAACCGGTGGTCGGTTCGTCGAGGAAGAGCAACTCGGGCCTGCCCGACATCGCAATCCCAACGTCGAGTCGACGCCGCTGGCCGCCAGAGAGCCGACCGGCCCGGACGTCGGCGGAGTCCCCGAGTCCGACCAGGGCGATCAGCTCGTCGGGTGGCATCGGGTCGCGGTAGTAGCCGGCATAGAGCTCGAGCGACTCGCGAACGGTCAGGAGCGGCTCGAGGGCCGTCTCCTGGAGAACGATCCCGATCCGCTCCCTCCAGTCCGGATCCGCCGCCGCCGGATCGATCCCGAGCACTTCCACCGCCCCACCATCACGCTGGAGGAGCCCCTCGAGGATGGTCAGGAGCGTGGTCTTCCCCGCCCCGTTTGGCCCGAGGACTGCGACGATCTCCCCCGTCTCGACCAGGAGGTCGAGGCCATCCAGCGCGACCGTCTGGCCGAACTCCTTGCTGAGTCCCTCGGCCCGGACCGCCGGACCGGCGCCGGGCATCAGTCCAGATCCCTGTGGCTGACGCTGACGACCACGTCGTCGCGCATCGCAAGGTCGCTCCAGATCCGCTCGGCCACGGTGACCGAACGATGACGACCGCCGGTACAGCCGATCGCGATCGTCAGGTGGCTCTTGCCCTCGGCAACGTAGGCCGGTATCAGGAACTCGAGCAGGGGAAGGAGGCGCCCGTAGAACTCGCCCGCCTCGGTGCCGGCCTCGACGTACTCCCGGATCTCGGGGTCGAGACCGGTCTTCGGGCGGAGCTCGGGGTCGTAGTAGGGATTCGGCAGGAAGCGCACATCGAGGGTGATGTCGGCATCCCGCGGTGGGCCATTCTTGAAGCCGAAGGTCAGCAGGCTTACTGCGAGCCGACCCTCGTCCCGGCGATCGATCATCTCTTCGACGATCCGCTGCCTGAGCAGGTGGGCGGTCAGCTCGGTCGTGTCCAGAACCAGGTCGGCCCGGTTTCGGAGGGGCGAGATCAACTCCCGCTCGGCCCGGATCCCCTCGAGGACCCTCCCCTCCGGTGCGAGAGGATGACGCCTGCGGGTCTCCTTGTAGCGGTCGATCAGCACCTCCTCCTGGGCCTCGAGGAAGAGCAGTCTGGGTTCGATGCCGCCCTCCTCGAGCCGTTCCAGGGTTTCGACCAGCTGGTCGAAGTACTCGCCACTTCGCACGTCGGTAACCACGGCAGCCCGCTCGACCGAGCTGCCGGGCAGAGCGAACAGCTCGCCGAGGGCCTCGATCATCTGCGGAGGGAGGTTGTCGACGCAGAAGTAACCGCTGTCCTCGAAGGCCGCGATCGCCTCGGACTTACCGGCCCCCGAATGTCCGGTTATCACGACGAGGTCCACGCCGGGGTCGGGTTCGACGCCGGGTTCGGCTTCCTCCCCGGGCGAGGCCCCCGTCCCCTCCGGTACCACCGACTCAGACCCTGTGGAGCTGTTCATATACCTCTCGAGCCACCTTACCGGGCAGCCCGGGCACCGCCTCGAGTTCCTCCCGACTGGCCTCAGCAAGCCGGTCGGGGGATCCGAAGTGGCGGAGCAGGAGGCGCTTGCGCTCGGGACCGACCCCCCTTATCCCGTCGAGGACGGACTCGGTCATCCGCTTGCTGCGCCGACCCCGGTGGTGGCCGATCGCAAACCGGTGGGCCTCGTCCCGAACCCGTTGGAGGAGGAGAGATGCCTCCGAATCCGGTCGGATCGGGGCCGGGTGGCTGCTGCCCGGCAGGAATATCTCCTCGTGGCGCTTGGCAAGTCCGATCACGGTCACCCCCCGCTCGAGGAACCCGCCGAGCGCCTTGAGTCCGGAGGAGAGCTGACCCTTGCCACCGTCGATCAGGATCAGTCCCGGCAGCGAGGCGAAGCTCTGGTCGCGTTCGGGATCGTGCGGAGAGAGGTCGACCTGCTCCTCGTACCTCGCCATCCTTCGTCCGAGGATCTCCTCGAGCGATGCGTAGTCGTCGGGACCACTCCCCCGGGAGACCTTGAACCTCCGGTAGTCGGACTTCTTCGGAGTACCGCCCTCGAAGACGACCATCGAGGCGACCGTGTCCTGACCACCGAGGTTGGAGATGTCGAAGCCCTCGATCCGGACCGGCACCTCATCCATCCCGAGCGCCTCGGCGAGGCCGGAAAGGGCCTCGGCCTTCCGACGCCGCCCGAACTCCCGGCGTAGCTGTTCCTGCCCGAGCGCCAGCCTCGCATTTCGCTCGGCCATCTCACGCAGACGTCGCATCTCGCCCCTCTCGGCGACCCTCAGCTCGACAGGCGAACCGTCGCGCATGACCGAGAGCCGTTCGGCCAGCTCGTCGGTCCGGCCCGAGAGTTCAGGGCCGACCAGGACCGTCCTCGGCAGGGCGGGCGAGGTCGCGTAGAACCGTTCGATGAAGCCGGCGGCGACGTCCCCTTCCCCCGTTCCCTCGGGAACCTCGAGGTAGAAACCCTGCTTCTCCAGGAGGACGCCGTCCCGAACCTGGAATACCTGGGCGTTCGCATCGGCTCCCTCGGCGGAGACGCCGATCAGGTCGGCCGAAGCGACCGAGGTCCCCGAGACCCTCTGCCTCTCGAACAGCGACCTGACCGCCTCGAGGCGATCACGGAAAGCGGCCGCTTTCTCGAAATCCTGCGCGGCCGATGCCTCCTCCATCTGGCGTTCGAGTTCCTCCTCTATCCGTCCGTAGCGGCCGGAGAGGAAGTCGAGCACCCCGTCGATCGATTCGCGGTAGGCCTCCTCGTCGACGTAGCCGACGCAGGGCGCACCGCACCGGTCGATGAAGTAGTCGAGGCAGGGGCTACCCGAGCGTCGCCCTGGCTCGGGGCCGTCGCAGGTCCGGAACTGGAACAGCCTCCCCAGCAGGTCGAGGGTCTCCCGCACCCGTCGGGCCGAGGAGAACGGTCCGAAGTAGGCCCGACCGGCGCGATGGCGCTCCCTCGTGAAATAGACGCGGGGGAAATCCTCATCGAGCGATACGGCGATGTAGGGATAGGACTTGTCATCCCTCAGGCGGACGTTGAACCTGGGCCGGTACCGCTTGATGAAGTTCTGCTCGGCGATCAGGGCCTCGGACTCGGTATCGGTCGCGAGGAACTCGATCGAATCGACCTCCGAGGTCATCGCGGCGTTGCCCCCCGAGAAGTGCGAGCCGACCCGCTTGCGGATCGAGCGGGCCTTGCCGACGTAGATCACATCGTCGTCCCGATCCCGGAACAGGTAGACCCCCGGCTCGTCCGGGAGCGCCCGGCGCTCGGCGACCAGACGCCGCTCACGTGACTCCGATCCCGTGCCGGCCTCACCCATGCGCTGCTCCTACCAACGCTTCCATCCATGGAAGGTTAGGAAGTCCCGGGGACCGGGTAGGCTTCCGGCGCCGACCATGCCCCATTCCGCCCCGCCACCAGAGCTGACGACGATGACCTTCGCGGAGGAGGACGGCGTCGGGATCCTCACCCTGGATCGGCCCGACGCCTACAACGCGATGGACCCGACGATGATCTCGGAGCTCCCAGTGATCTTCGGCTGGCTGGCCGACCAGGCCGACCTCCGAGCCCTGGTCATCACCGGTGCCGGCACGGCCTTCTGCGCCGGAGGTGACGTCAACTGGTTCCGTCGCGGTGTCGAGGATCCCGAGGTGGACATCGTCGCGGGCGTCAGGGACGGCGCCGAGACCCTTCATCGCGGGATCGTCGACCTGGTCAGGATCCCCTACCCGGTGATCGCCGCGATCAACGGGCCGGCCGCCGGAGCTGGGTTCTCCCTCGCCCTCGCCTGCGACACCCGAATCTGCTCCAAGGATGCCTTCCTGGCCTGCGCCTACGGGAGGATCGGCGCCTCCCCGGACGGCGGGATGACCTACTTCCTTCCAAGGGTGGTCGGGCCGTCGCGGGCGATCGAGCTCCTCCTCAACGACCCCAACCTCTCCCCAGAGGCGGCGCTCGAGGAGAAGATCGTCGCCGAAGTCGTCGAACCCGACGAGCTGATGGAGCGGGCGATGGAGAAGGCCCGGAAGCTCGGGGCCAAGGCTCCCTACTACGTGAAGATGTCGAAGCGCCTCGCCGGCACCAGCCTCGATCACACGCTCACCGAACACCTCCAGCAGGAACGGCACGCGATCGCCGAGGCGATGGCGACCGAGGACCTCTCCCGGGCCGTCAAGGCCTTCTTCGACGGCGACGAGGTCGAGTTCGAGGGTCGCTAGCGGCCTCAGGCGCTCAGCCGGCCTTGAGCAGGCGGGTGACGCTGTCGGCGACGCAACACGGTTTCTCCCCGCCCTCGACCTCGAGGGTGAATCGGGTCACGTTCTCGATCCAGCCGTCGTCGCGCTGCTCGGAGCTGACCAGCTCGGCCGAAGCACGGATCCGGGAGCCGGCCGGCACCGGGGCCGGGAACCGGACCTTGTTCCAACCGAGGTTCACGCCCAGGGCGAAGGCATCCCTGGAGACGTCGACCAGCCCTTCCCTGAACCCGTCGATCATCGAGAGGGTGAGATTGCCGTGGGCGATCGTCGTTCCGAACGGACTCTCCTTCTCCGCCCGCTCGACATCGACGTGGATCCACTGGTGGTCACCGGTCAGCTGAGCGAACGAGTCGATCATCTCCTGGGTGACCTCCCGCCAATCGGTCGGTCCGACGGCCGTCCCGACGAGGGAAGCGATCGCATCGGGGTCGGTGATCTCGATCTTCTCCACGGCCCGAGCCTACCCGGATACGGCTCGCAGGCGGAGGCCCCGGGTCACCGGACCAACTCGACCTCCATCGGAACCCCGATCGAGCCAGCGGCCCCGCCCGCGAGGGCCAGTACCCGGGCGACGTAGGCGAGGGTCTCGGGGTAGGAGGGCACGCAACCGCAGGCCGACACCGCGCCCGGGCCGGCGTTGTAGGCAGCGAGTGCGAGACGGGTACTGTCGAACTGGGCGATCAGCTCGGCCATCAGCCTGGCCTGGGCGGCAATCGACGCGAACGGGTCGAATGGATCGGTGAGTCCCCTCGAGGCCGCAGTCGAAGGCATGAACTGGGCGATCCCAAGGGCTCCGGCCGGCGAGACTGCGTTCGGGTCGAAATTCGACTCCGACTTGAGCTGGGCCGCCAACAGCGCTGCCGGTACCCCGGTCGCCAGCGAGGCGGCGAGGATCGGCCGACGGAACCGGACGGGAACGAAATCCGGAACGAGGATCGTGCCTCCCCTCGCCCCCTCCCCGACCCCTGAGACCTCCGCCGCGGCGGAGCAGGGCTCCGGTCCGGCAACGAATCCGAAGTGCCACGGCTCCCAGGAGTACCTCTTGAGGAATCCGAACCGTCCGGCATTCGCTGCGAGCCAGCCGTAGGCGGAAGGCGGACCTATGTCGAGCTCGGTCCCACAACGGTGGAGCGACTGCCCTGGAGGCGCGACCCAGCGGGGGTCTGGGTTGGCCGCGAACAGTCGTGCCTGCTCGGCATCCGACCGGTATCCGGAGTTGATCGCCAGGCCGACGCCATTCCGGAGCGCCGCCGCGGCCATCCGGTCGAATGCCTCGGCCACATCGGGCCTCATGCCGTGGCCCTGGCGGATCGCGAGCGGGCCGGAATAGCCACCGCCGGTTGCGAAGGCGAGATCGGTGCCTCCCGATCCGACCAGGCCTACCCTTGCGACGGCCCAGGCCCTGCCGGCAGGCCCTCGCGGTCCCCCCACCGGCAGGCTGACCCGGCCGGTCAACGGGGCGAAGGAGGCGGCATCGGGAAAGACCACCGACACGGTGGCCGGTGATCCACCGTTGGCGGCCGCGACCGAGGTCGCCGCCAGCCGTGCACGGGCCAGGTAGACCGGCTTCGGCAGGTGGGCCGGGTTCGGCAGCCCGTTGGGAAGGGTCGCCGGTGCCAGCAACCTGGGCAGGTCATCCCGCATCGAGCGGACCGCCGAGAGGGCGGCCAGATCGGCGGCACGCTGTGCCCTCCCTTTGCCGGTGCCGGCCCCCGCAATCGCAACCAGGGCGACCGCAACGGTGATCGTCATCAGCGCTGCCCCGAGGACCAGCGGGGTCGCCTGGCCGGACTCCGAGCGCCAGACCGGACTGATGCGTTCGAGCCGCCCTCTGCCAGGGATCACGTTCCGAGCCGAGTAGCCGGCACCTTCGGCCTCGTCGAGGGCCAGCTCGACCACCGGGTCCGTCCCGGCATCTCCCTTGATCAGGATCTCGGTCGACTCCGAGTCCAGCAAGCTGCGGACCTTTAGGTAGCAGGAGGGGGCGACCGCGAGGAAGACCGCCCCGAGGTCCTCGACCATCCCCAGTAACTCCCGGATCCGACCGGCCAGGTCAGGCTCGGGGGTGAGGCTCACCCAGCAGTCCCTGCCCCTTGCGACGGCCCTGATCCCCGGTCCCACCGCCTCGACTCGTATCGCGAGTTCGGAGGCCGAACGGGACTTGAGCAGGGTCGGCTTGGACCGGTCGTCGAGTCCGACTTCGAGCAGGCATCCCGGCCCCGACGAGCGACTTCGTCCGGCGAGAAGTCGACGGGCGATACGGGCGACCGAGGGGTCGGGACCGGGCGAAGTGACCAGCACCGTCGGTAACTCGGACCCCGGTTCCACCTCGATCAGGGATCCCTTCAACGGGGAGCCTCACGAACCCAGGCGGTCGAGCTGACCTCGAGCAGGCGCGATATCCGGCCGACCGGGGAAGGTGGCCGGACGCTCACCCGGACGGCCCCGGGCAGGCGACCGAGGCTGTACCGGCGGCTGGCCCACTCCGGCAGGGCATCTTCTACCGCGGCGGAGGCGGGCTCCCCGCGTACGACCGCTACCGCCCCGGCCTGGGCCGCTCCCTCAGCGAGCTGGTGGGCGTGGCCGACCAGGAGCAGCTGGAATGCGACCAGACCGGCGAACAGCAGCACGGCAACCCCGGCGACCGCCTCGACCGTCGCCTGGCCCGAGCAGCGAGGCCGAGACCGACCCATCCATCCCCTACCGGCCGAGATCGCTCGAGCCCTCCAGCCAGGTCTCGGGCAGTCCCGGTACGAGTGCGGGCAGTCGAACGGAAACGGTCACCCCGTCCTCGCGGGTCACCCGGGAGCCTTTGGCCAGTACTCCCGGAAGGGCGCGCCTTGCTGCCTCCTCCGGCCCAGCGCCGGTCAGGACCGCGCGTGCGCCGGCCCTGGCGGCGGTACCGGCCGACCAGATCACGTAGCCCGCCACCACGAGCTGTAGCGAAGCGAGCAACGAGATCGCCACGACCGGAAGGGCGCCGATCAGCTCCAGCGAGACCGAGCCGGCCTCGCCTCCCCTCGAACCCCCGACCGATCCTCTCGCTCGACTCTGACTCGCCGCGAACACCCGGCCAAGGTCGCCGTTCGTCGATCACGAATTCCCCTCGGGGAGGGAAAGCTCTGCGACTACTTCGATCAGCCGCCCGGGCGCCGAGGGAACTCAGGCCCGGAAAAGACCGACTACCGGCGCATGGTCGGAGAGGCGTATCAGGGCCCCGGATTCCGGGTCGGCCACCTCTCGGCTTCGATCGGGAAGGGGGCGAGGTGGTTCGACGACCTCCAGGCCGCGAACCAGGAGGTGATCGATCGAGCCGGTCATCCCTGATGGCGGATCGGAGAGCCGGTACCGAGTGGCCAACGCCGGGAAGGGACGCCCGGTCGAAGGCCGGCAGTTGAAGTCACCACCCAGGACGAGTGGTCGCGGACCCGAAGTCTCGGAGGCGAAGGAGGCTGCCTCCAGGACGTCGCGGGACGCCCGTTCGTGGCCGATCGAGGCGTGGAGGTTGTAGAGGTCGACGCCGCCCTCCAGGCGAACCGACTGGACCACTCGACGCTCGGGGAGGAGCGTCAGGATTCGCCGGTCCTGACCTCCCGGGTCGAGTCCGAGTCCGTCCCGCACCAGGATCAGGTTTCCACCGCCCTCCCAGCTTCCAATCAGATGCGGCCTCCGGGTCCAGAGGGAGCCGGTCACCGGCCTCATCCAGTTCCGCGAGGTCGGTGTGAAGGAGCCGTTCGCCCCCGTCGCTTCCGCCAGGGGTCCCGACCAGGCGGGCGGTACTTCCTGGAGCAGTGCCACATTCCACTCGAGGCCATTCAGGACCCGGACGAACTCACCCGCGAGCGAACGGTTGACCAGGACGTAGTCACCGGAGCGAAACGACCTGCCACCGAAACGCCAGCCGACCCCCTTCTCGAACTCCCCTGGCGGGGCATCCCTCCCGTGGAAGAGATTCCAGGTCAGGACCCGGAGCGTCAGGCCGGCTTCTCTGCCACCCAGATCCGCCACAGGGCGATCACCGCAGACCCGACCAGGATCAGCCAGAACAGGGTCCCGAGTCCGGACGACCAGAGGGTGTCGGTCCCTGCCACCGCGAGCACGAGCAGGCCGAGTGCACCGGCGAACAGGAGCCTGCGGGAGTCGTCCATCGCGAGAAGGGTGAACTCCTGGGCCCTGAGGAAGCGGTATGCAGCCCAGGCCAGAACGGTCAGGAAGCCGAGTGATAGCGCCTGGAAGACCGCTTCGGTGATCCGACCGCCCCCGGGCAGGAGCATCACGGCGAGCGCCAGCAGCACGATTATCAGGACGTTGCGAAGGGCAACCACGCATGGATCGTATCCCCGTTCGGGGATCGGGCCCAGGACCCGATCGGGAGCCCCCTCAGGTGCGGGCGAGACGCACTGCCCGGTGAGACATCCGCCGTGAGGCCAGCAACGCCCCGATCCCCACGAGCGCGAGGGCAGCCAGCCCTCCGATCAGGCCTCCGCCTGCAAGGGAGGTGATGCCGAAAGCGAGACCGCCGATCACTGCGGTCGCCGGAAAGGTGAGGAGCCAGGCCCTGGTCACGCTCCGGGCAAGGCCCCACCTCCGCGCCGAGATTCCCCTCGCCGCCCCAGCGCCGATCACCCCGGCATTCATGACCTGAGTCGTCGAGAGCGGAAAGCCGAGCAACGATGCGACCAGGATCGTCGTCGAACTCGACATCTCCGAGGTGAAACCCTGGGCAGGGTCGATCTTGATGATCCTCGGGACCGACTTCCCGAGCACCCGTCCGGACCCGATCGCCGTCCCCAGGGCGATCGCAGCTGCGGCGGCGAGAACGACCCAGAACGGTGTGCCCTCCCCCTCGGCGAGGACTCCGTTAGCGACCAGGGCCAGGGTGATCACGCCCATCGTCTTCTGGGCGTCATTCGAACCGTGGGAGAAGGCGAGAAGGCCTCCGGAGAAATGCTGGGCCAGCCGAAAACCGCGGCCGACCGGACCGGGCCGCCTGCGTGCGAAGACCCGGTAGACCACCGCGATGAATCCGGCCCCGAGGACGAAGGCAACGACCGGCGCGAGCACGGCCGGGAGCAGTGCAAGACCCACGAGTCCGCCGAGCTCTATCCCGCCGAACCCAACGGCGACGATCGTCGCTCCCACCAGGCCACCAATCAGCGCGTGGGAGCTCGAGGAAGGAAGGTCGAGGTTGCTGGTTGCGACGATCCAGGCGATCGCCCCGGCTATCCCGGCGAGCACGACCTCCAGGCCCTCAGGCCCCCGGATAGCCGAGGGATCGACGATCCTCTCGGCCAGGGTCACGGCCACCTGAAGGGTGAGGAAGGCACCGGCAAAATTGAGCAGGCTCCCCCCGATAAGCGCCGTCCTCGGGCCGATCGCCCGAGTCGAAACCAGGGAGGAGAGAAGGGTCGGGGCGTCGAGGACCCCATTGCTGAAACCGAAGATGAGGGCGACGGCAACGACGAGGGCCAGGAGCAGGTCACCATCCATCTTCGCTCAGCCGTTCTTGATCGTGATGCCCTCGAGGATGTGTGCCGCCGTCTCGGTCGCGTCGATCGCCCTCTCGAGGACGGCGAAGATGTCCTTCCACCGGATGACCACCATCGGATCGATTCCGGTCGAGAAGAGCGATGCGACCGCATCCCTGGAGACCCGGTCGCCCTCGTTCTCGAGCCGGTGGATCTCGATCCAGAAGGGCTCGAGGTTCCCGAACGCCGGAAGCTCGCCGAGAGCGGTGGCCAGCTGGTCACAGGCGGCCACGAGGATCCGTGAGAGCTCGATCGCCTGCGACATCGGTGCCTCGACCTTGTAGAGGCCCAGGTAGTCCGCAGCCTCCTCGACGAAGTCGACGATGTCATCCAGCTGGGTGGCGAGTGCGTAGATGTCCTCCCGGTCCAGGGGGGTGACGAAGGTCGAGTTCAGGCGCCGGATGATCTCGTGGGTGACCCGGTCGCCTTCCTGTTCCAGCGCGAGGATCTCCTGCCCTAGGCCGAGGTCCTCTGGCCAGCTGCCGAGCATCTCCTCGAGGGTCTTTGCCGCCTTGAGGCTGTTCGCCCCCGCCTCGGCAAACAGAGTGAAGAAGACATCGTCTCTGGGGGCGAGCAGTCCCACGGGCGATTTCGAAACTACCAGAGGTACCTGGCCCGGCCGGATCGGATCAGCCGACAGCCTGGGGAGTGGTCGTCGCGGCCAGGGCGAGGTGCTGCTCGCGCAGTTCCATCTGGACGTTGCGCGGTTCGCCGCCCTCGGGACTTAGCCTCGACCAGGTTCCCGACGCGTCCAGGACCCACGAGTTGGTGTTGTCGGCCAGGCAGCGTTCGAGCACGTCGAGCGCCTGGGCCTTGGCGACCTCGTCCTCGACCGGGGCGACCAGCTCGACCCGGCTGTCGAGGTTTCTCGGCATCAGGTCGGCGGAGCCGATCAGGACCTCGGTCTCGTCGCCCTGGGTGAAGGAGTAGATCCTCGAGTGCTCGAGGAAGCGCCCGACCACCGAGACGACCCGGATGTTCTCGGAGACGCCAGGGACCCCCGGCCTGAGGCAGCAGATCCCCCGAATGTTCAGCTCGACCGGAACCCCGGCCGAAGACGCCTCGTAGAGCGCCTCGATGCAGGCCCGGTCGACCAGGGCATTGAGTTTGAGTGCGATCCGCGCGTCCTTGCCATCGCGATGGGCCTCGATCGTCCTCCCGATCCGCTCGAGGATGCCCTCCCTCATCGTGTCGGGCGAGGCCAGGACCTTGCGGTACTGCCCGGGTCGGGCGTACCCGGTCAGGACGTTGAACATCTCTGCGACATCCGCCGAGATCTCGGGATCCGCCGTGAACAGGCCGAGGTCGGTGTAGAGCCTGGCGGTGGTCGGGTG
>VEQW01000041.1 GCA_018883025.1 Solirubrobacterales bacterium | reverse complement strand
CTCCATGCACGCCGGCCTCCCCCAAGGGTTGCCTCCCCGTTCTCTGGACCCCTCATCACGCAGATGGAAACACATCTAGGTCCCTTTCGCTGCGGATTTCCCGCGGTCGCGTTTCGAGCGGCGATTGCGGGCCAGGTGGGAGACTGCACCGGATGGCGGAAACCGACGGACCGGCGATTTCCCTCCGAGGGCTGGTCAGGCGCTACGGGGACCGGGTCGCCCTCGACGGGGTCGACCTCGACCTGCCCGAGGGTCAGACCCTGGCCGTCCTGGGACCGAACGGGTCCGGCAAGAGCACCCTGCTCCGGGTGCTGGCGACGTTGCTCCGACCGAGCGGGGGTGAGGCCTCGGTGCTCGGTGCCCGCCTGCCCGGTGAGGCCTGGCAGGTAAGGGGAAGGGTCGGATACCTCGGCCACCAGCCACTCCTCTACCGCGACCTGACCGGTCGGGAGAACCTCGTCCTCCAGGCCCGCCTCAACGGGCTCGACCGGGAGGAGGCGGCCGAGTCGATCGAACGGGATCTGGAGCTGGTTGGGATGTCGTCCCGGGCCGACGAGGCGGTTGGCGGCTACTCGGCCGGGATGCGCCAGCGGATCTCGATCTGCCGGGCCGTGCTCACCCGGCCACCGCTCCTCCTGCTCGACGAACCGGACTCGAACCTCGATCCCGATGGCCGGGTGGTGGTCCGGGACCTGGTCGGCCCCGCCTCCGGCAGGACCCGGGTCCTGGTCTCCCACGAACCCGAACGGGCCCTCGCCGAGGCCGACCTGTTCCTCAGGCTCGGCCCCTCGGGAAAGGTGGAGGAGGTCGGGACCCCGTGAGCGCCGGTCAGGCATTCGACGCCTGGAGGGCGCTGGTCGGCAGGGACCTGTTGACCGAGGCGAGGACGATGCGGTCGCTGCCGGCGATGGTCCTCTTCGCGGTTACGACCTTCGTGATCTTCCGATACGGCCTCGACCGAACCCAACTCTCGGGATCGCTCGCCGGGGGCGTCCTCTGGACGACGCTCCTCTTTGCGGCGGTGCTCGGGATCAACCGGCTGTTCGTCTCCGAGCGGGAGGAGGGGGGCTTCGATGCGTTCAGGCTGACCCCTGCCCCGGCCAACGTGTTGCTCGCCGCCAAGGTGACGTCGCTCTTCGTCTACCTGGTCGTACTGGAGCTGATCGTCGTCCCGATCTTCGCCCTGTTCTTCCTTCCGGAGTTCTCCTCGCTCCTGCCGTTGGTCGCGGTCCTCCTCCTGGCGAACCTCGGCTTCTCCCTGCTGGGGACCGTCGTCTCCTCGATGGCAGTCAACTCGACTGCGCGCGACCTGATCGTGCCGCTCCTCCTCCTGCCCCTGGTCGTCCCGCTGATGATCGCCGTGACCGGGGCCTCGGCCCCGCTGTTCGGGCCGGAGGGACCAGGCTATGAGCGGTTTGGTGAGTGGCTGATGGTCGCGGCTCTATACGATGGTGTCTTCCTGCTTGTCGGCTACGCCGTGTTCGAGTTCCTGCTTGAAGACTGACGCCCCGCAAACGCCCAGCAAGTCCGGACGCCCGAGCTCGCTTCGGGTCGTCTCGGTCCTGACCGTCCTCTTCCTGGTGGTCGGTTTCGGCCTGGTCTTCTTCTGGACCCCGATGGATGCCGACCAGGGCTTCAAGCAGAAGATCTTCTACCTGCACGTGCCGCTTGCGATCGTCGCCCTGGCCGGGTTCATCGCGGCCGGGGTCGAGGGCTACCGTCACATCCGTACCGGCGATGCACGCCACGACCTGAACTCCTACGTCTTCATCCACATCTCGGTGGTCTTCGGGGTGGCCGTCCTGGTCACCGGCGCGATCTGGGCCCAGGCGTCCTGGGGCAAGTGGTGGGTCTGGGAGGAGCCGACCCTGGTCAGTTTCCTGATCGTCTTCCTCCTCTACTGCACCTACTACCCGTTCCGGTACGCGATCGAGGACCGCGACCGCCAGGCCCGTTACGCCTCGGTCTTCGCGATCACCGCTGGCGTCTTCGTGCCACTCAACTTCATCGCGGTGAGGATGGCCGAGAGCGTGATCCATCCGAGGGTGTTCGCCACGGCCGAGGGCGGTCTGCCCCCGTCGATGATGTGGACCTTCCTGGTCTGCTTCGCCGGGATCGCCCTGCTCTGGGTCACTCTGGTCAAGCTCGAGCTGGTCGGCAAGAGGGTGAACGGGCAGATGTCACGCCTGAGGCGCTCGCTGGGCGAGGAGTCTGCTCCTGCCCCGGGCACCCGTCGAGTCTCCCCACAGGCGGAGGTCTGAGTCGGTGCTGGACTCCGTGCCGAACGACGCGACCGGCTACGTTGCCGCGGCCTACGTCTTCTTCCTCGCTCTGGTCCTCGTCTACATCGCGATCATCGGGGCGAAGCTGGAGCGGCTGGGGCGTGAGCTGGCCGAGCTGAACGAGAAGCTCGAGGGAGGGGCCGCCGAGGTTCCGGGGCGCCAGGCAGACCGGGAGACGGTTGGCTGAACTGCTCGCGATCGGGGTGACGGACGAACCGGCCCCGACCGGTCCCTCGCCCGACCTCTCGGTGCCGGAGACCTCGGCCCCGGGCCTTGCCAGCAGGATGATCGAGGAGGGAGTCGCCTCCGAGGCAGTGGTCCTCTCGACCGACCGGATGACCGAGCTCTACCTGGTGGCCGAGGACGGGCTGACCGCCGAGGCGGCCGCCCTTGCCGAGCTGGCCAGCTGTTGCGGCGTCTGCACTTCACTCCTCGCCGGGTCGGCCTACGCCCTGGAGGAGGAGTTCGTCGCCTCCCACCTGTTCAGGATCGCGGCCGGGGTCGGCGGGCCTCCTCCTTACGACGTGCCGATGAGGGGACGGGTCGAGCGGGCCCATCGGGTCGCCCGGGATACCGGTTCCGCCGGACCGTTGCTCGACCGGCTGTTCACCGATGCGGCAGAGGTCGCCGCCGACGCCCCTTCCGGCGCCTCGGCTTCCGGCACTCCGACGGCGGTCGATGAGCTCGAGGTCAGGAGGTGGGAGCGGCGGGTCGCCGAGGAGGTCGAGCGGTTTTCCTCCTGGCGGTTCGAGACGCTGGACGGTGAGTTGGCTTCCGGGCCGGACGGCCCCGGGGCCTCCGTCCTCCGATTCCCCCGGCCTGGCGACGCCGCCTGAGCCACCCGTCCGGAGGAGATCGGACCCCTTCCGGCGTGATCGGCTCCCCCCACCACCACTTCGAGACGATCGGCTCGACCAACGCCCATGCCAGGGAGCTGGCCGGGCAGGGCGCTCCGCACGGCACGGTCGTTACCAGCGCCGAACAGACCGAAGGACGGGGCCGGCAGGGCAGGGCCTGGGCGACTCCAGCGGGCAAGGCGCTCGCCTGGTCGGCGATCGTCCCGTTGGAAGGCGAAGTCCCCGGTCTCTTTCCACTCCGGGCGGGGCTTGCCGCCTCTCAGGCGGTCGAGGAACTGGGTGATGGGTCGGCCGAGGTCAAATGGCCGAACGACGTGATGGTCGATGGTAGGAAGTGCGCCGGGGTCCTGGTCGAGGGAAGGCCCCAGGACGGCTGGGCCGTGGTCGGGATCGGGATCAACCTCTCGATCGAGCAGGACGAGTTCCCTCCCGAGATCCGCGACCGGGCGACTTCGGTCGGGTCGGGGGCGACGCTCGAGTCGGCGACCGATGCGCTCAACCGGGCGCTCACCCGGTGGCTGGTCGAAGCCGACGCGGCGGTCCTCGCGGAGCTGAACAGGCGCGACTACCTGGCGGGCAGGGAGGTCACCTGGGAGGGTGGTTCGGGTACTGCTTCCGGAATCGCCCCCGACGGTGGCCTGATCGTCACTACGGGTGACGGAACGGAGCACCTCCACGCCGGCGAAGTCCACCTGGCCTGACGGGCCCTTCAGGCCTCTTCGGACTCGGCCTCCGTGGGCTCGCTGTCGAGGCCTCGGTCCGGTGCCCCGGCCCGCCCGGCATCCCCTGAGCTGGAGTCCTGGGAGTCGACCGAACCGTTGGTCCGCGGAGCCTTCGCCTTCCCGTTGGAGCCGTTCTTCTTTCGGCGGCGCTTCCGTCGCCGGCCGGACTTGGGGAAGTTCTTGAGGAGTTCGCGGGCGACGGCCGAGGGCTTCCTCGAGGTTCGCATCCGGGCACCGCGCAGGACCTCCTCGCCTTCGGGCGTGTGGGCGACCGCAGCGGCCAGCAGCGAGACCTGCAGGCGACGGTCCTGGTTCTTGATCGCCTGGACCAGCTTGCGGGCGTTCCGGCCGTGGGCCTTACCGGACGAGTTGACCAGGAGGCCGAGGAGGCGCTTGGTCTCCCCCCACCGCTGGACCGCGTATTCCTCGTGGAGTTCCCGCGTGTAGGAGGCGAGTCGCCAGACCCAGGCCTGGGCCTGATCGCGCCTGCCGATCTTCCGGTCGACCAGGCAGTTCAGCAGGGCCTTGGTCCCGGCACGCCGTTCCTCCCGGCCCCAGGTGCCGACGATGTCGACCGCGTCGTCGAACGCTTCGGCGTCCTCGAGGGTCCCGATCTCCCCGAGCGCCTTCAGCTTCAGCTGGAGGTTCCGATTGCGCTGGACGCAGGTCAGCAGGTAGCGCTTGCGGAGTTCGCGTGTGCTCTCCTGCTGGAGCATCGCCTTCGCCTTCCGCCAGCCCTGGGTGGTCACCTTCGATCCGGCGAGGGCGGCCCAGGCGTGCTGTTCGGCGTGGTCGAGGTTCTCCACCGCGACCCGCCAGAGGTCGCGCTCGAGCACCTCGATCCGGCGCTGTGGATCCTCGGAGACCGGGATGATCCTCTTCTCCACCCGGACCAGACGGCCCCGCCCGCGCCTGACCGGGCCGACCACGATTGCGCCCCCCCGGTAGATGTCGCGGTCGAGCAGGCTGTGGAGGGTGACGATCGTCTCGTCGTGGGTGGTCGCCGGATGGACGAAGTCGACCACGATCCCGGCCTCCTTGTCCGGCGCCCGCCGGGTCACCCGGCCTACCCGCTGCTGGTAGACCCGTCGCGAAGCGGTCGGGGCGAGGTGCATGCAGACGGTCGCCCTGGGCGAGTTCCAGCCCTCGGCGAGCAGCATCGCGTTGCAGAGCACGTCCACCTCGCCTCGCTCGAAGGCGGCCAGGGTCTCGGTCAGCTCGCGCTTGGGCGTCTCGCCCGAGACGGCCCGGGCATTGATCCCGGCCTCCCGAAAGGCGGCCGCGACGTTGTTGGCGTGCTTGACCCCGGCCGTGTAGACGACGCCCGGCGCGTTCCGGAAACGGGTCTTGTAGAGGTCGGCGATCGCGAGGTTGAACGGCGCCTGGTCGAGCAGCGCGGCCAGCTCCTCCTGATCGAAGTCCTGGTCCACCTCGCCCTTTCGCAAGGGGACCTTGGCGATCGTCCTCACCCCCGGCCCGGGAGGGATCCTCAGGCAGCGGAGTGGTGCGATCACTCCGCGCCTGGCGGCCTGGGCCAGGTCGAAGCGGGAGGTCTGGGTCGGGAAGAGGTCGGTGACGTGGCGGGCGATCAGGGCACCGGTAGCGGTCATCCCGACGAAGATCGGTCCGGGCCATGCCCGGATGCAGGCACTCGTCTTCTCGCCCAGTGCCGTGTGGGCCTCGTCGCAGATCACCACGGTGTAGGCATCGGAGATCCGGTCGGCGTTGCGGACGAACCACTGGTAGGTCTCGACGGTCACCGGTCCGTCGGCCTCGTCCTTTCCGTCCAGCAGCGGTGGCCGGAGCCTCTCCTTGTAACCGCGGTCCGAGATCTCGCCGATGAACTGCTCGACCAGGTTGCGGCGGTGGGTCAGGATCAGGACTCCGCCGGTCCGGGTCGCATCGATGAAGCCGACCGCAGCAACAGTCTTGCCGGCGCCGGTCGCGTGCTCGAACCAGAACCTCCTGTCGGCCCCCGGGTCCTCGGCCGCCTCGACCACCACCTCCTCTTCCTCGGCGGCCTCCTCGACCCAGTCGCCGGCCTCTTCATCCTCGGCAGGCTCGACCGCGTCGACCTCCTCGAGCTCTTCGTCTTCCTCCTCGTCCAGATCCTCGAGCTCCCCTTCTTCCAACTCCTCCTCGACGAGGTCCCCGGGCTCTTCGGTGGGCGGCAGGTCGACCTCGGGAATCCCGGCCGAGACCTCCTGCTCGGCGATCAGCTCGGCCAGGGTGCCGGAGAGGGCGTCGACCTGGTGGGGGTTCAGCTCGGCCCCGTCGCGCAGGGTCGGCGGCTCCTCCGAGATCAGACGCTCGAGGCCCAGCAGGAGGGAGAAGTTCCGCCGCCATTCGATCGATGGCTCGCTCGCCCCGGCGTCGATCTCGGCAAGCGCAGCGTCGAGCGCGAGGCGGCGGGCGCTCCCGGGGGTCAGCGACTCCGGCCCCTGGCCCTCGAGCAGGAAGGGCTCACGGGCGAACTCGGAAGCCCGCTCTATCTGTTCATCGGTGGGGACCGCCGCAGAGGCGGTCGGTGTCGAAGCAGTGGCCACGTGAGCCTTTGGGTTGAACCCGCTTGGGAGGTCCTTCTCGTTCAGAAAGGTTTCTTCCGAAAGCCAGAGGGATGGGCGAATGGCCGTATCCCAATAACCTTCGCGAGGGACGCCGACAACCGGCGTACTGCAGGGATAGTACAGGAATCAGGCGCATCCAATGGGAAATCGAGTAAAGCCCGCCAGCGGCCGTCCGGCCGTTTTTTCGCTCCTGTTGGTCTTCCTCGTCGTCCTGGGTGGCCTGACCGCCTGTTCGGATTCCGACTCGAGCTACTACGAGGCGCCGGACCCGCCCGACTACGAATCCGCGCTCGCGGACGCCCCGCCGCCGCTTGCCGCGCTCTACCGCCAGGGCGCCCGGATCCTGGGTGGTGGGGTGGACGCCTTCGATTCCCGGATGGCCGATCTTCAGGGATACCCGGCCGTGGTCAACGTCTGGGCGTCGTGGTGCGGACCGTGCCGCGAAGAGTTCCCCCTGCTGATGGAGGAGTCGGCCGAGTGGGGCAGCGAGGTCGCCTTCCTCGGGGTCGACTCCCAGGACGACGCCGACGCAGCCCGGACCTTCCTCGAGGAGTTCAAGGTGCCTTACCCCAGCTACTCGGATCCCGACGAGGCGATCGCCAAGTCGATCGGTGCCTCGGCCGGGCTGCCGATGACCCTCTTCTTCGACCGTTCGGGCGTCAGGGCCTACATCAAGTACGGCCCGTACCGATCGACCGAGGAGTTCCGACAGGACCTGGCCAGGGTCTTCCCCCCGGCCGGCCCTGAAGGCGAGGGTTAGGCTCCTTTCGTGGAGGTAACCGATCCGACAGTCGTCTTCCTGCTGATTGCCCTCGGCCTTGCCGGGATCGGGATCGAGATCCTCACCCCCGGCGGGATCATCCCGGCACTGGTCGGGGTCGTGGCGATGGTGTTCGGCGTGATCGGCCTGCTCGATGTCGGTTCGGTCACCGCCGGGATCGCCTTCCTCTTCCTCTCGGTCGGGTTCTTCATCTCGGCGACCGCCTTTCGCGACTACCGGGTGCTCTCGGTGCTCGGGGTGGTCTCGCTGATCGCGGCGGGGGTCTTCATGTTCAACCGTTCGAACGAGCCGACCTCGATCCCGGTGGTGGTGGTCGGGGCGATGGTGGTCGGTGGCTTCGTCATGTTCGTGATCGAGCGGGCGAACCTGGCCAAGTCCGAACCGATCCGGTCGGGGCCCGAGCAGCTGGTCGGCATGGCGGCCGAGGTCCGGGAAAGCCTCTCGCCCACCGGTCAGGTCTTCGTCGACGGAGGATTATGGAAGGCGCGCCTGGACGAGGATGGAGAGTCGGCCAGGGTCGGCGAGGACGTAAGGATCGTCGCGATCGATGGCCTCACGCTCGTAGTCCGTAAGAATGAGGAAGACGTGACCGAAGGAATCGAACGTTCGAGGACTGCCGGCCCGGCCGGAGAGTCAGAAGGAGTGGAGAGCTGATGGAAGTGATCGGTGTCCTGGTGATCATCCTCGCGATCTTCGCCTTGATCCTGCTGTTCTCGGCGATCAAGATTCTGCGGGAGTACGAGCGGGCGGTGATCTTCCGGCTCGGGCGCCTGATCAACCAGAAGGGGCCCGGGCTGATCCTCTTGATCCCGTTCATCGACCGGATGGTCAAGATCGACCTGCGGACGGTCACCCTCAACATCCCGCCCCAGGAGGTGATCACCCGCGACAACGTGCCGACCTCGGTCAATGCCGTCTGTTACTTCCGGGTGGTCGATTCGAACAAGGCCGTCACCGAGGTAGAGAACTACCTGCTCGCGACCTCCCAGATCTCCCAGACCTCGCTCAGGGCGGTGCTCGGCAAGGCCGAGCTGGACGAGATCCTGGCCGAGCGCGAGCGCCTGAACGAGGCACTCCAGAAGATCATCGACGAGCAGACCGAGCCCTGGGGCGTGAAGGTGACCACGGTCGAGATCAAGGACGTCGAGATCCCGGCCGACATGCAGAAGGCGATGGCCAGGCAGGCCGAAGCCGAACGCGAGCGGCGGGCGAAGATCATCAATTCCGAGGGCGAGTTCCAGGCGGCCGAGAAGCTGACCCAGGCAGCCGACATCATCAGCGAGAACCCGGCTTCGCTCCAGCTCCGCTACCTCCAGACACTGCTCGAGATCGGCAGCAACCAGAACACCACCGTGGTCTTCCCACTGCCGATGGACCTGCTGGAGGCCTTCCAGGCGCGCGGTTCCAACGCTCCCGGCGGCCAGTCCGGCCCGCCCGCCTGAGCCGGGTGGGCGGCCCCGAAATACGGATCGACCAGCTGACCGGCTCCCGGGTGCTGGTGACTCCGGACCGGGCGCTGAAGCCCGACGACTTCGGTCACGGGGCCTGGACCCCGGGCGACGGAGAGGGCTGTCCGTTCTGCGAGGGAGCGGAGGCCGAGACACCCGGGGAGGTTGCGGCGCTCCGGCCCGATGGCTCGGAGCCCGACTCACCTGGGTGGACCACCAGGACGTTCCCGAACCTCTACCCGGCGCTGGTCCCTCCCGGCGACAGCGAGCAATCACAGGTCGAGGCCGGCTCCGCGTTCGCAAGTCATCACGATCCCCTTCTCTCCTCGGTCCGCTCGGCCGGCAACGACCTCTTCGCCTCCCGGGCGGCGACCGGCCACCACGAGGTGATCGTCAACGCGCCCGAGCACATCGCCTCGATCACTGATCTCCCGCCCGAACGCCTCGAGGCCGTGGTCGAGTCCTGGCGCGAGCGGATGCGGGCCCACTCCGATGCGCCTTACGTCCAGCTGATCCTCAACCAGGGGCCCGATGCCGGCGGCTCGATCGAACACAGCCACGCCCAGGTCGGGGCGGCGCCCTTCGTCCCGGCACAGGTCGCCCGGGAGCGGGAGCGGTTCGCCGCCTACCGCGAGCGGACGGCCGGGGCCAGCCTGCTCGAGGACGTACTCCGGGAAGAGGTTCGCCGCGACGAGCGACTTGTCGCGATCGACGACGACGTTGCCCTGATCTGCCCCTGGGCCTCGCGCTGGCCGTACGAGATGAGGATCATCCCCAGGACTCCCAGCCCGTCCTTCGAGGAAGACGGGGTCGGTACCCCGATGCTCCACCGGGCGCTCGGGGCGATCTCCTCGATCTTCGGAGCGACCCCGCAGCTCAACCTCTGGGTGAAGACGGCCCCGCGCGGGGTCGAGGACTTCCACTGGCACCTCGACCTCGCCCCCCGGCTCGAACCCCCCTCCTCGTTCGAATTCGCAACCGGTGTCGACGTGAACGTAGTCCCGCCCGAGGTGGCCGCGGCCGAGCTTCGCGATGCGATTGCGTAGGGTCGCCGGGTGACCCTCGACCCGAAACCGATCCCCAGGTTCCTCGCCGACGCCTGTCGCTACGGGATCCCCGACGGAAGGTTCGCCGCAAAGCTCTCGGAGTCGTTCGTCGAGGCCTGCGCGGCGATTGACGATCTGCCGCCCGGAACTGCGATGCCGACCGAGATCTACTGGTACCCGGAGCGGACCTTCTCCGGCCGGACCTACTCGCCCGCGACTGCCTACGGTGAGGCGGTGATGGAAAGTGGATCCGAGCCGGTCCGGATCGAGTTCTTCGGTTACGTCTCCTACCTCCAGCCCGAGGACGGCGACCCCCACGACTTCACCCCGACCGCCGACTTCACCGACGTGACCGCCCTCGACAACCCCGACTGGAAGGTGGACCTGAACGACGAGGTGATCGGGGAGTGGAACGGCGAACATGGCCGCCACGCCGACATCACCCTGGTCTGGGGCAGGACCTTGATCGAGGCTGCCTACGCAGTCTCGGCCGAGATCGCCGAGTTGACCGTGGACCAGGACCCGGTGTTCGGGGACCGCTTCACCCTGGTCGCTCCCGATGCGCTGAAGAAGTACGGCGACGATGCCTTCCTCGAGGTCAAGGTCTGGACCGAGCGGGGCAAGGAACTCGCCACCGAGAGCCTCTACGAAGAGTCCCCGTCCGAGGACGCCACGCCGAAGAGCTGAACGGCCGGGCGGCCGGGCGAGCCGGTCTGATTACATCGCCGCATGAGCGAAGAGCGTTTTTCCAGACTGCGCGAGCTGATCGATGCCGAGACCGACGGCCCGGTCCTTTCGGTCTTCTCCCGCACCGACCCCCGCGACCCGGCCAACTCGAGCGAGACCCCGGGCTGGAAGATCGCCCTGAAGAACGGCGTCAAGGAGGCCGAAGCGAAGGCCGAGGCGGACGGCGCCCGGGCCGAGGCCATGCGAAAGCTGGGAAAGGCGGCCGAGCAGCGGATCGAAGGCGCGAGTGCCGACCAGCGCGGCCGGAGCGTCGCCCTTTTCCTGAGTGAGGATGGCTCGCTCGATTATTTCCACACCTTCCAGATCCCGGTCCGCGACGACATGGTCGCCCTCGATGAGGGAGCGGTCATCTGGCCGATGGTCGAGGTGATCGACCGCGGCGAGCAGACCGGCCTCGTACTGATGAGCCACGATCGGATTCGCCTGCTCGACTGGGCCGACGGCCACGCAGAGGACCTGGAGTACTCGGTCTTCGACCTGGAGCTCGGCGACTGGAAGGAGTACCGGGGACCGGCACCTGCCCACCCGGCCCGGGCCAAGCAGAGTGCCCACACCAGCGAGTCCTACTCGGAGCGAGTCGAGGAGTGGCGGTCGAAGTTCGCCAGGGCGGCGGCAGCCAACATCGCCGACAGCGCCCTCGACCTCGGCATGAAACGCCTCGTGATCGCGGCCGATGGCGACCTGGGGCGTGACTTCGTCGAGGCCCTGCCGGCAGGTACCCGCGACCTGGTCGTCGCCAACGTCCAGACCAACCTGATCGACATGTCGGCCGCCGATGCGACCGAGCACCTCGAGCCCCACCTGAGCGACGCCTGGAACGAGAAAGTGAATGGGATCGCCGCCGATGCGATCGAGCGCTCCAGTGCCGGGGGGAAGGGTGCTGTCGGACCGGACGAGGTCCTTCTCGCCTTGGCCGAGGGCCGGGTCGAGCACCTCCTGCTCGACCCCTACCTCGAGGTTGACGGGAGGGACCTCTCAGAAGGGGGCAGACAGGCGTTGACCGACTCGGGAGAGGCCTCCTTCCGTGAGGCGGCGGTCGAGATGGCGATCCGGACCGACGCAGGGGTCAGTTCCGCCTCGGTGGACGAAGTCCCGGCCCTCTCCGACGTCGGCGGCATAGTCGCCCTGCTTCGCTACTGAGCCAGGCCTGGAGCCCGAATACCCCGACCTGGATTCGAACCAGGGGCCTTCTCCTTAGGAGGGAGACGCTCTATCCAGCTGAGCTATCGGGGCGGGTTACCGGGGCGAGATGCCCACCTGCAGGAGGATACCCCGGGGACCCAACCCGCTCTCCTTACTTGACCACCTTGACCGTCTTCGTCGCCGACTTCGAGCCGGCGTTCGAGGCGGTTACCTTGAGTGTCCGCGGAGGACGTGAGGATTGCCGGGATGACGCTCCTGATGGTCACGGTGGCCGGGGCGGCCGGGGTGGCGGCCCGCTACGGGATTTCGAGCCTCTTCCATGGCGACCTCCTGCCCTGGGCGACCGTCGGGATAAACGTGGTCGGATCCTTCCTCCTCGGCCTCCTGATCGTGATGCCGATGGCCTGGGTCGACCCGCAGGCGAGGCTTGCGCTCGGCGTCGGCTTCCTCGGTGGGTTCACTACCTTCTCGACCTTCTCGGTCCAGGCCCTGGTCGATTTCGATGCCGGGGAGCCGGGACGGGCGCTCCTCTACATCGCGGCTTCGGTCCTGCTCGGCCTTGCCGCCGCCGCGGCCGGCTTCTATGGTGGCCGCCAACTGTTCGGCTAGGGTCCGGGAACCATCCGATTCCGAAGGAGCCGCTCACGTGGAACTGGTCAACTTCATCCTCAACATCCTCTGGCTGATCCTCGGTGGGATCGTGATGGCGATCGCCTGGGCCGTGGCCGGTCTGGTGATGTGCATCCTGATCATCACGATCCCCTTCGGTATCGCCGCCTTCCGCTTCGCGGGTTACGCGCTCTGGCCGTTCGGCAGGACGGTCGTCCAGCGACCCGACGCCGGCACGGCGAGTGTCGTCGGCAACGTGATCTGGTTCATCCTCGCCGGGTGGTGGATCGCGCTCGGACACATCGTCGCCGGCGTCCTTCAGTGCATCACGATCATCGGGATCCCGTTCGGTGTGGCCAACTTCAAGCTGGCCCGCCTGGCGATCATGCCGCTCGGCCGGGAGATCGTCCCGATCGACTACCAGCCGGCCCCCGGCGAGCAGGTGCTGGTCTCGGTCGGGAACAGGCCCAAGTCGGGCTCGTAGGTCAAGGACTCTCGAGCGAGTAGATAGCGCCCTCGGCGAGCAGGTTCGGCGCCAGCCTGGCTGCAGATCCGGGTGGCCTGCCCTCGGCATCGAGCAGGACCCTCTCCCGCACGCGGATTCCGAGCTCCCCTATCAGCGACTCGAAGTCGGCCAGGGTGCAGAGGTGGATGTTCGGCGTGTCGTACCACTCGTAAGGGAGCAGCGGGGTGACCGGCATCCTTCCCTTGAGGGCAAGTGAGGCCCTAAGTCGCCACTGGCCGAAGTTGGGCAGCGAGACGACCATCCGGGGCGCCACCCGGGCCATCTCTCCGAGGACCCGGTCGGGCCGCCGGACCGCCTGGAGGGTGAGCGAGAGGACCGCGACGTCGTAGGCCCCGGTAGCGGTCGTCGGCAGTTCCTTTTCGAGGTCCCCCTGGGTCACCGGTACACCTCGAGCGATGCAGGCGTGGAAGTCCTCGGGATCGGTCTCGACCCCGACCCCGCGACAGCCCTGGTCGCGGATCACCGTCTCGAGCAGCTCGCCGTCGCCGCAGCCCAGGTCGAGCACGTTCTGGCCG
>VEQW01000040.1 GCA_018883025.1 Solirubrobacterales bacterium | reverse complement strand
GACCCGTTCGGTTCGTGATGCAGCGGCGATGCTCGACCTGGCCCACGGTCCGGAGCCGGGTGACCCTTATGCCGCACCCCCACCCGAGAGGCCCTACGGAGAGGAAGCGGGTGCTGATCCGGGAGCCCTGCACGTGGCGGTCCTGCTCGACTCATTGACAGGGGACGCAGTTGCCCCCGAGGTTGCCGAGGCAGTGCAGGCAGTGGCCGGCACGCTCGAGGGACTCGGTCACACCGTCTCTAACCCCGCGATGCCACTGGAGGGCCAGGAAGAGGAGCTGTTCCAGACCTTCATCACGCGGTGGGCGGCCGGGGTCGCAGAGACCACGGCGACCGTCCAGATCGTTGCCGGTCGGGAGCTCGGACCCGACGACATGGAGCCCCTGACCTGGGCCCTGACCGAGCGAGGGAGGGATGAGAGTGGTGCCGACTACCTTCACGCAGTCAATCGGCACCAGTTCCTTGCTCGAATCGTCGCCGGCCTCTACCAGGGCGGAATCGACCTCGTGATGACCCCGACGATCACCCAGCTGCCGCAGCCCCTCGGAACCTATGACGACAGCGGACCGGACCCGATGGCCCCGATGCAGACCGCCCGGGAGCTGGCCGGCTTCACCGGGATCTTCAACGCCACGGGGCAACCCGCGATCTCCCTGCCCCTGGCATGGAGCGCGGACGGTCTGCCGATCGGGGTCCAGTTCGTTGCTCCGATATGGAGGGAAGACCTGCTGTTGAGGATCGCGGCGCAGATGGAGGAGGCCCTCCCCTGGACGGATCGCCGCCCCGAGCTCATTGCGGACGACGGTCCCGATGACGCCTGACCCGATCGAGAACCCCCTGCGCGGAACGGTGACTGCGATGGTCACTGCCTTCGAGGAGGACGGAAGGCTCGACCTCGACGCCTCGAGGCGGGTCGCCAGACACCTGGTCGAGCATGGCTCGACCGGGCTGGTGGTCGGCGGAACCACCGGTGAGTCACCGACCCTCGACGATGGCGAGAAGATCGCCCTGCTCGAGGCCGTGCTCGAAGAGGTCGGGAAGGACGTACCCGTAGCCCTCGGGACAGGCTCGAACGACACCCGGCACACGGTCGAGTTGACCCGACTTGCGGCAGAGGCGGGCGCCGATGCGGCCCTGGTGGTAACGCCCTACTACAACCGACCGAATCGGGCTGGGCTGATCGCCCATTTCGGTGCCGTTGCGGAGGCCGTGGCGGAGCTTCCGATCATCCTCTACAACATCCCTTCGCGGGTGGTCGTAAACATGCCGCCCGACCTCCTCGCCGAGATCGGCAGATCGCCGAACGTCGTTGCGGTGAAGCAGGCAAATGATGACGAGATCGGGCCGATAGGTGGACTCGAACTGCTGGCGGGGAACGATTCCGGACTCCTGCGCTGCCTCGATGCCGGGGGAACCGGGGGAATCCTGGTGGCCTCCCACCTCGTCGGGGAGCGAATGGCGGAGATCGTCCGACTGCACGGGGCCGGGGAGGGGGAGAAGGCAGCCGAGCTCGACCGAAGCCTCGATCCGGCATATCGGGCGATGTCGGTCACCACCAATCCGATCCCGGTAAAGGCCGCTATGGAGATGCTCGGAATATGTTCCGGGACCCTCCGACTGCCGATGGTCGAGGCCTCTGATGAGGAGCGGGAGACGATTCGCCGTCTTCTGGCGGAGGTCGATGTGGTGCTTCCGTGAGCGGCAAGTTGAGGATCCTCCCCCTGGGTGGCCTCGGGGAGATCGGCAAGAACATGGCGGTTGTCGAATACGAGGAGAGGATCCTCGTGATCGATGCCGGCCTGATGTTCCCGACCCCAGAGATGCCAGGGATCGATCTCGTGCTGCCGGACTTCTCCTACCTGGTCGACCGGGCCGACCGGATCGAGGCGATCGTCCTGACCCATGGGCACGAGGACCACGTCGGCGCCCTTCCCTACCTGCTGAGGGAGACCGGAATCCCGCCCGCCATCTATGGAGGAACCTTGACCGTTGGGATGGTCCGCTCGAAGCTCGACGAGCACAAGCTGGGCGACGTCCCCCTGATCGATCTTCCCCCGGGAGAGGTGGTAGAGGCGGGTCCCTTCACGATCGAACTGGTGCACCTCGCCCATTCGATCCCCGACATGCGCGGGGTGATCGTCGGCACCGACCTGGGCAGGATCTTCTTCACCGGGGATTACAAGTTCGACCAGACACCGGTGGATGGCCGCCCTGCCGACGTGGCCCGCCTGGCGCGCCTGGGCGAGGAAGGGGTGCTTCTCCTCTGCGGTGACTCGACGAACGCAGACCGTGAAGGGATAGCGGCATCGGAGTCGAGTGTCGGACCTGCACTCCTCGAGACTTTCTCCCGCTGTGACGGGAGGATCATCGTCACCTCGTTCGCATCCAACATCCACCGGGTCCAACAGGTGATCGATGCGGCGGCCCAGCTCGATCGAAAGGTTGCCCTCGTCGGGAGGTCGATGAGGAAGAACTTCAACATCGCCTCGAACCTCGGACTTGCGGAGGCCCCGCCGGGAGTACTGATCCAACCGAAGGAGATCGAGGACTACCCGGACGAAAGGGTCGTGGTGATGTCGACCGGATCCCAGGGAGAACCATTTTCCGCGCTCCGTCGCATGGCCAACCAGGACCACCGCGACGTCGATCTCCATTCCGGCGACACGGTGGTGTTCTCGGCAACGCCGGTACCCGGCAATGAACGCGCCGTTAACGAAACAATCGACCGGATCTACGAACTCGGGGCGCGGGTGGTCACGGCAAAGGATGAGCCGATCCACGCCTCCGGGCATGGTTCCCGGGACGAGATCAAGATGATGATCAACCTGGTCAAGCCCGACTACGTGATGCCGGTCCACGGTGACCACCAGAGGCTCCGGCTCCATTCCGAGCTGGCGGAGGAGGTCGGGATCGCCCGGGACGACATCTTCAGGGGCCGCAACGGTCTCCCGCTGGAGATCGACGCAGATGGGGCACGATTCGGGGAAGAGGAGCCGAATGGAGTCATCCTGGTCGACGGAATCGAGCTCGCCGATCCGAACGACGCCGCACTTCGCGACCGGCGAACGCTCTCTGCCGACGGGATCTGCCTCGTCGTCGCCGCAATCGGAGCCGATGACGGCGAGGTCCTCTCTGAACCCGAGGTCGTCTCAAGGGGGATCGGCAGCCTGGATGACGATCCGGAACTCGCCGGCGAGATCGCGGAAATCGTGGAAGACACCCTTGTTGCCGCGGCCCGTTCGGGAAACAGGGAGATCGACCTGCTCCAGTCCGACCTCCACGATGCTGTCGCAAGCTTCATCCACCGGGAGCTCAAGCGGAGGCCGTTGATCGTCCCGGTGGTCACCGAGGTCTAGCTGGCCGGAAAAGTAAGAACCCGCCGGTACCGTTAGGGGGGTCAGTGGTGCCGGCGGGTTCTTGTGTCTCGTCCACCGGGAACGTTACGGAGGCGCCCTAAAAGAAACCTAAACTTCCCGATCGCCGGTTAGGGGTCCCTCCCCGCCGAGTTCGAGGCGGAAGGATGCGCCGCCGCCCTCGGAATCGCCGATCGTCGCCTCACCTCCGTGTTGCCTTGCGATCGCGCTGACGATCGAGAGTCCGAGTCCGGTGCTCGCCCCGGCGGTTCGATCCGCCGCTCCGGAATCGCGGACGAAGCGATCGAAGACCCTCGACTTGAGTTCATCCGGAATCCCTGGCCCGTCATCGGAGACGGTCACGAAGGCACGGGAGGTCGCGCTGTCCAGCCCGGTCTCCACCGTAACTTCGGTGCCCGAGGGGGTGTGGCGGATTGCGTTCTCGACCAGATTGAGGATTGCCCTGTGGACATCGTCCCTTACGCCCTCGACGGGTACGGGTCCGTTGCCTGCCAAGGCGATGCTGTGTCCGTCCGCCAGGGGTCGGACTTCGTCGGTTGCGGCCCTGGCAACTTCGGTCAGGTCGAATTCTTCCCTCACCTCCGGGGATCCGGTGTCGGCACGGGCCAGGATCTGGAGGTCCGTCACCAGCCTTCCCATCCTGAGGCTCGACCTGAGGGCCGACTCGAGGCCCTCCTTCTCAGGGCCGCCGGCCTCGAGCGCGTCCGAGGCCTCGAGGAACTCGAGGTTCGCGAGGACGCTGGTGAGTGGCGTGCGAAGTTCATGCGAGGCATCGGCGACGAACTCACGCTGCCGCCTGAGTGCGGTCTCCCTTTCGCTTCGGGCGGCCGCGAGCTCGCTGAGCATTTCGTTGAACGACCTGGTCAGCTCGACGACTTCGTCTTCTCCATCCGGTTCGGGAAGCGTCACGGCCGGATCCCTGGTTCGGGCGACCTCAGCCGCGGCCCCGGTCAGCCGGGTCAGGGGCCTCAATGCCCGACCGGAGAGGATCGTCGCCGCGAGGCCTGCGAGCAGGGATGCGCCCACGATGCCGGCCGCAATCGATAACCACACGGTGTTGATCGTCCGCTCGAGGCCGTCGAGGTCCCGTCCCACCCTGACCAGTGCGATCGCCCCGGACTCCCCCGGCAGGTCTTCGCTCGAGGCCGGATACTTGACCGTGGCGACCTGGAAGCCGTTGGTTTCGGTCAGGTCGGAAAGGGTCCACTCGCCGAGGTCGGGGGAGTCGGGGTGGCGGAGGGTGAGCCCGTTGGCGAGGAGCAGGACTTCTGCGCCGTCCGGCCGCCGGTCGAGGACCCGAACCAGGCCTGTCGATGGCGAGCTCGGGGTGAGGCCGCCCTCCCTGAGGATCTCGTCGGCGACGGCCAGGGCGTCATCGCGGGTTTCCTGCCGAAAGTTCTCCCTCAGCTCCGAGGTCGTCAACTGGCCGACGCCGAGACCGAACATCACCAGGATTACGAAGGTCAACCCGGCAGAGACCGCCGTCAGCTTGGTCCTGATCGACCAGTTCGGCGGCCAGAGGCGCGACTGCTTCCAGGTCGGGCCCTCGCGCCCCTTGGTCGACACCTCAGGCCTTCAGGACGTACCCGGAGCCCCGCTTGGTGTGGAGCATTCGGGGCTCACCGCCCTCCTCCAGCTTTCGCCGAAGGTTGGAGATGAAGACGTCGAGCGTGTTCGTATCGCCGGAGGCCAGGTCGTATTCCCAGACCTCCTCGAGAAGCGTTTCGCGGGAGATCACAAGCCGCTCGTTTCGCATGAGGTACTCGAGGAGTTCGAATTCGGTCTTGGTCAGGTCGATGTCCCGGCCGTCCCGACTCACCTCTCTCGCGTCGGGCGCGAGCCTCAGGTCACCCACCTTGAGGACCGCCGAGCCCCGCGGCGGCGTCCTTCGAAGGAGCGCCCGAATCCTCGCCAGGATCTCCTCCCTCTCGAAGGGCTTCGTCAGGTAGTCATCTGCACCGCTGTCGAGTCCACTCACCCGGTCATCGAGTTCGGTTCGGGCGGTGAGCATGAGTATCGGGACTCGGGCGGTCTCCTGCCCGAGACGAAGCTGACGACAGACCTCCTCGCCGTCGATGTCCGGCAGGCCGAGGTCGAGGATCACCAGGTCCGGAAGGAAGTCCGGCGCCAACTCGAGCGCGGCACCACCACCTTCGACTCCCTCCACCGTGAAGCCGTCGGCCCGGAGGGTCCTCCGGAGGACATCGACGATCTCGCGATCGTCCTCGACGACGAGGATTCGCGCCCCTTCATTCCTGCCCTCGGAATCTGCCTCCACGAAGGCGGATTGTAGGCACAGCGCGCCCTCCGGAGAAAGGGAATCGGGTCAATCCGGCGAAAAAACAACCGAATGGCCTCCAAGACGCGGTCGAAGACCCGCAGGAAACCGGCTCGGTCGAAGAAGCAGCCACGCGCCAAGCGGTCCGTCAAGGGGCGGCGGCTCGACCAACGCACCCTCGACCTGATCGGCCTGGGGATGGCGGCACTCGCCGTCTACATGATCTTCCTGCTCTACCTCGGGGGCGAAGGGGGGAGGCTCGGAGAAGGCCTGAGGGAGGGCCTGCTCCTCGGCTTCGGGGTCGGAGCCTTCCTGCTTCCCGTGGGGCTGCTCGTCGCCGCAGCCGTGCTGGTCTTCGCCCCGGACACCTCGGTCGACCGGCCCGCCAAGACCGGTGCGGTGATCCTGGTCCTCGGCCTCCTGCTTCTCCTGGCCGCCGGCATTCCGGGTGGCCGGGACGGTTCCGAGGGCTACTTCGATTCCACCTGGTACACGGGTCACGGGGGACTGATAGGTGACGGCCTTCATTGGGGGCTCGCCCAGCTCCTGATGCCTGCCGGAGCCGCAATCGTCGCTCTTGCCGCAATCGTCGCCGGGGCGCTGATGGCAACTGGTTGGACGCTCAGTGGCATCACCGCCCGGGTCCGGGGGCTTGGAAGTGGTCTCACAGCTGTCGCAGGCGATGCGACGCTCTCCCTCGGTGGACTTGGTCGATTGGGCAGGAAGAGGGATGACGCTCCCAGTTCCGACGTGGAGACCGAGCTGCGCCAGATCGAAGAAGGCGATGAGGAGGTCACGGTCGGGCTCTGGTCCGACGACCCGGAGGGGTCAGCGACCGAGCTCGTCGAGCCCGATGCAACCGAGCGGGATGACGCCTTCGAAGAGCCCGTGACTGCGGAGGTTGCCATCCCGGAGGTCGAGCTGGAGTCCGCGCCCGAGGGGCCCCCTGCGAGCGAAGCTGCACCCACCCTCACGCCGATGGGGGAGACCAGGGGAGCGACTGTTTCGAGTGGGGCTACCTTCAGGGTCCCACCGGCGAAGGTCCTGGGCAAGGGGAGGAAGGGCTCCGGCCCGTCCACGGGTGAACAGAAGGAGCTGGCACGCAAGCTGGTCGAGACCCTGGGGCATTTCGGAGTCGAGGCAACCCTGATCGGGGTCGTCACAGGACCGCATGTTTCGAGGTACGAGCTCGAGCTTGCGCCCGGCACGAAGGTGAAGAAGGTCACCGAGCTATCCAACGACCTCGCCTACGCCCTGGCCTCAACCGAGATCCGGATCCTTGCCCCGATCCCAGGCAAGCAGGCGGTCGGGGTCGAGGTACCGAACTCGAGCAGGAAGATGGTCCGTCTCGGTGACGTCTACACCCGGCCACCGGAGAACTCGTCGCCACTCCTGGCTTCCCTGGGACGGGGAATCGACGGCAAGGCCGTTTCCGCGGACCTGGCTTCGATGCCCCACATACTCGTGGCCGGCACCACCGGCTCGGGCAAGTCGGGGTGCGTGAACGCGATCCTCTCCTCGCTCCTCATGCACTCCTCGCCGAACGAGCTGCGGCTCGTCCTCGTCGATCCGAAACAGGTGGAACTCAACCACTACGAGAACGTCCCGCATCTGCTCACCCCGGTCGTTACGAGCCCGAAACTCGCAGCCAACGTGCTTTCGAACCTGCTGGCGGAGATGGAGACCCGATACGGCCTGATGAAGGCAGCACGGGCGCGGAACATCGCCGACTACAACGCTCACCAGGACGCGGAAGGCGGTCCGCGGTTGCCTCACATCCTCTGTGTGATCGATGAGCTAGCCGACCTGATGATGGTGTCTCCGGCCGAGGTCGAGTCGGCGATCATCCGACTTGCGCAGAAGTCGAGGGCGACCGGTATCCACCTCGTCCTCGCGACCCAGCGCCCGTCGACCGACATCATCACCGGGACGATCAAGGTGAACATCCCCTCGAGGATCGCCTTCGCAGTTTCCTCGCAGACGGATTCCCGGGTAATCCTCGACCAGGGTGGAGCCGAGTCGCTACTCGGCCAGGGGGACATGCTCTTCCGCGCTCCGGGCACCTCGAAGCTCCAGCGCATCCAGGGTGCATTTGTCTCGGAGGAAGAGATCGCCAGGATCACGACCCACTGGGCCTCCCAGGGCGAGCCGGAGTTCCAGGAAGAGCTCCTCGCCGACAAGGGCCCCCTCGCCGGATCCGATGGAGATGAGGAGTTCGATCCCGACAGCGACGAGCTGCTCGACGATGCGATCCGGCTCGTCGTCGAGACCGGAAGCGCATCCGTCTCGATGGTTCAGCGCCGCCTCAGGGTTGGCTACACGAGGGCCGGTCGGCTGATCGACATGCTCGAGCGAAGGGGGGTCATCTCCGGTTATGAGGGCTCGAAGGCTCGCCAGGTCCTGATCGACGAGGCATCCCTCGACGACTTCCTCGGCGGTGGGGTGGAGTCCGCCGATGCCGTGGGAGTGGGTGCCGAGAGTGGTGACGATTCGGAGGCCGTCAACCCGGATGCACCGGGCGGGCCCGCGGCGGACTGAGCAGTCACGGGTTCCCTCGTTACGCTCCCCTCCAAGTGGGAGCAAGAGATCGAAAGGGTGACAGGGAGGCGGGGGACGTAAGGGCCGGCATCCTCGTGACCGGCAATGAGGTGGTCAACGCGACCATTCGCGACGAGAACTCCCCCTGGCTCGCGGAAGAGCTCGCCGGGCTCGGGATCGCCGTCGATCGTGTCCTGATCGTTCCGGACGACGCCGAGGCGATCGAAGAGGGACTGCAACACCTCGCAGCTCGCGATGTCGAGATGATCATCACTACGGGCGGCCTGGGTCCGACCGAGGACGACAAGACCGCGGCGTCGGTCGCTCGCTTTGCAGGCAGGGAGATGGTCCTGGACCCGGACATGGAGCGCAAGATCGCCGGGATCCTCTCCCGCTATGCGGCCGCACGGGGGGTCGAGGTGCCGAAGGATGGTCTCGACGAGGCGAACAGGAAGCAGGCGATGGTCCCGGTCGGCTCGACACCGCTCGACCCGGTCGGTACCGCTCCGGGACTCGTCGTACCGGGTCCGGATGGCGTGGTGGTCGTGGTCCTCCCTGGCCCCCCTCGCGAGCTTCGACCGATGTGGTCGGACGCAGTCAGGACCGAGGCGGTCTCCGAAGTGGTTGGGAGAGCCGAGGAGCTGGACCTGCTCAGGTTGCGCCTGTTCGGGCTGCCGGAGTCCCGTCTGGCGGCCGAGCTGCGGAAGATCCAGGAGTCGGGAGCCGATCTTGCGGATCTGGAGGTGACCACCTGTCTGCGAAAGGGTGAACTCGAGGTCGACATCCGGTTTCGCCCGGCAGCGGCCGGGCGGGCCAACGCTCTCGGGGATGCCTTGATCGAGGCCTTCCCGGCCGAGGTCTTCAGCACCGACGGCACGACGATCGACCGGATCGTCTCCGACCTCCTGCTGGGGGGTCCCTACACGCTCTCGGTGGCCGAGTCCTGTACCGCCGGCCTTCTGTCGGCAAGGATCTCCGCGGTCCCTGGGGCCTCGCGGTACTTCATGGGTGGAGCGGTCACCTACTCGAACGATGCGAAGGAATCGATGGTCGGGGTAAGTCCCACCACACTGGAGGAATTTGGTGCGGTCTCGCCCGAAACTGCGCGGGAGATGGCAAGCGGGATCCGGAGCTCCCTGGGTACCGACATAGGCGTTTCGATCACGGGAATCGCCGGCCCGGATGGGGGCAGCGCCGAAAAGCGGGTCGGCTTCGTCTGTTTCAACGTCGACGGTGGGGACCTCGGATCGATCGAGCTCGCTCCGACGATCCCGGGGGGGCGCAACGACATCAGGGAGCGCTCTGCCCTGGTGGCCCTGCATCTCATAAGGAGGCTGCTCCAGGACTCCGGCGGGTAACGGCCGGGGAACCCGGTCCCAGTCCCGTTGGTGAATCTTTCCCTGAGTCACTCCGTCGATGCGCGTGAGGGCGGAAGCTTTGGGATGTGGACTTCCCATCCGAGCGCGTCCTTAGGCTTCCTGGCGAACTTCCGTTCGTGAAGGGCGGGTCGTGGGCGACTCCCTTGGGATCGGTCCGATCCGATAACCGAGGGCGTGCCGTGGGCCGCCATGAGAGGTGGAGATGACCAAGAAGAAGAGCGAAAAGGGCGCTACGGTCGCTGACAAAGAGGAGAAGGCGCGCACGGCAGCTCTCGATGCGGCGAAGAGCCAGATCGAAAAGCAGTTCGGTGAGGGCTCGCTGATGAAGCTCGGTGACCAGGGCGCAGTCGAAGTCGACGCGATCTCCACCGGCGCGATCCCGCTCGACATCGCCCTCGGTGTGGGTGGCGTGCCGCGCGGCCGGATCATCGAGATCTTCGGGCCGGAGTCTTCGGGAAAGACCACCCTCGTCTACCACATCATCGCGGAGGCCCAGAAGCGCGGCGGGATATGCGCGTTCGTCGACGCAGAGCACGCGATAGACCCGATCTACGCGAAGAGGATCGGGGTCGACATCGACGAGCTGCTCGTCTCCCAGCCCGACTATGGAGAGCAGGCGCTCGAGATCGTCGACGTCCTGACGAGGTCAGGGGCAGTCGACGTCGTTGCGGTCGACTCGGTCGCCGCCCTGACACCGCGAGCCGAACTCGAAGGTCAGATGGGGGAGGTGACGGTGGGACTCCAGGCGAGGTTGATGTCCCAGGCCCTTCGGAAGCTCGCAGGCAACCTGAACCGGGCCGGAACGCTCTGCCTCTTCACCAACCAGATAAGGGAGAAGATCGGAGTCTCCTTCGGGTCCCCCGAGACGCAGCCGGGAGGCCGGGCGCTCAAGTTCTACGCCTCGCAGCGCCTCGACATCAGGAGGATCGAAACGCTCAAGGACGGGACAGAGGCGGTCGCGAACCGGGTGAGGGTGAAGGTCGTCAAGAACAAGGTTGCCGCGCCGTTCAAGCAGGCCGAGTTCGACATCGAGTACGGAGCAGGCATATCGAGGGAGGGCAGCCTGATCGACCTCGGCATCGAGCAGGACCTCGTTCAGAAGTCCGGCTCCTTCTTCTCCTGCGGGGACGTGAAACTCGGGCAGGGTCGAAACAACGCCAAGGTCTTCCTTGCCGAGAATCCCGATATCGCCGGCAAGCTAGAGGCGGAAATCCTGGCTGGCTCGGGGATCGTTCGCCCGGATGCCCCGATCGAGGAGGCGGCCACTCGCGAGGAAGCAGAGGCGACGGCCGAGTCCGCCGGGGATGTGGCGCCAGATGAGGAGAAGAAAGCGGCCTGAGCGGGCGTGATGAAGACGATCTGGTCGCCGGCGCAGCCAGGTTGATCTCCCGAAAGGAGCGGACCTCGAGCGAGGTCTCCGACTGGCTGGAGAAAGAGGGAGCCGGGGCGGAACAGGTAGAGAGGATCGTCCTTCGGCTCGAGCGGTTGGAGCTTCTGGACGACGGACGGTTTGCCCACCTGTTCGCAGAGGGAAAGCGTGAGCAGGCCGGCTGGGGCGCCGAACGGATAGAGGAGGTGTTGATCGGTCGCGGTATAGAGCCCGGACTCGCCCGGGAGGCTGCTGCCGGTGATGGTCTGGATGAATTGGAGCGTGCGGTTGGACTCCTCGGGGAGAGAGATCATGACCTCGAGGATCCCGCGGCCCGCCAGAGGGCACTTGGCCTGTTGGCCCGCCGTGGCTTTTCGGCAGACGATGCCTATGAAGCGATCCGGCTTGCCCGGCGAAGGGCGGCTTGAAAAAGGGTGACCCAGCCGCCTCCCGGCCCCGATAACGAGGAGTCTGCCTCCGGCACTAACAGGTAGGATCGCCCCCGATGCTGGTCAAGAACCTCTTCCTCTTCTTCGGTATCGCCCTCGCCGTCCTCGCGGTAGTCGTATCGCTGATCGGGCTTCGCAAGGAGGGCTTCCCGAGTCGCAAGGCGCTTGCCGGGCTGATCGCCCTGACTGCGCTCCTGGTGGTGGGTACTGCGACCTACGCCGTCCGGCTCTCGATCGAGGAACAGACGGAGCGGGAGGAGCACAAGAAGGACGTAATCGGGGAGGAGGCATCGATCCAGCCACTCCGAATACCCGACGGCACCTGACCTACGGGTTGCTGTCCCGGCGCTAACCTCCGTCGGGATGAAGACGTTCCACCTCACCACCTTCGGGTGCCAGATGAACGAGCACGACTCCGAGCGGATGAAGGGGATGCTCGCGGGGCTTGGCTATCGGGAGGCAGCCGAGCGGGACGGGGCCGACCTGATCCTGTTCAACACCTGTTCGATCAGGGAGAACGCCGACAACCGATTCATCACCCACCTGGGTGAGGCGAAGCGTCTGAAGAGGGAGGAGCCGTCACGGATCGTCGGTGTTGGTGGTTGCTGGGCACAATCCGTGAAGGAAGAGGTCTTCCGGCGATACCCGTTCGTCGATGTCGCCTTCGGGCCCGGCCAGATCCATCGTCTTGCGGAATTCCTTGCCTCGGACTCGCTCACGGCTCAGGGGTATTTCGAGTTCGAGGGCTTTTCCGGCGATCTTCCGATGCGGCGAGAGAGGGCCTTCCAGGCCTGGCTGCAGATCTCGCAGGGCTGTAACTGCGCCTGCTCCTACTGCATCGTTCCGTCGACCCGGGGGCGGGAGCGATCCAGGCGACCGGCCGACCTGATCGAAGAGGCCCAGACCCTGGTCGGGGAAGGGGTAAGGGAGATCACCCTGCTCGGGCAGAATGTCAACAGCTACGGCCGCGATCTCGGGAAAGAGGAGCGGATCGGGTTCTCGGAGCTCCTTCGGGAACTCGATGGGATCGAGGGCCTCGACCGAATCCGATACACCAGCCCGCACCCGAAGGACATGCGGGAGGACGTGATCGAAGCCCACGCCACCCTCGACTCCGTCTGCGAGCACATCCACCTGCCTCTCCAGTCTGGATCCTCGGACGTCCTCAAACGGATGCGCAGGACCTACGGCAGGGACCGCTACCTCGACCGGGTGGCGATGATCCGCGAACGGTTGCCGGATTGCTCCCTGACGACCGACATCATCGTCGGCTTCCCGGGAGAGAGCGATCGCGATTTCGAGGAGACGCTCGAGGTCGTCGAGGAGGTCGGCTACGACGGCGCTTTCACCTTCCTCTTCTCCCCCAGGAGGGGGACGGAGGCGGCCGAGCTGCCGGACCAGGTCCCCCATCCGGTCAAGAAAGAGCGGATGGCCAGGCTGGTCGAGCTCGTTCAGGAGCGAGCCACGGAGCGGGCTCGGAGGTTCGAGGGTAAGACGGTCGAAGTTCTCATCGAGGGCACGGCACGACGGGACCCCGGGGCACTTCGCGGCCGCAACCGGCAGAATCGGACGGTCGTCTTCGACGGGACTGGTGGAGTCGGTCAACTCGTGGAAGTGCGGATCGAAGCGACTACCTCCCAGAGCCTCAGGGGAACCGAGGTCCTGGCGAGCCGGACCTTTGCCTGAGCGCCCTGCGGCCCGGGCGAATGGGCCTGGCGATCGCCCTCTTGTGATCGCCCTCGCAGGCCCTACCGGGGTTGGCAAGACGGGTGTGGCGGTCGAGCTCGGCGCGCTCCTGGCCGACCAAGGAAAGCGAGCCGTCGCGATCAATTGCGACTCGATGCAGGTCTACCAAGGGATCTCGGTCCTGGCCGGAGGACCGAC
>VEQW01000001.1 GCA_018883025.1 Solirubrobacterales bacterium | reverse complement strand
CTACTACACCGGCCGCACCCACAAGATCGGCGAGGTCCACGAGGGCGCCGCGACGATGGACTGGATGGAGCAGGAGCAGGAGCGTGGCATCACGATCACCTCGGCCGCAACCGCCTGCGAATGGCTGGGTCACCGGATCAACATCATCGATACGCCGGGCCACGTCGACTTCACGGTCGAGGTCGAGCGCTCGCTGAGGGTGCTGGACGGGGCCGTTGCCGTATTCGACTCGGTAGCCGGTGTCGAGCCACAGTCGGAGACCGTCTGGCGGCAGGCCGACAAGTACGGGGTCCCGCGGATCGCCTACATCAACAAAATGGACCGGACCGGAGCCGACTTCTACCGCTCGGTCGAGACGATCAGCGACCGGCTCGGCGCCAACCCGGTCCCGATCCAGCTGCCGATCGGTGCCGAGGACGAGTTCGTGGGCCTGGTCGACCTGGTCAAGATGAAGGCCCTGATCTACAAGGACGACATGGGGACCGAGTTCGACGAGACCGATATCCCCGACGACATGAAGGATCAGGCCGACGAGTACCGGGCCGCGCTGCTCGAGGCGGTGGCCGACCAGGACGACGAGCTGATGGAAGCGGTGCTCGAGGACCAGGAGATCCCCGAGGAACAGCTGATGAAGGCACTCAAGGCGGCGACCCTCTCGCTCGACGTGACCCCGGTCCTTTGTGGCTCTTCGTTCAAGAACAAGGGTGTCCAGCCCCTGCTCGACTACATCGTCGCGCTGCTGCCCTCGCCGCTCGAGGTACCGCCGGTGACCGGACTCCTGCCTCTGGCCAAGGGCGCTGAGGAGCAGGAGGAGGGCGACCGACCGGCCGATGACTCGGGGCCGTTCGCCGCACTCGCCTTCAAGGTGATGTCGGACCCCTACGTCGGCAAGCTGACCTACTTCCGCGTCTACTCGGGCGAGCTGGAGGCTGGCGGCCGGGTCCTGAACGTGAGCACCGGCAAGACCGAGCGGATCGGCCGGCTCCTGATGATGCACGCCAACTCCAGGGAGGAGATCGAGCGGGTCTACGCCGGCGACATCTGTGCCGGGGTCGGCCTCAAGGAAACCGGGACCGGCGACACCCTCGCCGCCCCCGATGCCCCGATCGAGCTCGAGAGCATGGACTTCCCCGAGACGGTCATCGCGGTCGCGATCGAGCCGAAGACGAAGTCCGACCAGGAGAAGCTCTCGACCGCGCTCGCCCGCCTCGCCGACGAGGACCCGACCTTCAAGGTCGAAACCGACGAGGAGACGGGCCAGACCCTGATCCACGGGATGGGCGAGCTCCACCTCGAGGTTCTGGTCGACCGGATGATCCGCGAGTTCAACGTCGAGGCGAATGTCGGCAAGCCGCAGGTCGCCTACCGCGAGACGATCCGCAAGCGGGTCGACAAGGTCAACGCCAAGTTCGCCCGCCAGACCGGTGGCCGTGGCCAGTACGGACACGCCGTGATCAACGTCGAGCCGGCTCCCGACGAGGGCTTCGTCTTCGACAACAAGATCAAGGGTGGTGTGATCCCGAGCGAGTACATCCCGGCGGTCAAGCAGGGGATCGAGGAGGCACTCGAGAACGGGGTCAAGGCCGGCTATCCGATGGTCGACGTCAAGGTCGAGCTGGTGGATGGTTCCTACCACGACGTCGACTCCTCGGAGATGGCCTTCAAGATCGCCGGCTCGATGGCGATCCAGGAGGGGGCCCGCAAGGCCAACCCGACCCTGCTCGAACCGATCATGTCGGTGGAGGTGATCACCCCGGAGGACTTCCTCGGTGACGTGATCGGCGACCTCTCACGGCGCCGTGGCAAGGTCCAGGGCCAGGAGCAGCGCGGAAACGCACTTGCGGTGCAGGCTTTCGTCCCCCTGAGCGAGATGTTCGGTTACGCGACCGACCTGCGGTCCTCGACCCAGGGCAGGGCCACCTACACCATGCAGTTCGAGCGCTACGAAGAAGTGCCGGCAAACATCGCCGAGGAGATCTCCTCGGCCAGGTCCGGTGAAAAGGCGGGGGCAGAGGCCTAGCCCTGAGCCCCGCGAAGGCCGGGAATGGCTATATTTCCCGGGTTGCCCATTAGCCAGAGAAGAAGAGACGTAACGAGAGAAAGGTTGAAGTCAAGCGATGTCCACTGAGAAGTTCGAGCGCAACAAGCCGCACGTAAACGTCGGCACCATCGGTCACGTCGACCACGGCAAGACCACGCTCACCGCTGCCATCACCAACACGCTTTCAGGCAAGGGCGACACCGAAGCCAAGAGCTTCGAGGAAATCGACAACGCCCCGGAGGAGAAGGAGCGAGGGATCACCATCGCCACTTCCCACGTCGAGTACGAGACCGACGGGCGCCACTACGCCCACGTCGACTGCCCGGGCCACGCCGACTACGTCAAGAACATGATCACCGGTGCCGCCCAGATGGATGGCGCGATCCTGGTCGTCTCGGCCGCCGACGGCGTCATGCCCCAGACCCGCGAGCACATCCTGCTCGCCCGTCAGGTCAACGTTCCGCACGTCGTGGTCTTCCTCAACAAGGTCGACCAGGTCGACGACGACGAGCTGATCGAGCTGGTCGAGGAGGAGGTCCGCGACCTCCTCACCGAGTACGGCTTCGATGGCGAGAACACCCCGATCGTCAAGGGTTCCGCCCTGAAGGCGCTCGAAGGCGACGAGGAGGCCAAGGCCCAGATCGTCGCCCTCGGCGAGGCACTCGACTCCTACATTCCGGAGCCCGAGCGCGACCTCGAGAAGCCCTTCCTGATGCCGGTCGAGGACATCTTCTCGATCACCGGCCGCGGCACCGTCGCCACCGGCAGGATCGAGCAGGGGAAGGTCAACACCGGCGATGAGGTCGAGATCGTCGGCATCAAGCCGACCACCACGACCACGATCACCGGGGTCGAGATGTTCCGCAAGATCCTCGACGAGGGTCTTGCCGGCGACAACGTCGGCTGCCTGCTCCGGGGAACCAAGCGCGAGGAGATCGAGCGCGGTCAGGTCCTCTGCAAGCCGGGATCGATCAACCCCCACACCAAGTTCAAGGCCGAGGTCTACTGCCTCAAGAAGGAAGAGGGTGGACGTCACACCCCGTTCTTCTCGGGCTACCGGCCGCAGTTCTACTTCCGTACCACCGACGTGACCGGTGTCGCCAACCTCCCGGAAGGGACGGAGATGGTGATGCCGGGGGACAACGTCGAGATGACGATCGAGCTGATCCAGCCGATCGCCATGGACCAGGGCCTCCGTTTCGCCATCCGTGAGGGTGGCCGGACGGTCGGCTCGGGGGTCGTGTCCGAGATCATCGAGTAACGACCCCGGTTCGAAGGGCGGCTCCTCGAAGGGCCGCCCTTTTTTCCGCCCTCGGGCGGGGAAGAAGCAAGAAGTATCCGATACGACCAGTTTTGCCCCAGGACGGCTGAACCACGCCCGGCCCGGTTTACGGGAAAGGCGAAGGCGGCAGGGGACCTTGACAACGGCGCGTCAGGCAAGTTGCCCGTCGGCGCCCTCAGATTGACCCGAAGAAGGACGGAAAAGACCGATTCCAGTGGCTGCGATCGCGGCACAGAAAATTCGAATCAGGCTCAAGGCCTACGACCACGACGCGATAGATCGCGCCGCCAGCGAGATCGTGGATACGGCAGAGCGAACCGGGGCAACCGTCTCCGGGCCGGTACCGCTGCCGACCGAGCGGAACGTCTACTGCGTGATCCGTTCCCCGTTCACGGACAAGGATTCGCGTGAGCACTTCGAGATCAGGACCCACAAGCGCCTGATCGACATCAACCAGCCGACCCCGAAGACGGTCGACTCCCTCCAGCGGCTCGATTCGCTTCCGGCCGGCGTCGACATCGAGATCAGGCTCTAGGGATGACGATGTCGGCAATCCTCGGCAAGAAACTCGGCATGACCCAGCTCTTCCGCGAGGACGGCGAGGTCGTGCCGGTCACCGTGATCGAGGCCGGGCCCTGTCCCGTTACCGCGATCCGGAAGCCCGAGCGGGACGGCTACTCCGCCGTCCAGCTCGCCTTCGACGAGGTGCCCGAGTCGAAGCTTTCCAAGGGCGAGTTGGGCCACCTGGCAAAGGCCGACGCACAGCCGATGAGGGTCGTGGTCGAGTTCCGCGACGCAGAGATCCCGCTGGTCACCGAAGGCAACGAGGGTGAGGACGAGCAGGCCGAGGACGGGGGCGAAGAGGCCGGGGAGACCGAGGGGACCGGGGAGGCGACCGACGCAGCCGAGACCGGGGCCGACGGTGGTCTGAAACTCGGTCATGAGGTTACGGTCGCGACCTTCGAGAAGGGCGAGAAGGTCAAGGTCTCGGGGATCACGATCGGCAAGGGCTTCCAGGGGACGGTCAAGCGTCACAACTTCGGCCGGGGACCGGTGACCCACGGATCCCACAACGTTCGCGCCCCCGGCTCGATCGGCGCCAGCGCCTGGCCGGCGAGGGTCTTCAAGGGCATGAGGCTGCCGGGCCGGATGGGGGGCCGGAGGGCGACCCAGTCCGGGCTCGAGATCGCCGAGATAGATCCCGATCGCAACCTCCTCATGGTCAAGGGCTCGGTCCCGGGCCCGAAGAACTCGATCGTCGAGGTCCGCTCCGATGGCTAGTCAGAAGGCGCCGGTTCTCGGCAAGACGACCAAGGCGGACCTTCCCGGGGAGATCTTCGGCGAGGAGTTCCACCACTCGCTGGTCCACGAGGCCGCCCGGGCCGACGCCAACGCACGTCGGCGGGGCACGGCCTCGACCCTGACCAGGGGAGAGGTTTCGATGACCACCGCCAAGGCCTGGCGCCAGAAGGGAACCGGACGTGCCCGGGTCGGTGCGCTGAGCGTTCCCAACCGCTACGGCGGTGGTGTTGCATTCGGGCCGAGGCCACGCCGGTACGTGGTCAAGGTCAACCGAAAGGCCCGCCGCCGGGCGATGCGCTCGGCCCTCTCGGTCCATGCCGACCGGGGCAGCATCGCCCTCCTCGAGCCTTCGGACTTCGAGACGCCTTCGACAGCCACCGCTGCCGCCCAGCTCGACAAGTGGGGTGCTTCGAAGCCGACCCTCGTGGTGGTGCTCGCCGAGGAGACATCGGTGCTGAAGAGCTTCCGCAACATCCCGCGGGTCGAGGTGGTGGAGGTCGGAGCGGTCGGGGTGGTCGACGTGATCGGCGCCGCCTCGCTGGTCCTCTCGCCCGGCGCGCTCGAGGTGCTCGAGCGGAGCGCCGGCGGTGAAGTCCGGGCCGAGTCGCCCGAGGGCGGGGAGGGCGAGTGATGGATCCGCGAAGCGTGATCATCAAGCCGGTCATCTCGGAGAAGACCTACGCCCTGATCGCGGCGGGCAAATACACCTTCAGGGTCGATGACCGTGCCCATAAGTTCGAGATCAGGGACGCGGTCGAGAAGGCCTTCGACGTCGACGTGATCAAGGTCCGTACCTCGAGGGTCCGTTCGAAGCCGAAGCGGCGTGGACAGATCCAGGGACGCAGCCGTTCCTGGAAGAAGGCCGTGGTCGAACTCGCCCCCGGACAGACGATCGAGCTGTTCGAAGGCGCGGCGGTGGAGGGCTAGGACGATGGCGATCAGGAAGACCAAGCCGACCAGCCCGGGCCGCAGGTTTGCGACTTACCAGCTGCGCGAGCAGTTGACCGCATCGGAGCCCGAGAAGAGCCTGACCGAGGGCATCTCGAAGTCCGGGGGCCGCAACTCGAAGGGCCGGGTGACTTCACGCCATCGCGGCGGAGGCGCCAAGCGCCGGTACCGGAAGATCGACTTCAAGCGTTTGAAGGACGGGGTTCCGGCCCGGGTGGCGACGATCGAGTACGACCCGAACCGGAGTGCCTACATCGCCCTGCTGAACTACGCCGATGGGGAGAAGGCCTACATCCTCGCCCCGAGCGAGATCTCGGTCGGCGACGTAGTCAGCTCTGGTCCCGGGGCCGACATCCGCCCCGGCAACTGCCTCGCGCTCGGGGAGATGCCGGTCGGCACCACGGTCCACAACGTCGAGATGCGCCCCGGGCAGGGCGGCAAGCTCGGGCGCTCGGCCGGGACCTCGATCCAGCTGGTCGCCAAGGAGGGCGAGATGGTGACCCTCCGCCTCCCCTCCTCGGAGATGAGGATGGTCCGGGCAGAGTGCAGGGCCACGGTCGGCACCCTCTCCAACGCTGACCACCAGAACGTCAAGATCGGCAAGGCCGGCCGGAACCGGCACAAGGGCCGCCGTCCCCAGACGAGGGGTGTGGCGATGAACCCGGTCGACCACCCCCACGGCGGCGGCGAGGCCCACCACACCCCCGGAGGCCATCCCGTTACCCCGTGGGGCAAGCCGACCCTCGGTTACCGGACCCGGAAGAAGGGCAAGGACTCCGACCGCTACATCGTCCGCGGTCGCCGACGCGGGAAGAAGAAGAGGTAGACCGGAATGGGCCGATCGACGAAGAAGGGGCCGTACGTGGAGGAACGCCTGATGGGGCGGATCGCCGCAATGAACGAGTCCGGTGACAAGCAGCTCGTCCGGACCTGGTCGAGGCGTTCGACGATCTTCCCCGAGATGGTCGGCCACACGATCGCCGTCCATGACGGTCGCAAGCACGTGCCCGTCTTCATCACCGAATCGATGGTCGGTCACAAGCTCGGCGAGTTCGCCCCGACCCGAACCTTCAAGGCCCACGGCACCGGTGGCGGGGGAGAAGAGTGAGCGTGGCGACCGCCGGCAAGACAGGAGATGGCACCGATGAGGTCCTGGTCAGGGCGACCGCCCGGTTCGTCCGGGTCTCACCGCGCAAGGTCCGGCTGGTCGCCGACCAGGTGCGCGGCAAGCACATCGACGATGCCCGGGCGCTGCTCTCGTTCTCGCCCCGATCTGCGGCGGGCGAGGTTTCCAAGGTGATCGAGTCCGCGGCAGCCAACGCCGAAGCGAACCACGACCTGATCGGCGACGAGATGATCGTCCGCGAGATCAGGGTCGACGAGGGACCGACGATCAAGCGGTTCCGACCGCGGGCGATGGGCCGGGCCACCCCGATCAACAAGCGGACCTGTCACATCAGCGTGGCGCTTGCGCCAGAGGAAGAGGAGTAGCGGGGAAATGGGCCAGAAGATCCATCCAGAAGGCTTTCGCGTCGGCTACATCCATGACTGGAAGTCGAACTGGTTCGCCGGTCGCGACTACTCCGAGCTCCTGCTCGAGGACATGGCGATCCGTGACCACATCGAGCAGAAGCTCGCCCACGCCGGGCTTTCCGACATCACGATCCAGCGTCGTGGCGAGGTCGAGGTCGACATCCATACCGCCCGCCCGGGCATCGTCATCGGCAAGTCGGGCAGCGAGGTCGACGCCCTGCGAAAGGAACTCCACGAGATCACCGGGACCCCGGTCAAGGTGAACATTCGTGAGGTCAAGAGGCCCGAACTGGATGCGAAGCTGGTCGCCCAGTCGATCGCCGAGCAGCTCCAGAACCGGGTTGCGTTCCGACGGGCGATGAAACGTGCGCTCACCTCGGCGATGCGTTCGGGCGCCAAGGGCGTGAAGGTCCAGGTTTCGGGCCGGCTCGGCGGCGCCGAGATGGCCCGGACCGAGGGTTACTCGGACGGTCGGGTGCCGCTCCATACGTTGAGGGCCGACATCGACTACGGCTTCGTCGAGGCGAAGACCGGCACCGGCCGGATCGGCGTCAAGTGCTGGATCAACAAGGGCGAGGTAATGCCCGAGGGCTTCGACTCCGACCGCACTGACGGCCAGGAGGAACCGCTCGGTGGCGGTCCGACGGGGGGTGGTCGCTGATGTTGATGCCGAAGAGGGTCAAGCACCGCAAGGTGATGCGGGGGCGCCGCCGGGGCAACTCGAAGGGCGGAACCTCGGTTGCCTTCGGCGAGTACGGCCTGAAGGCGCTCGAGCGCGGCTGGATCACCAACCGCCAGATCGAAGCCGCCCGAGTCGCCATGACCAGGAAGATCAAGCGAGGCGGGAAGGTCTGGATCAACGTCTTCCCCGACAAGCCGGTGACCAAGAAGCCGGCCGAGACCCGGATGGGCTCCGGAAAGGGCAACCCCGAGGGCTGGGTCGCCGTAGTCAAGCCCGGCCGGGTGATGTTCGAGCTGGCCGGGGTCGACGAGGAGCTCGCCCGTGAGGCGATGCGCGTTGCCGGGCACAAGCTTCCGATCAAGACGAAGTTCGTGGCTCGAGAGGGAGTGGGCGAGTGAAGGCCGGTGAGGTACACGGGATGAGCGACGTCGAGCTGGTCGAGAAGCTCAAGGAGGCCCGCGAGGAGGACTTCGGGCTGAGGCTCCGGCATGCGACCGGTGAGCTCGAGGACACGGCTGCGCTCAATCGCTCCCGGCGGGACGTCGCCAGGCTGATCACGATCGCCAGGCAGCGGAAGATCGACTTCGAGCGGGAAACCGCCGAGGGCTAGCGGAAAGACGGGAACGAGGATGTCGGAAGAAGAGGAAAAGGAAGAGACAGCTGAAGAGGCTCCCGAAGAGGCCGCCCAGGAGGCAGCCGAGGAGACGCCTGAAGCGGAAGCGACCCCCGAGGAGACCCCGGAAGAGGACGCGGCCGGCGATGGAGGCGAGTCTCCGGCAGAGGAGGCTCCCGATGCCGAAGAGGCGTCTGCCGACGATGGCGGCGATGAGGGTGGGGATTCCGCCGCTCCGCCTGCAGCCGCCGGCGACGGAGGTTCCGCGGAGGACGAGGGCGCCGGCTGGAAGGTCGAGCGCAGGCTCGAGAAATCCCGTCAGCCTTCGGAGGCCAAGCCCCAGAGGAGTCCGGAGGAGCGTCAGGCGGAGCGCGACGAAGCAAGGGGCAGGCTTGCCCGCCAACGTCGTTCGCGACGGGAGAAGGACCGCCAGAAGCACGAGGCAGGCACCGGCAGCGTGGCTGCCGAGAGGATCCGGACCGGGAAGCCCAAGGAGCGCCAGGGGAAGGTCGTCTCGAACCGGGCCGACAAGACGATCACCGTCCAGATCGACACCGCGAGGCGGCACCCGGTGTACGAGAAGATCGTTCGCAAGACCCACCGGATTCACGCTCACGACGAGCGGAACGAGGCCGGCGAGGGGGACGTGGTCCGGGTGGTCGAGACCCGCAAGCTTTCCAAGACCAAGCATTGGCGCCTGGTCGAGATCGTCGAGAAGGCGAGGTAGCGATCCGTGATCCAGCAGGAATCGCGACTCACCGTCGCCGACAACTCCGGAGCCCGCGAGCTCCTCTGCATCCGGGTCAAGGGCGGCTCCCATCGTCGCTACGGCTCGATCGGTGACGTGATCACCGCGACCGTCAAGTCGGCCAGCCCCCAGGGGGGCGTCCAGAAGGGCGAGGTCGTCGAGGCCGTGATCGTCCGGACCCGCAAGGAGCTGGGTCGATCCGACGGCACCTACATCTCCTTCGACGAGAACGCCGCGGTGCTGATCGACGAGCAGAACAACCCCCGGGGAACCCGGATCTTCGGTCCGGTCGCCCGGGAGCTTCGCGATCGGAACTTCATGAAGATCATCTCCCTGGCTCCGGAGGTGCTCTGAGATGCCGTCGAAGACGATGAAGATCCGTACCGGGGACCAGGTCGAGGTGATCGCCGGCAAGGACGCGGGGAAGCAGGGGACCGTTTCGCGCACCGAGCCCCGTCGCCAGATGGTCTACGTCGAAGGCCTGAACATGATCAAGCGTCACCAGCGCGCCCAGCCGTCACCGAGCGGCCAGGGTCCGGGCAAGGAAGGCGGGATCCTCGAGATGGAGGGTCCGATCCACATCTCCAACGTGATGCTGCTCGACCCGACCGACAACCGGCCGACCCGGGTCGGCACCAAGGTCAATGAGGATGGGACCCGTCAGCGGTACTCGAAGAGGACCGGGGAGGTGATCTGACCGTGGAAGCGGCAACACCGACCCAGCAGGCAGCTCCGCCGCCCCGGCTCCGTGACACCTACCGTCGCGAGATCCACCCGATGCTGATGGAGAAGTTCGACTACGGGAATCCGATGGAGGTTCCGAGGCTGGTCAAGATCACCCTGAACATGGGACTCGGTGCCGACACCGACGCCAAGGGCCGGGAGAAGGCGGCCGAGGAACTTGCCCAGATCGCCGGCCAGCAGCCCAACTTCCGCCAGGCGCGCAAGTCGATCGCCTCGTTCAAGGTGCGTGAAGGGATGCCGGTCGGCGTTTCCGTGACCCTTCGCGGGGCCCGGATGTGGGAATTCCTCGATCGGCTCTGCTCGATCGCGATCCCCCGAATCCGTGACTTTCGTGGCCTCAAGGCGACTTCGTTCGACGGCCGGGGGAACTATTCGATGGGGGTCCGGGAACAGCTGATCTTCCCCGAGATCGATTACGACTCGGTCGACACGACCCGGGGACTCGACGTCACCGTGACGACCACCGCGAAATCGGACGAGGAGGCTTTCGAGCTCCTGCTGGCGCTCGGTATGCCGTTCGCCCAGGAGGGCAGGCCGACTGCCGAGGGAAGGGCGGAACGCGAGGCTGCCGAGGCGGCCGCGCAGGCCGAGGCGGAGGAGCGGGCAGCCCAGGAGGAGGCGCTCAAGGCCCAGGCTGCGGAGCTCGCACCCGAGCCCGAGACGACCCCGGAAGGCGAGGAGGGCGAAGGCGAAGAGGGCGAAGACGGAGGGGTTGGAGCCGAAGGTGCAGGAGATGGGGGCGAGGCCCCCGGCGAGGCCGAAGCAGGAAACGACGACCAGGAGGGCTAGCGAAGAGATGGCAAAGACTTCCCAGAAGGTTCGACAGCGACGGAAGCCCAAGTTCAAGACGAGGGCCTACAACCGGTGCAAGCGGTGCGGGCGCCCCCGCGCCTACTACCGGAAGTTCGGCCTCTGCAGGATCTGCCTCAGGGAGGCAGCCCACGAGGGTTACGTACCCGGGATGACCAAGTCGAGCTGGTAGGCGAGAGATGCTGACCGATCCGATTTCCGATTACCTGACCCGCATTCGCAACGGGTTGAACGCCGGGCTGACCACGGTCGATATCCCCTGCTCCAAGCTCAAGCTCGAGATGTCCCGGATCCTCACCGAACAGGGCTACATCTCGGGCTACGAGAAGGAGCCTGCCGAGGTCGGGGAGAAGATCACCGTCCGCCTCAAGTACACCGACGACCGGAGGCCGGTCATCTCGGGCCTCGAGCGGGTATCACGGCCGGGTCGGCGGCGCTACGTGGACCGTACGGCCGTGCCCCGGGTCCAGGGGGGCACCGGCACCGCGATCGTCACCACCTCCCACGGCGTCATGACCGGCCACCAGGCCCGCAAGGAAGGAATCGGCGGGGAGGTGCTCGCCTACATCTGGTGACCGCCCGGTCCACCGGAACTCAAAGCCATGAGCAGGATTGGAAACAAGCCAGTCGAGATCCCGGAAGGGGTCGAGGTCCAGGTCGAACCCGGTCGGGTCACGGTCAAGGGACCCAAGGGTGAGCTCACCCAGGAGCTCTCCCGCGACATGACCGTCAAGGTCGACGACGGCGTGCTCACGGTCGAGCGCCCGACCGACCGGGGACCCCATCGCGCCCTGCACGGCCTGACCCGAAGCCTCGTCCAGAACATGGTCATCGGGGTCACCGACGGTTACGAGAAGCACCTGGAGATCCAGGGGGTCGGCTATCGGGCCCAGTCGAAGGGCAAGGGGATCGAGCTGGCGCTCGGCTTCTCCCACCCCGTCGTGGTCGAGGCACCCGAGGGAATCGAGTTCGACGTACCCGAGCCGACCGCGATCGTCGTTCGGGGGATCGACAAGCAGCAGGTCGGCCAGATCGCGGCGGACATCCGCGACAAGCGGCCCCCGGAGCCGTACAAGGGCAAGGGAATCCGCTACCGGGACGAGCGCGTCGCGAGGAAGGTCGGCAAGCGCGTATGACGGTGATGACCGGCAGGGAGCGGCGCCAGCGCCGCAGGTACCGGGTCCGGGCCCGCGTTTCGGGGACCGCCGACTGCCCGAGGCTCTCGGTGTACCGGTCGAACCGGGGAATCTTTGCCCAGCTGATCGACGACCGGGAGGGTCGGACCCTGGCCTCGGCCAGCTGGACCGAGCCGGAACTTCGCGACCTCGATCGGATGGAGCAGGCGAACCGGGCCGGCAAGGTGCTGGCCGAGCGGGCCAAGTCGGCCGGGATCGAGCGCTGTGTGTTCGACCGGAGCGGCTACCGCTACCACGGACGGGTGAAGGCCCTGGCAGAGGGCGCACGGGAAGGTGGTCTGGAGTTCTAGGCGACTCCGCTACGGTGACTGATTGCTGATGAAGGGCATGGATACATACATGGTCGAGACGGTGAGCCCGAAGGACGTCAAGGGCGAGCTCCAGGAGCGGGTGATCGAGATCAACCGCGTCGCCAAGGTGGTCAAGGGCGGCCGGAGGTTCCAGTTCACCGCGCTGGTCGCGCTTGGCGACGAGGACTCGGTGGTCGGGATCGGCTACGGCAAGGCCCAGGAAGTCCCTCTGGCGATCCAGAAGGCGGTCGAGAACGCCCGCAAGAACCTGATCCGGATCCCGAAGTACGGCGACACGATCACCCACAAGATCATCGGTCGCTACGGTGCCGGGCACGTCGTCCTCAGGCCGGCCAGCCCCGGAACCGGGGTGATCGCAGGTGGCGGGGTCCGAGCCGTACTCGAGCTGGGTGGCGTCCGCGACGTGCTGACCAAGAGCGTCGGGACCCAGAACCCGATCAACCTGGTCAAGGCGACGATGGACGGGATCATGAGGCTGAGGCGCCCCGAGGACGTGGCCCGGATGCGTGGCATCTCGATCTCCGAGGTACTGGGGATCGACCGTGATGCCGCCACGAACGGGGACTCAGGGGGCGAGGAGGACACCGGGAGCGCCGAGGCCGTCGAGCAGGCAGCCGACGCCGCTGAGGCGACGTCGGCGACCCCCGCTGACATCGCCCGACTCGAGGCCAAGGCCGACGAGGAACTTCACGAGAACCAGACCGTCGTCTCCCCCGATTCCGACACGATTGCCCCGTCCGAGGTCGAGGCCGAACTGAAGGCCGAGGCCGAGCTCGGCGAGGGGGCGGTCGAGGAGGCCAAGGCGGTGGAGGCCGAACTCGAGGAGAAGGACGACAAGAACCTGGAGCACGGCAATGGCTAAGGTCGTGATCCGACAGGTCCGTTCCTCGATCCGGACCAATCCTCATCAGCGAGGGACGTTGCAGGCACTCGGCTTGAGCAGGCCCGGGAGCCGGGTCGAGCGGGAAGACTCGCCCCAGTTGAGGGGGCAGATCCGTGTCGTCTCCCACCTGGTGGAAGTAGAGGAGGGCTGATGGCCGAAGAGGAAAAGGAAGAGCCGACCGGCCGCGCGGCCGAGATCGGCCTGCACAACCTCCGACCGAAGCCCGGCTCGCGCAAGCGGCGGAAGCGGATCGGTCGCGGTCAGGGCTCTGGCAAGGGCAAGACCTCGGGTCGTGGCCACAAGGGCCAGGGGCAGCGCTCGGGCAACAAGCGCAAGGTCAACCTCGAGGGCGGACAGAACCCGATCCAGATGCGGATGCGGAAGCTTCGCGGCCCCCACATGAAGAAGTCGATGCCGTTCGAGAACTTCCGGACGCGGACCCAGCCGGTCAACGTTTCCGATCTCGAGGAGCGCTTCGACGCCGGCGCCGAGGTAACGCCCGAGTCCCTTCGCGCCGTCGGCCTCGCCACCCGGAGTGACCCGGTCAAGATCCTCGCTCGCGGTGATATCTCGAAAGCCCTGACGGTCCGGGCCCACGGCTTCAGCGGCACCGCCCGCGAGAAGATCGAGGCGGCCGGGGGAAGCTGCGAGGTGATCGAGGGCCGATGATCGCGACCGTCGCGAAGGCCTTCTCGGTCCCCGACATCCGCCGAAAGCTGCTCTTCGTAGCGGCGATCCTGGCGCTGTACCGACTCGGTGCCTACATCCCCGTTCCCGGGGTCAACGTCGACGCGATCGACCAGCTCGAGAGCCAGCTGACCGGCTCGAACATCCTCGGGTTCCTCAACCTCTTCTCGGGCGGAAGCCTCTCCCGGCTCTCGCTCTTCGCGCTCGGGATCATGCCCTACATCACGGCCTCGATCATCCTCCAGTTGCTGACGGTCGTGCTCCCCTCGCTCGAGAAGCTCCAGAAGGAGGGCGAGGTCGGCCAGCAGAAGATCACCCAGTACACCCGCTACCTGACCGTCGGGCTGGCGGCGATGCAGTCGTTCGCCTACGTCTTCCTGTTCAACTCGCTGGCCCCGGCCGGGGGGGAGAGCGTGGTCTCCAGCCTCACCCCGGCGAACGTCTTCCTGATCGTGACCTGCCTGACCGCAGGAACCGTGCTCCTGATGTGGATGGGAGAGCTGATCACCCAGCGGGGGGTCGGAAACGGCATTTCCCTCCTGATCTTCGCCTCGATCGTCTCCGGGGTCCTGCCCGGAATCCAGCAGTGGTGGACGAATCCGGACCAGGTCTTCGTGGTGCTGCTGCCTTTCGTGATCCTCGGTGTGATCGTTGCGATCGTCTACGTCCAGGAGGGCCAACGCAGGATCCCCGTCCAGTACGCAAAGCGTGTCGTGGGGCGTCGCATGACCTCGGGCGGCTCGACCTACCTGCCCCTCAGGGTCAACATGGCCGGCGTGATCCCGGTGATCTTCGCCGCATCGATCATGGCCCTGCCGCCGACGATCGGCCAGCTGATCAACACCCCGGCCGCTCTCGACTTCGCCGCCTTCCTCAGTCCGGGAGGCTGGGCCTACGTCCTCGGCGAGGTCTTCTTCATCATCATCTTCACCTACTTCTATACGGCCGTCACCTTCAACCCGGTCGACCAGGCCGACAACCTGAAGAAATACGGCGGGTTCATACCCGGGGTCCGTCCGGGCCGACCGACCGCCGAATACCTGGACCGGGTGCTCTCCCGCCTGACCTTCCCGGGCGCCCTCTACCTCGGTGCGGTGGCGGCATTCCCGACCATCCTCTTCAACAACGTAGGCGGCGGCTTCTTCTTCGCCGGTACCTCGATCCTGATCGTGGTCGGGGTCGCCCTCGATTTCGTGAAACAGCTCGAGGCCCAGCTGATGATGCGGAACTACGAGGGCTTCCTCAAATAGCTTGGCCCACCTGAACCTCATCCTGCTCGGCCCCCCGGGTTCCGGCAAGGGGACCCAGGGCGAGCGTCTGCAGGAAGACCTCGAACTCCCCTACTACGCGACCGGCGACATCCTCCGGGCCGCCGTTCGGGAGGGGACCGCGATCGGACTCGAGGCAAAGGAGTACATGGATCGGGGCGACCTCGTTCCGGATGAGGTGATCATCGGTGTGATCGCCGAGCGGATCGCCTCGCCGGAGGCCGCTCACGGGTTCATCCTCGACGGCTTCCCGAGGACCCTGCCCCAGGCGGAGGCCCTGGAAGAGAAGCTCGATGAGATCTCCCTCCAGATCGGCGCAGTGATCCTGATCGACGTGCCCGACGAGGAGATCGTTCGCAGGCTCGGGGGGCGACGGGTCTGTACCGAGGCCGACCACGTCTACCACGTCGACTTCAACCCGCCCGAGAAGGAAGGCATCTGTGACATCGATGGCTCCGAACTGGTGACCCGGGATGACGACGCGCCCGAAACGATCCGAAATCGGCTCGTCCAGTACCACGAGAAGACCGCCCCCCTGGTCGACTTCTACGAGAAGCAGGCATTGCTCGATCGGGTCGACGGCGCTCGCGCACCCGACGAGGTCGCCGAGTCGATTCGGGCCCTCGTGGCGACCTTGAGCCTCGAAGAGGACAACTAGGGCCGACCGGCCGGGCCGGCACCAGTCGATGATCATCCGCAAGACGGAGGAGCAGATCGAGGAGATGGCCGCGGCCGGCGACCTCCACGCGCGCTGCATCGCGATGCTTCGGTCGAAGATCGCCCCGGGAGTGACCACGGCCGAGCTGGACGAAGCGGCCGAGCGGTTCATCGTCTCGGGAGGGGGAGTGCCGACCTTCAAGGGGTACCGGGGCTTCCCCGCCTCGATCTGCACCTCGCCAAACTCCCTGGTCGTCCACGGTATCCCCGGTCCCTACGAACTCAAGGAGGGCGACGTGATCTCGATCGACGTCGGGGTGACGCTTGACGGGTGGATCGCCGACGGTGCCTTCACGGCCCCGGTGGGGGAGGTCGAGCCGGAGACGGCGCGTCTGCTCGAGGTGACCCATCAGGCGCTCCGCGATGCGGTCGGAAGGGTCGAGCCCGGGAACCACGTCGGTGACATTTCGAACCAGGTACAGACCACGGTCGAGTCGGCCGGCTTCTCGATCATCAAGTCGTTGGTCGGTCACGGGATCGGTCGCTCGATGCACGAGGAACCACAGATCCCTAACTACGGGCCGGCCGGGAAGGGCCCGGAGATCGAACCCGGGATGGTCTTTGCGATCGAGCCGATGGTCAACGAAGGCGGCCCCGGCGTCTACATCGCCGACGATGGTTGGTCGGTCTTCTCGGAGGACGGCTCGATGGCTGCCCACTTCGAGTACACGGTTGCCGCCACCGAAGAGGGACCGAGGATCCTCACGCCCTGGGACGAAGAGTGAGCGTTTTCGGCCTGCGTGCTATTGTTTCCGGTCGCCCTCAGGGGCAGTTCTTCGCGCCCGAAGTCCGACTAATGGGACTCTCGGGAGATCTCTCCAAAAGGATTGTGGATCGTTGAAGGTCCGGGCCTCGGTAAAACCGATTTGCGAGAAGTGCAAGATCATCCGTCGTCGCGGACGGGTGATGGTGATCTGCGAAAACCCGCGCCACAAGCAGAGGCAGGGCTAGTCGGATGGCACGAATCGCAGGGGTGAACCTCCCCCCGAACAAGCGGGCCGAGGTAGGCCTGACCTACATCTACGGGATCGGCCGAACGACTGCCGGAAAGCTGCTCGACGACGCGGGAATCTCGCGCGAAACGCAGATCAAGGACCTGACCGAGCAGGAGGAGATCAAGCTGAGGGACGCGATCGAGGCACTCGAGGTCGAAGGGGACCTCCGACGCGATCGTTCCCAGAACGTCAAGAGGCTGATGGAGATCGGTTCCTACCGCGGGCTCAGGCACCGTCGGGGCCTGCCTGTTCGTGGTCAGCGGACCAAGACCAACGCCCGGGCACGGAAGGGTCCGAAGAAGACCACCGTCACCGGCAGGAAGAAGGCGCCGGCCCCCAAGTAGGGCGGTCGTGAGCAGCCGGAGGAATCGAGCGAATGGCAGACGAGAAACCACAGAAGCCCAAGGGCAGGCGCCGTGCGAAGAAGAACGTCGCGATCGGCCAGGCACACATCAAGAGCTCCTTCAACAACACGATCGTCACCCTGACCGATCTGGAGGGCAATGTGATCGCCTGGGAGTCTGCCGGGAGCGCCGGCTTCAAGGGATCGAGGAAGTCCACCCCGTTCGCCGCCCAGGTCACGGCCGATGCGGCGGCCCGCAAGGGCATGGAGCACGGCCTCCAGAAGGTCGAGGTTTTCGCCAAGGGCGCCGGCTCGGGCAGGGACACCGCAGTCAAGTCGCTTCAGGCGGCCGGGCTCGAGGTGACCGGCGTTCGGGACGTAACCCCACAGGCCCACAACGGCTGTCGGCCGCGCAAGCGGCGTCGCGTCTAGGGCCAGTAACCAAGACTTAACCGAGAGGGGCCGACAGGCCCACCCTGACAAAGAAAGACGAAGGATCAAGACCCAGAGATGAGCACCGACTTCCAGGTTCCCAAGATCACTGCAGAGACGATCGACGATACGAAGGGTTCGTTCGCGATCGAGCCCCTCGACAAGGGCTTCGGCTACACCTACGGCTCGAGCCTTCGTCGCGTCCTGCTCTCCTCCCTTGCCGGCGCCGCGGTCACCTCGGTACGGATCGAGGGGATCTCCCACGAGTTCTCGAACATCCCCGGGGTCAAGGAGGACGTCACCGACATCGTCCTGAACCTCAAGGACCTGGTGATCCGGATGCATACCGACGCCGACTCGGTCGAGGCACCGCTGGTGGTGACCGGACCCGGCGACGTGACCGCCGGCGACATCGACCTTCCTGCGGGGGTCGAGATCCTCAACCCGAAGGCCCCGATCGCGACCCTCGAGAAGAAGGTCAAGCTCGAGATGTACCTGACGATCGGGAGGGGTCGCGGCTACCGGCCGGCCGAGGAGAACAAGGACGAGGACCAGCCGATCGGCGTCATCCCGGTCGACTCGATCTTCTCCCCGATCCGGCGGGTCTCGTACACGGTCGAGGCAGCCCGGGTCGGTCAGCGGACCGACTTCGACAAGCTGACCCTCGATCTCGAGACCGACGGCTCGATCGAGCCGAACACTGCCCTGAGGGAAGCCTCCGAAATCCTGATCAAGACCCTGGCGATCTTCACCGACCCGGATCGGGTCGAGGAGCTGACCGCGAAGGAGCCGGTGATCGAGGCGGTCGAGGCCGACGTAGCGATCGACGCCGGCCCCGATGGCGACATCCTGATCGACGAGCTGGAGCTGAGTGTCCGCTCCTACAACTGCCTCAAGCGGGCCGGGGTCGAGACGATCGGCCAGCTGGTCACCAAGTCGGAGTCCGAGCTCCAGGCGATCCCGAACTTCGGGCAGAAGTCGATCGAGGAAGTTATCGACACCCTGAAGGATCGCGGCTACCAGCTCCGGGGCGCCTGATCTGGAAGCAGGGATCGACCGGATGCGCCACGCGAAGAAGAGGAACAAGCTGGGTCGCGACTCGGCCCACCGCAAATCGCTCCTGATGAACCTGTCGCGGGAGCTGATCCAGCACGAGCGGATCAAGACCAGCCAGGCCAAGGCCAAGGCGGCCAAGCCCGAGGTCGAGAAGCTGGTTACGCTCGCAAAGCGGGGCGACCTCCACGCCCGCCGCCAGGCGCTGGCGACCCTTCGCCAGGACAAGTTCCTGGTCCACAAGCTGTTCGAGGAGATCGGTCCCCGTTACGCGGACCGGGAGGGTGGCTACACCCGCATCGTCAAGCTCGGGCCACGACGGTCGGACTCGACCGAGATGGTCTTCCTCGAGTTCGTCTGAGGGGCTGTCTGGAGGCCGGGCGGTGACCTGGCGGATCGACCTTGGCTACGACGGCCTCCCGTTCCGCGGATGGGCATCCCAGGAGGGGCAGCCGACGGTACAGGGAGATCTCGAGGCCGCGCTCGAGACCCTGCTCGGCGAGCCGGTCTCGCTGACGGTCGCCGGGAGGACCGATGCCGGCGTCCATGCGCTGGGCCAGGTCGCGAGCTTCGAGTTCGAAGGCGAGGTCCCCGAGGATGCCGTTCGGAGCCTGAATGGACTCACTTCCCGTGCGATCTCGGTCCGTTCGATCGAGCGGGCCGGGGACGGCTTCGACGCCCGGCACGATGCCCGCTCCCGGACCTACTGCTACCGGGTACTGGCTCGACCGGAACCGAGTCCATTCGTCGAGGGGCGGGCCTGGTGGGTATCCGGGCCGCTCGACCGGGGAGCACTCGACCGCTGTGCTGCCGCCCTGGTCGGTGAACACGACTTCACCGCCTTCACGCCGACCGATACCTACCACCAGAGGTTCGAGCGGGTGATCGAGTCGGCCGCCTGGATCGACGAGGCGACCTTCAGCCGGCCCGGCGGCGGGGACGCCGACGCCGGGATGCTCCAGTTCTGGATCACCGGAGACACCTTCATGCGGAGCATGGTCCGGGTCCTGGTCGGCACGATGGTCGAAGTCGCCTCGGGTGCGACCAGAGAGGAGGATTTCCTCCGCCTCCTGGACGGGGCACCGCGGGCCGAGGCGGGCCAGACGGCCCCGGCTGCGGGCCTCTACCTGGTCGAAGTCAGCTACTGATCCGGGCCGTCCGCTGCCATATCCTTGACCGGTGAAGATCCTCGTAACCAACGACGACGGGATCGGCGCCAGTGGGATCCAGGCGCTCCGCCGTGAGCTGAGGCAGCTGGACGGCGTGACCGTCGACCTGATCGCCCCCGACTCCAACCGGAGCGCTTCGGCCCGGAGCATCACCACCCGCTCACCGCTGACCGTCGAAGAGGTCGAGTTCGATGACGGCGACCTTGGCCACGCGACCGACGGCACGCCGGTCGACTGTGTCAGGTTCGCAGAGGTTGGCCTGCTGGGAGAGCGTCCCGACCTGATCGTCTCCGGGATAAACCACGGCCTCAACCTTGGGGACGACGTGACCTACTCGGGAACGGTCGCGGCTGCCTTCGAGGGGGTCGTACTCGGCATACCGGCGATCGCGGTCTCGCAGCAGTCGAGGGAGATGGAGATGGATTACGGCCCGCGCCGGGACTACGACTTCGATCTCGGTGCGAGGTTCACGGCCGCAGTGGTGAAGGAACTCGCTGAGCACCCCCTTCCCGAGGGCACCCTGCTCAACATAAACGTGCCCGGGGGCCAGCCGGATGGGGTGGAGGTGACCAGGCTGGGAAAACGCCTCTACCGCGACGAACTCGAACTCGTCGACGGGTCGGATCCCGGTTCCGGCAGGCGGACCTATCGGATCTACGGCTACGAGCCCGGACTCGACGACGAACCAGGGACCGACGTCGGGGCGATCGCCCGTTCCCGGCTCACGGTCACCCCACTCCACCTCGACCTGACCCACCACGGCAGCATCGAGGGCCTCAGGCAGCGCGATTTCGAAAGGGTCCTGGAGGGCTCGCTTGGCTAGAGGGGAGGGTGCGGGTACCGACGGTGACGAACCGGTAGAGCGGCGGATAGCGGCGCTCCGCGAGGAGCTCAACCACCACATCTACCTCTACTACACGAAGGACAGCCCCGAGATCTCCGACGAGGAGTACGACGAGCTCTACGTCGAGCTGGTCGGACTCGAAGGTGAGAACCCTGAGCTGATCTCCGGCGACTCCCCGACCCAGAGGGTCGGGGCACCACCGAGCGAGGGGTTCGAGCCGGTCGAGCACGCCCTGCCGATGCTCTCGCTGGCCAATGCCCGGACGGCCGAGGAGATGCTCGCCTGGGAGAAACGGATCCGGACCCACCTCGAGCGTGAGGGAGTCGACCCCGGTCCGATCAGCTACGTCACCGAACCGAAGATCGATGGCCTGGCGATCTCGCTCACCTACGAGGACGGAAGGCTGGTCCGGGCGGCGACTCGCGGTGACGGACGTGTCGGCGAGGACGTGACCAGGAACATCGAGACGATCGCCGGGCTGCCGAAGGAGATCGCCGATGCCCCTCCGCTGCTGGAAGTTCGCGGGGAGGTCTACCTACCCCTCGAGGCCTTTGCCGAGCTGAACGAGCGAAGGGTTACCGAGGGGGAAGCCGCCTTCGCCAACCCGAGGAATGCGGCTGCCGGATCGATCAGGCAGCTCGATCCGAAGATCGCTGCCGAAAGGCCCCTTGCCGTCTGGGCCTACGGGATCGGAGCGACCGATGGGATCTCCTTCGACAGCCACTCGGACGAGATCGAGTGGCTGCGTGCGGCCGGCTTCCCGGTCAACCCGGATATCGCCGGGAACGGGACGATCGAGGAGGTTCTCGAGCGGTGCGAGTGGTGGCGGGACCGTCGTGACGACCTCGACTTCGAGATCGACGGGGTGGTGGTCAAGGTCGACTCGCTGGCGCTCTGGGAGGCCCTCGGCGCGGCCGGCTGGGAACCGCGCTGGGCGATCGCCTGGAAGTTCCCTCCGTCGACTGCGACCACTCTGCTGAGGGAAGTCGATTGGAACGTCGGTCGGACCGGCCACCTCGTCCCCTGGGCACTGCTCGAACCGGTCCGGGTCGGTGGGGTGACGGTCTCGACTGCGACCCTCCACAACGAAGAGGATCTGGCCCGAAAGGACGTCCGGGCGGGCGATGAGGTGATCGTCCTGAGGGCCGGTGACGTGATCCCCCAGGTCGTCTCGGCAGTGACCAGTGACCGGCCGAAGGGGCGCCGCAGACCGAAACCCCCGGCGAACTGCCCGGCCTGCGGCACCGAGACGGTCAAGCCGGAGGACTCCGTATTCACGATCTGTCCCAACCACAGGGGCTGCCCGGGACAGGCCTTCCAGCACCTCAAGCATTTCGTCCACCGGGGGGCGATGGACATCGAGGGGCTCGGCGAGAAGCAGGTCAAACGGCTGCTCGACGAGGGGATGATCGCCGACGTCGCCGACATCTACACCCTCGAGAAGGACCGACTCGCCGAACTGAGCGGAATGGGCGAACTGTCCGCCTCGAACCTGGTTGCCGAGATCGAACGCTCGAAGGAGGTTCCATTCCCGAGGGTCCTCTTTGCCCTCGGTCTGCCAGGGGTGGGGGCGGTCACCGCGGAAGCCCTTGCCGAGGAGTTCGGTGACATCGATGCGATCAGGGAGGCCGACCCGGAGGAGGTCGAGAGGACCGAGGGGGTCGGTCCGGTGATGGCACAGCAGATCAATGAGTCGCTGGCCGACGGGAAGACCTGGGAGATAATCGAGAGGCTGAAGGGCTACGGCCTGAAGCTGCGCCTCGAGGAGGGGGAGCGTCGGGCCGAAGGCGGCCCGCTCGAAGGGGTTACGGTCGTCCTGACGGGCACCCTGCCGGACCTCTCCCGGGACGAGGCAGCGGCCCTGGTCAAGGCGGCCGGCGGAAAGGTGACCGGTTCGGTCTCGAAAAAGACTGATTTCCTCGTGGCCGGGGACAACACCGGCTCGAAGCTCTCCAAGGCGGAGTCGCTCGGCGTTCCGGTTCTAGATCGGGAGGGGCTGGATCGGTTGCTGGCCGGTGATCGGGCCCCGGGGGATTAGAGCCCGGCGACCAGGGCCGCGATCTTGTCCTGGGCGGCCCGGGCGTCATAGGTATCGCTCACCCCGTTCATCAGGATCGAGAAGGCGAAACGCCTGCCTGATCGGTTGAAGCAGTAGCCGGAGAGGGCGCTCACCCCGGTCAGGGTTCCGGTCTTGGTCCGGCAGCGTCCCTCGGCTGCGGTCCCCCGCATCCGGTAGGCGACCGTTCCCTCACGACCGGCGATCGGCAGCGAGCGGTAGAAGGGACCCCACCAGTCCTTCTCCCTCGCATTGACCAGGAGTCGGGCGATCGCTTCGGCACTGGCCCGGTTGGTCACCGTAAGGCCAGAGCCATCGACCGGGTCCACGGCCGCCCCGAGGGAAGCCGCAAACTCCCTGACGACCCGTGTACCGGCCTTCGTGCTCCCACCCCTGCCCTTGGTGGCGCCCAGCAACTTGACGAGCATCTCGGCGAAGAAGTTGTTCGAGTAGAGGTTGGTCACATCTGCCAACCAGGCCATGTCCTCGGATTCCTCGATCGCGAGCGGCCGCGACCGGAGCGCGAGGTTCGGGGTCCGGGCGAGCGCTACCTGGTCGGTGACCGAGACACCGCGCTTCCTCAGCCGCTTGGCGAGGGTCCTCGCGGCCAGGCGGGCCGGGTTCGAGCTGAACTCGGAGAGCCCGGCCCCGGTGAACCCGGCGTTTATCGAGAGACCCGAGAGCGGACCGATCCAGGGGCTGGTGGCGTAACCGGAGTCGGCCACTCCCCGCAGCGAGTCGAAGACCGATTCATCGCCGTAGACCCGACCGGTGACCCGTTTCACCCCGGCCTCCCTCGCCTGGAGGGCGAGCGAATCGATATCGGTACCCGCCCCACCGAGGTAGTTCTCGAGAAAGGGCCCGGTTCCGAGTGCCGGATCGCCCCCGCCCTTCAGGTAGAGGCTGCCCTGGAGCGTTCCTTCGGGATCGATCGTACCGTCGGTGAACAGCCTGGTCTGGACGCGGAAGGAAGGTCCGAGCCGGCCGAGCACCGCCGCCGTGGTCAGGATCTTGGTATTCGAGGCGAGCGATCGGGCACGACCGGGGTTGAGCGCACAGGCGGTCTCACCGGATCCCAGTTCCAGCACGACCAGCGATGGTGCCGAGTTACCCTTGCCTGCCTGCCGGCGCATCGCCGTACAGGAGCTGGCCACCGAGCGGTGGTCAGCAGGCGAGGCGAGCGGTGCGACCGGAGTTACTGCGGGTCGATCCGGATTGGGCAGGGGGCGGTCGGGGCTGGCGGCCGAGACCCCCGGCAGTAGGGCAGGCACCACCAGCGCAGCCGGGAGCAATCCCGCCGCGAGAAGCCTGCCGAGGTCCCGCGTCATTGCCTTCATGGCCCCGCGGAATCTAGCCGGGAGGCCAGGGTTCCGCTCTGGATGCCGAATCCCGAAGCATCGATTTCGTCCACCGCCTCGCTGGATCGGAGCCGCCCATCCCCCCTCGAAGACGAGCTACCCCTCCCTCCGCCCGTCCCGTCGGATTGGCATACTGAGCGGGATGGGCAAGGTCGTCGACATCGACCGGCGTCCGAAGCGGCGCGGGTCGAAAAGGCGTAAGCGTCCCTCGAAGACCGCACTGGTCCTCGGGGGTGGTGGACTGACCGGCGGGACCTACGAGATCGGGGCGCTCCGGGCCCTCGACCTGCTCGCGGTCAACGCCGGGGTCAACGACTTCGACATGTACGTCGGAACCAGCGCCGGGTCGTTCGTCAGCACGATGCTCGCAGCCGGGGTGACCCCGGACGAGATGTTGCGCGTCCTCACCGAGGAGGAGGGCGCACCGATCGAGCGGATGACCCAGAACACGATGCTCCGACCGACCTTCGGCGAGTACGCGAGGCGGGCGGTCTCGCTGCCGGCCCACCTGGCAGGCATGGCCCGCAACATGATCCCCAGGGCGAGGGACATCTCGGTGATGGACGTCGGCTGGGGCCTGGCCGAGCACCTGCCGACCGGCCTGTATTCGAACGAGGGGATCGAGGGCTACGTCCGTGAGGCCCTCGCAACCCAGGGGATCAACGACTCCTTCGATTCGCTCCAGCGGGACCTCTACATAACGGCAACCGACATCGATTCCGGCGAGCGGGTGGTGCTCGGGGAGTCCGAGGGATCGTGGAGCGGTGTACCGATCTCCAAGGCGGTCCAGTGCTCGACCGCCCTGCCGCTGGTCTACGAGCCTGTCGAGGTGAACGGAAGGGTCCTGGTAGACGGTGGCATCTACTCGACCACCAACGTCGACGTGGCCGTCGATCGCGGGGCCCAGTTCATCGTCGTGGTCAACCCGCTCGTCCCGCTCGTGAACGATCGTGAGGAGGGAATCCCCACCCCTGGGGGGAGGGAGGTCAGGCGGATCGCCGACATGGGCCTTCCGGCGATCGCCAACCAGACGTTCAGGCTCCTCGTCCACCAGCGACTGAAGATGGCGGTCCAGTTCTGGAACGAGAAGTACCCGGGAGTCGACATCCTGCTGATCGAACCCGAGATGGACGACGAGCTGATGTTCGGTACCTCGATCATGGACTACTCGAGCCGTCTCGCCGTCGCGGCCCACGGCTTCGAGTCGGTGACGGCCCGCTTGGCCGACAACTACGACGAGTTCAAGCAGATCACCGAGCGCCACGGACTCGAGATATCGGCGACGCGGCTGAGGAAGGTGATCCGTACGGTCAAGGAACAGGAGTCGAGCGAGGCATCGGTCTGGCGTCGGATCTTCGACCAGACGACCGGTTCTCTGCTGCGCCAGACCGGCGCAGATCGCACCACCGGCTGAGCCGGGCGCACCCGGCCGCCGGGCCTATTTCGCGTAGAGCTCCTCGATCTCGGCCGAATGGATCTCGGCGATCACCGGTCGCTTCAGCTTGAGCGTCGGGGTGAGCTCGCCGGCCTCCTGGGTCAGGTCCTCGGGCAGGAGCTTGATCTTCTTGACCTGCTGGACCGGGGCGAGGTCCCTGTTCACCTCGTCGACGTGGGCCTCGATCGAGGCGACGACCTCCGGATCCCGGTAGAGCTCGGCCGGGTCCTTGCCCTTCTCCTGCGCGTAGGTGACGGCGGCCTCGGGGTCGATCGTCACCAGGGCGACCAGGTAGGGCCGCTTGTCGCCGATGACCACGCACTGGGCGACCAGCGGGTGGCGCTTGACCTGCGCCTCGATGTTCACCGGGGTGATGTTCTTGCCACCGGCGGTGATGATGATCTCCTTTATGCGACCGGTGATCGAAACGAATCCGTCACTGTCGATCGTCGCGATGTCGCCGGTGTGGAGCCAGCCGTCCCGGATCGTCTCGCGAGTCGCCTCCTCGTTCTTGTAGTAGCCCTTGAAGACGTTCGGGCCCTTGACCAGCAGCTCACCCTCGTCGGAGAGCTTCAGCTCGACCCCGGGGAGGGCCCTGCCGACGGTCCCGACCTTCGAGTTGCCAGGAAGGTTGGTCGTGCCCCCGGTCGAGGTCTCGGTCATCCCCCAGGCCTCGTAGACCGGAACCCCGGCTGCATGGAAGAAGGTGATGATCTCGGGATCGATCGGCGCCGCGCCTGTCAGGGCCAGTTCGACGTTGCCTCCGAAGATGTCCCGGACCTTGCTCAGGACGAGCTTGTCGGCGATCCCGTGCTTGATCTTGGTCAAGGCTCCCGGCTCCCGGCCGGCCTCGACCGCTTCGTTGTACTCGGTACCGACCCCGATCGCCCAGTTGAAGATCGCTCCCTTCAGTCCCCCTTCGGCCCCGCTCGCCTTTGCGATGTCGTGGACCTTCTCGAATATCCGGGGTACCGAGGGGAAGTTCTCGGGCCTCACCTCGGCCAGGTTGGGGATGATCTTGGCCGAATCGCGCTCCCAGTAGGCGAGGCAGCCGCCGACGTCGATCACGCCGTACTGGAGCAAGAGGGCGAAGACGTGGGCGAGCGGAAGGTAGATGTAGGTCTTCTCACCCGGCCCGAGGATGTCGACCTCGTCGGCCATGTCGAGCATCGCCCGGTAGTTCCCGTGGGAGATCAGGCATCCCTTGGGCGGCCCGGTGGTGCCGGAGGTGTAGACGATCTTGCAGAAGTCATCCGGGGTGACCTCGGAGATCCTCTGCTCCAGGGCCGCCCGGTCTCCGTCGGCACCCTTCTTCTCGAGCTCCCCCATCGTCGTCGCGTCCTCGGCCGAGCCGGTCATCATCACGATCAGCTCGAGTTCCGGGAGGGAGTCCCGGATTTCCCGGACCTTGGCCAACTGGGACTCGTCCTCGACGATCACCACCCGTGATCCGGAGTGTTCGAGCACGTATTGGCACTCGGCGGGGGAGTTGGTCTGGTAGATCGGGACCACCGTCGCCCCGGCGGACATCGCACCGAGGTCGGCGATCGTCCACTCGGGTCGGGTGTTGCCGAGGATCGCCACCCGGTCGCCACGCTGGACACCCCAGTCCATCAGGCCGAGGGCCAGGTTCTCGACCCGTGTCAGGGCCTCGGAGAAGGTGGTCGTCTGCCAGGTGCCGGCGTCCGTCTTGAACATGAAGACGTCGGCGCCCGGACGCTCTGCTGCTGCGACCGTGAGCAGGTCGGCCAGGGTGTTCGACTTCGTGGTGGCTGTCGCGGTGGTGGTCAACGGGTCTCCCTTCGTCACGTTTTCCAGTCCCCCTGGGCGGCGGTGACCCCTCTAGACCGGGTTCGGTATGTCGATGAACTCCTCCTCGACCCCGAACTCCTGGGCCACCAGCAGCCCGAGATTCCTTATCCCGGGCACCTCGGTCGCGTAATGACCGGCCGCGAGAAAGTTTATCCCGCCTTCCCTTGCATCGGCCATCACGTGCTCGGCCGGCTCCCCGGTGATGAAGGCATCCAGACCGAGCGCGATTGCCTCGTGGACGGCAGAGGCAGCTGCACCGCTGACCACTCCGAGCGTGCCGACCGGATCCGGCCCGGCATCGAAGGTCAAGGGTTCCCTGCCCCCGGTCGCAGCGCTTACCCGGTCGATCAGCTCGGCCAGGGCCAGGGGCTCGGGAAAGCGGCCGACCATCCCGACGAAGCTCCCCTTGGCCTCTCCCAGTCTGGCCGGTTCGGGCTCGGCCCCGAGCTCCCGACAGAGCAGGGCGTTGTTCCCGGTCACCGGGCTGGCGTCGAGCGGCAGGTGGTAGGCGGCTATCGAGAGATCGGCTTCCAGGGCTGCCTTCAGCCTCGCCGCCATCGGCTCGGTCAGGGCGCTCGGGTGGAAGTCCCAGAAAAGGCCGTGGTGGCAGATCAGGAGCTCCGCCCCGGACTGGATGGCAGCCTCGATCGACTCCAGATGGGCCGACACTGCCGTTGCGACCCCGGTCACCTCCCGGGACCCAGGGACCTGCAGGCCGTTGGGGCACCAATCGTCGGATTCCCCCACCTCGAGAAGCTGGTCGCAGAAGGAGATGATCCGATCGCGCTCCGCCATCGGGCGACCATACCGCCAGACCGGCTGCCGGGCACGGTCGTCGGGCCCCTAGGATGTTCCCAGTGGCCGAGACCGAGAGAACCGGCGCAGCCGCACCAGCGGGAGACGGCGATGTCTTCATCGAGTCGCTGATGGATACCGACCTCTACTCGATCGGGGCCTGGTTCTCCGACACCAATCCCGAGCTGGTCGAGGAGCTGATCGAGCTCAGCCTGGAGATCGAGGAGACCGGCTTGAGGCGCTATTCGGAAGAGAGCGGGGTCGGACTCGAGGAAGCCTTCCGAACGTTGCTGACCGGCCTGGCCGTCCGGTACTACAAGTCGGTCGCTGGGTGAACGGGGAGCAGGGCACGGAGTCGCCGACCGGAGCCCGGCCGGGCCGGTTCTGGATCCTGCTCGCGCTGATCGTCGCCGGAGGAGCCCTGCTGGTCGGGATCATCGGGTTGGCGACCAAGGAGCCATCGAACGAGTACGTGAGGGTCGAGGGAACGACCGATGCCCAGCGGATCTTCGGTGGAGTCCGCCAGCTCGGTGACAGGCTCGGGTTCGGTGATGCCCCGGTCCAGATCCAGTACTTCACCGATGTCCAGAGCATTCCGGGAAGGGAGAACTTCCTTGCCGTGGTCCCGGACCTGGTCGAGACCGAGGTCCGGAATGGTGATGTCCAGATGCTCTTCAGGAATCGGTCGCTGACCCGGAACCCGACCCAGATCAGTTTCTACGGGGTCGAGGCAGCAGCGGCCCAGGATGCAGGGTGGAACTTCGCCTACCTGATGGTCCGGAACTTCGACCTGGCCGAGGAAGCAGGAAGGATCGACGAGGAGCTCCTTTCGGACCTGGCCGAGGGGGTCGAGCGCATGGAGCTGCCGATCTGGAAGAGGGACTTCGAGCGGGGGATCGAGCCCGACAGTGCCACGACCCGGAGGCTGGAGGAGTACGACAAGATCGCGATCGACCTGGGGCTGCGGGCCGAACCGGCGATGGTGGTTGCCGGGCCATCCGGCACGGAGGTGCTCCAGGACTCGCCAGGACTCGAACGGGTCCGCACCGCGATCGAGGCCGTCCGGTAGGTCGCCGGGCCTCGCCGGTCCGGTAGGGTCACTCCGCTCGGGGCGTGGCGCAGCCTGGTAGCGCGCACCGTTCGGGTCGGTGAGGTCCCCGGTTCAAATCCGGGCGCCCCGATAGCGCCGGCTCGGTCGGGTCGGTCCGTCCCTCCGACCTGGTCGGGTCCGTCGACTTCGCAACGGGCCGTCTGTTTGGCGCTACGATCTCGTCGCCGTGGAGGAGCGCCCCGACCTGACCTGGATCTTTGGCTCATCCCGCAGCGGGTCCACCTGGCTGCTCCGGATGCTTCGCCACCATCCCGACGTCGTCGGGATCAACGAGACCGGCCTGGGCCACCATCTCGGCGTCTGGCGGCCGATCGCCCTCGCCTGGCAGTCGGTGGAGCCACCTCCACTGACCACCTTCAAGGCGATCAAGGAGGACCGCCGCGACTACTTCTTCAACCGCGAGTACGAGGAGGTCTGGAGGTCCGGGCTCGAGCGGCTCTTCCACGACCGTCTGGTCCACCAGCTCGACGGGGACCGACCGGATTGGCGGAACCCGCGGACCCGGGTCGTCGTAAAGGAGCCGGGCGGCTCCCACATGGCCTCGGACCTGATTTCGATAACCCCCGGGTCGAGGCTCGTCTTCCTGCTCCGCGACGGTCGCGACGTCGTCGACTCCTGGCTCGACGCCTATCGGGAAGGGACCTGGGCCTCGACCGACGGTGCCTACGCGGTGACCCAGGAGGACCGGATCGGGTTCATCCGGTGGCAGGCCGCGGTCTGGAAGTACCGGACGGAGGCGGTCCAGGCCGCCTATGACGCCCATGATCCCGACCGCCGGCTCAAGGTCCGGTACGAGGACCTGCTGGCCGATCCCGAGACGGTAGTGCCGGGGATCCTCTCGGTCCTGGACCTCGACCGGGATCCCAAGCTGGTCGCCGCGATGGTCGAGGCCGAGGCCCACCGAAACGTTCCGGAGACGGAGAAGGGGAGCGGTCGGGAGATCAGGTTCGCCAAGCCCGGCTCCTGGCGGGACCACATGACCGGGAAAGAGGTCGAAGCGATGGAGGCCGTGTTCGGGGAGAGGCTGACCGCCAATGGCTACGTCTGAAACCGGCCCGGAAGGGGGCAAGGGAGAGGGCGCAGGTCTCTCGGCAAGCGGCTGGAAGGTCTCGATCTTCGTACTGGCGATGGCCAGCCTGGTCACGGCGATCGACCTGACGATCATCTCGGTAGCCCTGCCAACGGTCGAGGAGGACCTCGGGCTCACTCCCTCCGAAGGCCAGTGGGTGGTCAACGCCTACCTGATTGCCTTCACCGTCCTTCTGATCCCCGGCGGGATGCTCGGCGACCGAATCGGCCAGCTGAGGGGAATGAACATCGGCCTGGTGGTATTCGGTGTCGGGTCGCTGATGTGCGGTCTGGCCACGGACGCCCCGATGATCATCGGCGGCCGGGTAGTCCAGGGCGTCGGTGCCGCGATCCTCATGCCATGCATCCAGGCCCTGGTCACCCGGGTCGCCCCGGAAGGGAAGACCGGAACCGCCTTCGGGGTCTACGCGGCGGTCAGTGCGGTCGGGCTCGCCGTTGGCCCCCTCGCGGGCGGGGCGATAGTCGACCTGGTCGCCTGGGAGTGGATCTTCCTGGTCAACCCGATCATCATCGTTCCGCTCCTGATCCTCAACCACGTCTTCCTGCGAGCGGCAGGGGAGGGGATCGATCGCAACAAGAAGCGGCTGGTCACGATGGAGATGCTCAAACGGCCCTCGCTCCGTGCCGGCCTGTTCCTGATCTTCTGGATTCGGCTGCCGTTGATCTGGGTCTTCATCTACTCGGGGATCTACTTCCAGAGCGTCCTCGGTTTCTCCCCGCTCACGGCCGGCCTGGCGATGATCCCGGGAATCCTCGGCATCGCGATCGGTGGCCTCCTGGCGGGCAGGCTCAAGGACAAGATCGGCTGGCGTCCCCCGACGATCGTCGGTTTCCTGCTCGTTGCGGCCTGCCTCGGGTTGGTGGCGGTCGCCCTGACGGTCGAGTCCTACGCCCTGATCGTGGTTCCGATGTTCGTCCTCGGTATTGCCGTGAACCTCGCGACCACCCCGGTCAACGTGCACGCGATCGCCGATGCCGATCCAGTGCAGAGGGGGATGATCTCGGGCACCATGACCGTTGCCTCCCAGGCCGGGAACGTGGTCGGCTCGATGATCCTCGGTGCGATCACCAACGCCCTGATCCTCGGTGCGCTCGGAGCGAAGTACGCCACAGGCGAGGCGGAGAAGGTCTACCAGCAGATCCAGCATCCGGCCGACTCCTCGACCCTGCCGGCGGCCGAGTTGACCGAAGGGCTGAAGGTCTTCGCCGACAGCATGTCCGAGACCGCACTGATCGGTGCCGCGATCATCCTCCTGGCGCTGGCGGCCGCCTGGGCGATGAGGATGTTCAAGGACCCGGGTCCCGGAAGCGGGGGCCTCGACGTCGAGCGGGTCGACGAGAAGGAGTCGCTGGCCGGGACCTGAGTCCGGCCGGTCCCGGGCTCCCGCTGCGACCGGAATCCCTCAATGGCAAACGAATCAGACAGTTCCTCCGAGCTTCCCGAAGTACTGGTCGCCGAATACCGCAAGGCGCCCCCGGATGAGCCCGAGGCGCCGCTGCTCGGACCTCGGGATCGGGTGATAGCCAGCAAGCCCTCGAATGCGCCGATCGAGGAAGAGACCGCCGCGCTCCTTGCCCGATTGACCCGTGAGCTCGATGCCCGTCGGACGATCGAGACCGGGATGGCCGCAGGCCACTCAGCGGTTGCGGTCGCCTCGGTGCACGCCGGACGTGGGGAAGGGATCCATACCTGCATCGATCCGTACCAGACCGCCCAATGGAAGTCGGCCGGACTCGACCTTGCCGACAAGGCGGGCGTGCGGGAATACATCACCCTGATCGAGGAGCCTTCCGAACTGGCGCTTCCTGCGTTGGCAGCTGACGGAACCCGGGTGGACCTCGCCTTCGTCGACGGACTCCACCTGTTCGACCACGCCCTGATCGATTTCTTCTACATGGATCGGATGCTCGAAGAGGGTGGCGTCATCGTCTTCCACGACACCTGGATGCCGGCGATCCAGAAGGCCGTGGGCTACGTGGTGTCCAACCGTGCCTACGAGCGGATCGAGGGCCGGACGGCCGAGGTCGAGCGTGAGACGAACCTGGCCGCCCTTCGGAAGACGGGAACGGACGATCGGGACTGGTTCTTCGATCGGCCCTTCGACGAGGCCCTCTACGACCCGCCCGGTCAGTCGCCCTCAGACCGGGGCCGGCCCCGGCATGAGGTCGAGTCGCTCGAGTAGCTGACTCGCCTCGGGAGAGGCTTCGATCTCGGCCAGGAGCAGTGCGATCGTGTCGTCGTCCATCTCCTCTCGCCAGCCTCCGACCTTCGCCTTGCGGACCCGCCTCGCGTCCGGATCGCCGAAGTCGTACGCCTGGGGCTGACCGACTCCTGTCCTCGCCTCGACTTCCCGCATCCGCTCTACCGATGCCGCGTCGAGGGCCGCCTGCAGCTCTGCGGTACCCGCCTCGATTCCGAGCCCGGAGACGAGCTTCCCGAATTCCTCGACCGGTTCTGCCTTCAGCCTTTCGTAGGTGGCCACGGTCAGGTTCGGATCGTCCAGGTGGGGCTCCCAGGACGCCAGGTAAGAGACGATGTTCGGGATTCCGTACTCCGGATCCCGGGCGAACTCGTCGAGGGTCCCCTGGAACCTTCCGTCGTGCCGGTTCATGTGGTGGTAGTAGGAAACGAGGACATCACCCGGGCTCCTCACGAGGAAGACCGCCGGAAGCTCGGAGAAGGAACTCTCCCAGGGCAGGTGGCTCATGACGATGAAGGGGACATCGGACCGGTCGCTGTAGCGATAGTTGTCGGGGGTCTTGGTCGGCTGGGTCTTCCCCTCACCGTCGGAGTTGGGGATCAGTCCGAACATGTTCAGCATGTCGAAACCGCCGTCGAGTCCGTGGAGGGAATCGAGCAGCTGGACGAGGGCGAACCGCATCCAGGTGCGGCCGCTCTTCGGGTGGGAGCAGAGCCAGGCGGTCGGTTGCGCTGCCACGGAGCCCTTCCCTCAGTCCGCTGTCTCGCTGAACACCTGATACCGCCCGAGATCGCCGAGCCTCGTGTTGATGATCGCGTCGGCGACGACCATGCTTGCCGGGTCGGCGGAGACGGCACCGAGGAAGTCCTCGCGACTCAAGACCATCACCACTCCCGCTTCCTTCGCTTCTACCGTCGCCGTTCGTTCGGTGTCCCTGAGCAGGCCGATCTCCCCGAACGAGTCGCCCGGACCCATCGTCCGAACCGACTGGCCGTCCACCTGGGTGTCGAAGGCTCCTTCGACGATCAGGAAGAAGTCCTCAGCCGGCTCACCCTGGGCGACCAGGGTCTCCCCACCCTCGACCCTTCGCTCGACCATGCGGGAGGCGAGGTCCTCCTGCATCTCATCGTCGAGCGGTGCGAAGATCGGCACCCGGCGTACGAGGTCGAGGCAGGACACGCCGCTCGCGAGGGCCTCCTCCGTCTCCTCGATGCCGCGAACGAACGGAGCGAGACTCCCTGCGACGCCCTGGTCGGCCGCGAGTCCGATCGAGACTACCCCGCCGACCGAGACGACGTTGAGGTGGATCGCGAGGCCGGCCCGCGGCAGTGTGAAGCTGTGGAACGAGGCGGTCGGTGCCCCCAGAACGTAGAGCTTGAGGGGGGGTCCGGGCAGGTTGTGGATCGCGATGTTTGCCTGCCCCTTGCCGGTGACCAGGTTCAACATCCGCTCGCCGACCGGACCGGGGGCCTCCCTGGCCAGGTTCCGGACCGCCAGGTTCAGCTCCGGCTGACCGGCATTCTTGATCGACTCGGTCCGCTCCCTGAGCAGGCGAACCCGCCTGACCGGGTCCGCCTCCTCGAGGGGCAGTGGCACGATCATCGGGGCTACGCTCGCGTTGCCCTCACCCTCACCTTCCCTCTTCTTCGTCGCGACCGGGACCCGCACGGCGATCTCCTCCAGTGGGTAGCCGTTCTCGACGCACCATCGGCGGAGGCCACCGGCCGTCAGGCCGAGGATCACGTCGTTCATCGTCGCGCCGGTCCCGAGGCCACGACCGAGCAGCTTGAGCCGATCGAGTGGGTATTCGAGGGTGTGCAGTTCCAGCGGCATGCCGGACCCCTGGGCCAGGGGACTCGGTGCGACCTCGGTCCGGGCCTTCCGGATCAGGTAGGAGCTGACCCCTGCCGTTTCGGTCGCGGTCTGCCGGATCGCCTCGGGGCTCGAAATGAGGGAGACCACCTTTTCGAGGGGGGTCTTGTCGGCCTCGGCCTCATCCGAGTCGGCCTGGCCTGCCGCCGTCCTGAGCTCCGAGGCATCCGGCAAGGGGGCCGGTTCCCAGGGGGCCGCGTCCTCGCGTACCGGCTCCTCGGTCACGTCGAAGAGCAGCATCGCGAAAAGGGCGATCGAACCCAGTCCGTCTGCAAGGGCGTGGCTCGACTTGACCATCAGTGCGGCGCCGTCCTCGGTAGGGACGTACTGGACCCGCCAGAGCGGCTGCTCCTCGTCGATCGGCGTGGTCATCCATTCGGCCAGCAGTTCGTCTAGCTGGTGACGATCGACCGGGCCGTCCGTCTCTGCCTCGACCACGTGGTAGTCGAGGTCGAAGTCCTGGGCATCGGCCCAGACGGGAAGGCCGCCATGGTCAGGCGGGGCGTACGGGAACTGCCTGAACCGCGGTGAGCGCCCCAGACGCTCCTCCACCAGCTCCCTCACCTCCTCGAAAGAGGGGACGGTGCCATCTGCCCTCTCCTCGAGCCGGCAGAGGCCGATCACGAGGTGGTTGATCGCTCCTCCGAGCTTCTCGGTGTCCGCCTGGGTCAGGAAGTCCACTGGGTTTCCTCTCGGAGTCGCAAGGCAGTGAAGCCTAGCCGAGCCCGTTTCAGCCGGTCCGGGTCATCCAGGGGATTTCGGAATATCGCCGTAGACTCGCTCCCCGTGGAGGCTGGAGATGATCGCGTCGCGAGGATCCTCGCCGAGAGCCCGTTGTTCGGTGCACTTCCGGCCGAGGCGAGGGACCAGGTCGAGGAACGCCTCGAACGGGTAGCCGTCGAGGCAGGCGACTGGCTGATCAGGAAGGGCGATCCGGGGGACGCCCTCTACCTGGTCGAGACCGGGCGGCTCGAAGTGGTTCGCGGGGAAGGCCCGGACGGATCCCGGGATGACGACGAAATCGAGATCCTCCGTGTACTCGGTCCGGGGGCGACGGTTGGGGAGCTCGCCCTGGTCACCGGGGACCCTCGCTCGGCATCGGTCAGGGCCAGCCGGGACTCGAGCCTGCTGAGGCTGTCGTTCGAGGCGTTTCGCGAGCTCATGACCTCGGTTCCGACCTTCACGAGGGCGCTCGTCTCGACCCTCGGTCGGCAGCTCCAGGCAAGCGGTGGGCTGCCGGAGGACCTGCCCGAGCACAAGACCTTCGCGGTCGTCCCTCTTCTCGACGGAATGGATGTGGCCGCGATCGCCGATGGGGTCAGGCGGGCCTTTGCCGATCTCGGTGGGGTCACCGTTCTCGATCCGTCGGTTGCCGAGTCTGGTGACCCGGTTGCCTGGGGTCACCTTCTCGATGAGTCCGAGCGGCAGAACCAGCGGGTGATCCTGGTCGCCGATCGGGATGAGGGAGAGTGGCGGCGGTTCTGCGTGCGCCAGGCCGACCGACTGGTCTGTGTGGCACCGCCGCGGATGCCCCCGCCCAGGAAGCCGATGCCGAGGCTCCAGGGCTGTGACCTGATCTTCGTCGGTCCGGAGTACCCGGCCGAGGTTGCAGCCGCCTGGATCGAAGTTCTCCGGCCCCGGTCCCGTCATCGGATCGAGGCAGGGGAGGCGCAGGGGGCCGATCTGGCAAGGGCCGCACGAAGGCTCACCGGCTCCTCGCTCGGCCTCGTCCTCGGGGGCGGTGGGGCCAGGGGCTTTGCCCACCTCGGCCTGATCGAGGTCCTGGAGGAGAACGGGATACTCGTCGACCGGATCGGCGGTACCAGCATGGGCGGGATCGTCTCCTCGACCTTTGCGGTTGGACTCGACGCACCCTCCCGTCGCCGGGCGGTCAAGTCGATCTTCAGTAGGAGGGTCCGTCACCGGTACCAGGTGCCCCCCAGGAGCGCCGTATCGAGAACCGATGGGGCGGAGCAGGTGATGGAGCGGATCTTTGGCGACCGGGTGATCGAGACGCTGCCGATCGACCTGTTCACGGTGGCCGCCGACATGGTCGAGGCGGAGATGGTGGTCCAGCGATCCGGGCTCGTCGCCGAGGCAGCCCTGAACACCGCCCGGATCCCGGCCTTCCTGCCGCCGGGACAGGACGCCGGCCGCCTGTTCGTCGATGGCGGGTTGATCAGGAACCTGCCGGTCGATGTGATGTCCGACATGGATGAGGGCCCGGTCGTCGCAGTCGAGGTGGGTGGGAGGTTCGAGCCCGACCTGGATCGGGAGGGACACCCGGCGTTGCCCTTTCTCGGGGAGACCCTGCTGCGGTCGGTACTGCTCGGTTCGGCTGCGGCGGGGGAGGGGGTTTCCGGTCGGGCGGACCTGCTGATCGAACCGGAGGTGTCGCGCCTCAAGATGCTCGACTTCGGCTCGTTCGATCGGGCGGTGGAGATCGGGCGGGCTGCAGGCGAGGCCCACCTCGAGGAAATCAGGTCGCTGGTCGCTGCTCCAGCGCCCCGTTGATCGCCTCCAGCGCGCCCGCTTCATTCCCGGCCTCCTTGGCCAGGAAGGCATCGGCCCCCGCCCCCAGCGCCGTCGGTCCGGCCTCCCCATCGGCCGAGGCAGACCAGACGACCACCGGGATATCGGCCCTTCCGGCCCCGCCGGCGCGGACGGTCCTGGTCAGCTCGATGCCGTCTACATCGGGCATCTCGAGATCGGTGAGCAGGGCGGAGAAGGAGTCCTCCGACAACATCGACAGGGCGTCCCGCCCGTTGGTTGCCGTCCCTACATCCCAGCCGGCCCGGGTGAACCACTCCCTGCTCTTTTCCAGCCACGCGGCCGAGTCGTCGACGACCAGGAGCCGGGGGGCCGGGGGAAGGTCCTCGATCAGAGCGGGTGGCTCCAGCACCCGTAGCACGCTGCCGTCAGGGAGGATCGCGACCGACTTGAACAGGTCGATCGGGGGCAGCAGGTCCGGCAGGGGCATCGTGTTCAACCGGGTCACCCCGACCAGCTCTTCCACCGGAAAGGCGATCCGTCGGCCAGAGGAGCGGACGACTACGGCGTAGCGGGGCTCGATAGCGACGTCCGGTGCCAGCCCGCCGATCGTCTCGCGACTCGAAAGCGGGACGATCAAGCCGCTCAGTTCAACCTCGGCGGCTTCGGGGTCCTCGAGCTCCAGTACCTGGTCGGTCTCGATCAGGGGAAACCCGACCGGGTGCCCGCCGAGGCGCGCCACCAGTACCTCGGTCGCGGCGATCGCCAGGGGGGCGCTCATCGTGACCATCGTTCCCGACCCCCTGATTCCGACGATCTCGAGACTTCCCTGGATCGATGCGAGGCCCTCCTGTACCGCGTCCAGCCCGACTCCACGCCCGGAGATCTCCCCGGCAGACTCACGGGTCGAGAAACCGGGCCTGGTCAGCAGCGCGGCTACCTCGTCCTCGGAGAGTGCATCCGCCTCCGCGGCCGAGATCAGGCCGGCATCGATCGCCTTTCGCTTGATCGCCTCGACATCTAGTCCGGCCCCGTCGTCGGTCACCTCGACCTCGAGTCGACCTCCCCCCGACCGGGCCCTGACGGTGATCCGGCCCTCCTCGGACTTCCCGGCCGCGGTCCTGACCGCCGGTGGCTCGATCCCGTGGTCCATCGCGTTCCGGATCACATGGACGAGTGCGGGCCTCAGGACCTCCATCACCGAGCGGTCGACGTCGATCTCGCCTCCCGAGACCTCGATGCTCGCCTTCCGACCGAGGTCACGACCGAGTTCACGGACGGTTCGTGGAAGGGGATCGAAGGCGAGGGAGAGCGGGACGGTCCGGGCCTCGGCAACTTCCTCGGCGACCTCTCTCGCGGCCCTCTCCAGTTGGGTCAGCGGTCCGGCAGTGGCATCCCTGATCGCCCCCGAGCGCCGGTCGTACTGGCGGGTCTCGATGTCCTCCCGCTCGGCGACTTCCTCCAGCTGGGAGGTGGCGTATTCGACCCCGACCCGGGCGGTCTCGAGCTCGCGGACCGATGCCATCAAGCGATCCAGCTTGGCGACATTGACCCGGACCGTCGTCTCGGCCAGTGGAGTGGTCGGGGCATCGACAGGCCCGCCCGGATCTTCGGCTTTCGTTTCAGGCGCGGTGCCCGGAGCGGTCCTCTCGGGTTCGGGACGGTCCCCGGGTCGCTCAGTTGGACCTTGCTCTCGCGCACCTCCACCGCCGTCACCTCCTGCGGCCGCCGTCAGCTCGTCACAGATCGCAGTCACGTTTACCTCGGTGGGCGGTCCCCCGGTTGCGGCCTCGATGATCACTTCGATCGCATCCAGGGCGCGGTAGGCGAGATCGACGGTGTCGACTCCGAATCCGCCTCCTTCTGCCGCCGCCTTCATCAGTCCCTCGAGGGCGTGGGCGATCCGGTCGACCGGATCGAGCTCGACCGCCCTTGCACCGCCCTTGAGGCTGTGGGCAGCCCGCATCATCTCGTCGAACCTTCCCGAGGAGATGGCGTCCTCTCCGCCCGACTCGAGAGAGACCAGCCCGGAGGAGATCGTGTCGAGTTCGTCCCGCGCCTCACCGGCGAAGAGCGAGAGCAGCTCCCCCCTGAGCTCGTCGTCGGGACGGAAGGCGCGGCTCATGTGCCGGAACCGAGCCGGGGATCCTCAAGCAGGAGTTCGGGGTCGATGACCCGGGGACTGCCGGGAGGGGCTGGGAGCAACCAGGGTGGGTCGCCCGGCTCGGGCTCGTCGGGGAGGTCCCCCTCCCCGGAGGCCTCGACCGTCCGCTCGACCCCCTCGACCAGCAGGCCGAAGGATCGCCCTCCAGTCCGGAGCGCGATCATCACCGGCCGTTCGACCGGACCGGAACCGGACAGGATTCCGAGGTCGGTCACCGGGATCACCTCGCCCCGAAGGTTGGCCACCCCGACCCAGGCTCCGTCGGGGTTCGGGATCGGGGCCACTTCCGGGCTTTCGACGAGGCGGATCAGGCTCGCCTGGTCCAGGGCCTTCTCGCCACCGGTCAGCTCGATCAGGCCCGGGCTCTCGTCCATCCCCGGGTCAGTCCGTGGTCAGGGTGGAGGCCAGCTCCCGCAGCCGCTCCGCCAGACGGTCGAGTTCGGCGGTCGAGTTCGAGGAATGGTGGGCTTCGCCACGGACCTCGGCTGCCCTCTCGACCGATTCCTCCGCGACCTCCAGCACCACGTCGCTCGCCTCCGACTGGCTGGGAACGAAGTCGGCGATCTCCCGGGTCGTGCGCTCGGCCTCCCGGTTGGCCTCGGCCAGCTCATCGATCGTCCTGGCTGCACTCGCAGCCCTTTCCCGCCCGCTGACCACGGCATCGAGACCCTCGTGCGCCGAGCGCTCGGCAGTCCTGGTTGCCTTCTCGATTTCGTTCAGGATCGCCTGGATCTGGGCGGTCGCACGTTTCGAGCGCTCGGCCAGGGTCCTTACCTCTTCGGCGACAACGGCGAACCCGGCACCCTGCTCCCCGGCCTTGGCCGCCTCGATGGTCGCGTTGAAGGCGAGCAGGTTCGACTGGTCGGCGATCCCGGAAACGGTCGAGACGATCTCCCCGATCTGGTCGGTCTGGGTGGCAAGCGCACCGATCTCCCCCTCGAGTGCGCGGACCCTCTGCTCTATTCCGACCATCGCCCGGTCGACCTCCTCTGCGGCCCTGCGTCCACCTTCGCCGGCCTCTGCGGCCTTGCCCGCCTGCTCTGCGACCAGCCGGGCACTCTCGCCGATCCGACCACCGGTCCTCCGCATCTCCTCGACCTGTTCGCGCATTCGCTCCATGCCTTCGACCTGCTGGGAGGCGAGCTCCTCGGTCCGCTGGGCGCGGGTTCTGCCCTTCTCGGCGCTTGCCTTCATGATCGAGGCGCCCTCCGCGACCTCGTCCGCGGTGGCCCGCAACTCCCGCGCCCTCCGGGTAAGTGCCCTGCCCACGAACAGGGCGATCAGCGCGGCCGCAAGCAGGATCAGGATCGAACCCAGGATCAGCCTCAGCCTGAGTCCCGAGGTGTCGGCCATCGCAACGCTCTTCTCCTGGGCCACGATCCAGATCCAGTCGAAGTCCGATCCGCCAACGTCCTTGAGATGGTCGAACCCGTAAATGGTCTCGCCCGAGAGATACCCCCCATCGGCCGGATCGTCGTAGGCCTCGGTCCAGCCGTTGCCCGGCGAGGCCAGTGCCTCCTGGAGGACCTTGTCGCCTCTGAAATCCGTGTTCAGGTCGACTTTTCCGTCGGCACCCACGAGCACTCGTCCCTGTTCATCGGTGAGCAGGCCGATTACCTCCTTCGCGTCGGTTCGCCTTGCCTGCTCCTTGATTCCTGCGGCCAGGTATCTGGCGGTGACCGGCCAGTTCGGGAAGAGGGCCAGGACCCCGACGATGGTCCGATCCTTCCGCACCGTCGCAGCCGCAACAGGAGCGGGTGGGGCGGCATCGCTGCCCTCGACCTCGCCGATCACCCGTCGGTTCTCCACCCCTTCCAGGATCACTCCGGAGTCCCCACCACTGTTGTTGACCAGGGCGTCCTTGAACCAGGTCTCCGAACTGACGTCGACACCGGTGAATGTCGCGGGGGAGATGGGTCCCCTCGCGCCGGGAGGCTTCGTCGCCGCGGCGACCACCCGACCGGTGGTGTCTACCAGGATCGCCTGGCGATAGTTGGGTGCGAAGGCGATGAGCTCGCGGGTCAGGTTCCCGGTGGCATCCACGGGATTGAGGTCACGCATCGCTCGCTCGGCCGCAAGCGACTGGGCCTGGTTTGACAGGTTGACCAGGTCCTGTTCCGTAAAGATCGCGAGGAAGGAGGCGGAGGCGCTCAGATCCTCGCCGATACCCGTCTGGATCAGGTCGCTCGCCCTGATGAAGGTGAAGACCGAGACCACCGCGGTCGGGATGACCGCCAGGGCGATCAGCAGGGCCGGCAGCCTTCCCGGCGAGGAAAGCAGGCGGCTCCGTCGCGGGGCGGGAGGGGCTCCCTCCGACCCCCGATCGACTTCGTCCGGCTCGGTTCCCGGCAGGCGGAACATGCCTACTTACTCTATCCGTGATCGGGTACCTCGCCGGCCACCGGCCCTCCAGGGCCTACTCCGCGAACGACCAGACGCCGAGCGGCTGGTCCCTGCCCCGGATGTCGACTTCGTCGACGAAGACGAGGTCATCGGGCGGGTCCAGCAGCATCTCCTTCGTGGTCTCCGAGCAGTAGAGCTGGTGGGGCGTTCCCTTGGTCATTCCTTCCAGCCTCGCCGCAGTGTTGGTCGTGTCGCCAAGGGCGGTGTACTCGAGCCGCCGCTCCGAGCCGACGTTCCCCGAGACGACCTCCCCGGAGTTCAGGCCGATCCCCATGCGGAAGCCTTCACCGAGCCCCTGCCCCTCCATCCAGTCCGAGAATCTCGGCAGGTGGACGTCCAGCATCGCCCTGGCCGCCCGGAGGGCCCGGTCGGCGTGATCATCCTGTTCGAGCGGAGCTCCGAATACCGCCATGATCCCGTCGCCCATGTAAGCGACGACCGTGCCCTCCTCGTTGAGGATCGCCTCGGACATCTCGCCCAGGTAACGGTTGACGACCTCGATCACCTGCTCGGGACCCTGATGCTCGGAGAACTGGGTGAAGCCCCGGAGGTCGGTGAACATGACGGTTGCGACCCGGGAGACTCCGCCCAGCTTCACGCCTTCGTCGCTCCGGGTGATGATCTGCTCGGCGACGGACTCGGGCACGAACCGTTTGAAGGCGTCGGCGAGCTTGCCATAGAGCCGCTCGATCTCGACCCGCTGCTCGGCGATCGTCCGATGGAGCGCGGTCACCCGCTCCGCCGCGACCAGCCTGGTCGCCAGGGCCACCTGGTCGAGCGGCTTGACCAGGTAGTCGTCGGCACCTGCCTCCATCCCCTCGATCACCTCCTCGGAGGTGTCCTGGGCGGTCAGGAGGACGGTGTAGACGTAGCGCCCCTCGAGCTCCTTCCGGATCTTCTCGACCAGCTCCTCGCCACCCATCCCGGGCATCTGGCGGTCGGTCACGCAGACGTCGATCTCGGGATCGGCCTCGATCAGACCCCAGGCCTGCTCGCCGTCCTCGGCTAGGACGGGCTCGTGGCCGAGCGCTTCGACCGAACGCTCCAGCAGCAGGCGCCAGGTCGGTGAGTCGGTCGCGCAGACGACCTTCACCTCTCTGGCTCCCACCGGAAAGCGGACACGACCCGATCCTAGTCCCGGATGCCCTCGGAGGCGCCTGCCCGGGCCGGTCCGAGGACCGCAGGGCCGGTAACCTGACGGTCCCGGACGATCTCCGGACAGAGGCTTTCCCAAACGAACGAAGGAGTGATCCAGAGATGGCCTACGAACTTCCCGACCTGCCGTACGGATACGACGCGCTCGAGCCCCACATCGACGAGGCGACGATGAAGGTCCACCACGACAAGCACCACCAGGCTTACGTCGACAAGGCGAACGCCGCCCTCGAGGGCACCGAATGGGCCGATCTGGACGTCGAGGACGTGCTCAAGGATCTCGATTCCCTCCCGGCCGACAAGCAGGCACCGGTCCGGAACAACGCCGGCGGCCACTACAACCACTCGCTCTTCTGGGAGATGATGAGCCCGGACGGGGGAGGGACCCCCGAGGGCGACCTTGCGGCAGCGATCGACGAGTCCTTCGGCTCCTTCGATGCCTTCAAGGAGGAGTTCAAGAACGCCGGGATCAACCAGTTCGGCTCGGGCTGGGCCTGGCTGGTCTGGGACGGCTCCGGCCTGGCGGTGGTCTCGACTGCGAACCAGGACTCACCCATCTCGGACGGTCAGGTGCCGCTCCTCGGTGCCGACGTATGGGAGCACGCCTACTACCTGAAGTACCAGAACCTGAGGCCCGATTACCTGGATGCCTTCTGGAACGTGGTCGATTGGGACTACGTGGCCGATCGGTTCAACCAGGCCCGGGGCTGAAGCCGGGGGCGACACCGAAACAGCCCGGCAGGGCCGAATGGCTGCTTCGGTAGCCTGACTGCCCGATGCCGCATCCGAAGGCGAATATCCGGGCCGGGCTCGTCGCCCTTGCTGTCCTTGGTTCGGTGTTCCTCGCGGCCTGCGCGGGGTCCGACGACGGGGTCTCGACCTCTTCGACCCCCCCGGCTTCGGACTTTCCCAAGGTAGAGGGCAGGACGATCGAGGAGGTCTTCGCCTCGGAGCCGGAGAGCAAGTACGTGGTCTCGCCGGCCGGACTCACCTTCGAGCGGGGGACCAACCGCTACGCATTCGGGGTCTTCGAGCTCGACGGTACTCCCGTCGACGACGCCGAGGTCGCGCTCTACTTCGCAAAGAGTCCCAACAGCCCGGTCCAGGGTCCGCTGCCGGCGACGGTCGGATCGCTCGAGACCAAACCGGCCTACCGGGCGAAGGGTGCAGGGGCCCCCGGTGAGCCGCGCTCCTATTACCGGGTGGACGGTGTCGAGTTCGACCGCTCCGGACCCTGGCTCGCGATCGCGATCGTCAACGCCGACGATGGCCCCCAGGCGACCCGCCTGCCGAGTCCGGTGGTCGGCAAGTTCCCGCTTGTAGCTGCAGTCGGCTCGAAGGCCCCGGTGATCAGTACCCCGACCGCCGATTCTGTGGGCGGTGACCTCTCGAAGATCGACACTCGTCAGCCACCCTCGACCCTCCACGGGACAGACTTCCAGGACGTGGTTGGGAAGAAGCCGGTGGTGCTGGTCTTCGCAACCCCGGCTTTCTGCCAGAGCCGGGTCTGTGGCCCTGTCGTCGATGCGACCGAGCAGGTCAAGGACGAGGTCGGTGACGGGGTCGAGTTCATCCACATGGAGATCTACGAGGACAACGATCCCGGCAAGGGCTTCAGGCCGCAGGTCCAGGCCTTCGGGCTACCGACCGAGCCGTGGGTCTTCCTGATCGGCTCCGATGGTCGGATCCAGCAGAGGCTCGAGGGGGCCTTCGGGGTCGAGGAACTCTCGGCTGCGGTCGAGAGGCTGAAGAGGTCCGAAGGGACCTGAGTATCGGGCCGCTCAGGCGGTCCAGGTATCGGCCGCGGCTGCCAGGCCGTCGATCGAGACCGGATCCACCGACTCCGATGTCCGGGCGGCCCGGGCCTCGTCGGGGAGGTGGAGCAGGCCTTCGGCATCCTCGGCCAGGGGGATCCGGCTCATCGCCCGCTCGGTCATCGCGGTGATCGTCAGGCTCGGGTTGACCCCGGGGTTCGCCGGCACCGCCGAGCCGTCGCAGACCAGCAGGTTGCGGTAGCCCCAGGCCCGGTTCTCACCGTCGACGACCCCCGTCTCGGGGCTCTCGCCGACCACCGCGCCGCCGAGGATGTGGGCGGTGGTCGGGATGTTCAGGGTCGGTTCGGTGATTCCGCTCTGGGCGATGCCCCCGGTCCGCTCGGCGAACCAGTTGGTCACGTCCTCGGCCGCCTGGATGAAGGTCGGATTCGGTCGCTCGGGATCCTGCTCGGTCTGGAGCTTCACCCCGCGGCCGAACAGCTTGCGCCGGGGCTTCAGGCGCATTGCCGAGTCGAGCGACTGCATGACCAGCAGGATTACCGTGTTCCGGGACCAGTCCTTCGGCCAGAAGAAGAGCCGCGCGGTCTTCAGGGGATGTCGGAGCATCGCCCCCAGCCACTTGACCGGGCGGGTGAGACGGGTTCCATTGCCGGTGGCCATCGTGAACAGGCGGCTCATGATGCTCCCGCCCTCGCCATAGGTGACGACCTCGATATGGGTGTCGGGGTCCGGGTAGATGCTCGAGGTGATCGCGATCGAGCGGCTGAAGTCGTATTCGCCACCGGGGACCGTTACCGCCTGGATCGACTCGGAGTTGGACCTGACCACGTGGCCGAGGCGGTCCGAGAGCCTCGGCAGTGCTCCGGACTCGCGGCAGTCGGCAAGCAACTGGTTCGTCCCGATCGCCCCGGCCGAGACGATCACCCCGCGGGCGGTGATCTCCTCCCTGTCGCGCCGGATGATCGCCCCCGAGCGCTGCGTCTTCAGGCGATAGCCGTCGCTTCCGTCCTCGGCACCGAGCGGCCGGATCTCGGTCACCTGCCGCTGGGGCCTGACCTCGACCCCGAGTTTCTCGGCGAACCAGAGGTAGTTCTTGACCAGGGTGTTCTTCGCCCCGTGGCGACAGCCGATCATGCAGGAGCCACACTTCATGCAGCCGGTCCGGTCGGGCCCCTCGCCACCGAAGTACGGGTCGGACACGGTCACTCCCGGACGATCGAAGAAGACCCCGACCTGGGTGTTGGAGTAGGTGTCGTCTGCGCCAGTTTCGGCAGCGTACTCGTGGAGCAGCCGGTCGGCCGGCCCTTCATCCCGGTACAGGGTGACCCCGAGCATCCTCTCGGCGGTCAGGTAGTGAGGACCCAGCTCCTTCTCCCAATCGGCCATCTCGCCCCACTGGGGCGCCGTGTAGAAGGCCGGCCGGGGCCGGTACAGCGTGTTCGCGTAGCCCAGGCTGCCGCCACCGACGCCGCTCCCGGAGACAACGAAGAGGTCCTTGAACGGGGTCATCCGCAAGACCCCACGCAGCCCGATCCGGGGCATCCAGAAATACCGGCGGAGGTTCCAGGCCGACTCGGCGAAGTCCCGGTCTCGGAACCTGCGCCCTACCTCGATCACCGCAACCCGGTACCCCTTTTCGGCGAGTCGGAGGGCCGAGACGCTCCCGCCGAAGCCCGACCCGACGATCACCCAGTCGAAGTCGAAGTCCTCGCTGTTGCCGGGGAGGCTGCTCTCGGGTCCGACCTCCCGGGATAGATCACCGCTTCGTCCTTTGCCAACTTCGGACACCCGGAGGATCTTAGTCCCGCCGGGAGAAACCACGCCGCTCCGATCGATCCGGTCCCGGTATGCCCACCGGCCTTGCCGAGGGAGGGGTGGTTTCCGTGTTTCGGGCCCAGTCCACGCAACCCCGGGGGGCCTTCTGGTTTACTGAAGCAGCCCTCGACCGCGTCGAGGTGCCCTGGTGCACTGCCAGGCAAGGGAGAACCAAGAGGAGGGTCAGCTTGAAGTCCGGACGTCCCGCAGTTCTACTCGGAACCGCTCTGACAGTCGCGATCGGCACCCTGGCGATCGCGGCACCAACCGTCGCATCGACAGGTGGATCGGATCAGGGCGATGCGCTCCGCAAGAAGGGCGTGGGGGCACCGAAGGCCTTCGTCGTCTGCAAGAGGGGATGCCCGTACCGGACGATCCAGGAAGGCGCGAACGCCGCCGGCAAGTACCAGGCAAAGTCGGGCAGAGGGGCCCAGGTCAAGGTCAAGCCCGGCACCTACAAGGAAGGGGTCCTGCTCAACGGGAAGCGCAAGGGCCACGACTTCGACGGCCTGGCAATCATCGGGGTCAAGAAGAACGGCCGCCCAAACCCATCGGCCAAGGGTGTGACGCTTGAAGGGGACGGCGCGAAGGTGGTGCTCAAGGGGAACGATCCCTACTGGGTGCCCGGCGACCCGGCGATCGTCCCGGCCGGCAACGGGATCGAGGGCAGGAGCGTCAACGGCCTGGTCCTCGAGAACCTCTACGCCCGGAACTACGGGGTCAACGGGTTTTTCGTCTGGGCCTCGACCAACCGCTCCCTCAAGGAGCGCTGCAACGACTACACGATGGAGAACCTCTGGGCTTCGAGCAACCGGTCCTATGGCCTGTACGCCCGGAACTGTTTTGGAGGGGCGATGGTCGATTCGCGTGGCTGGTTCCACGGTGACTCGGCCTTCTACGTCGGAGAGACGCCGTGCGATTCCGATAGCTGGAACAACCTCGGTTCGGCACCGACCCGCTGCCAGCGGAAGCCGAAGTGGACCCTGCTGAGCAACCTCGACAGCTTCCAGAACGTCCTCGGTTACTCGGGCACCAACGCCAAGTACGTCCGGATCACCAAGTCGCGCTTCTACAACAACGGAGCCGGCATCGTCCCGAACACGCTCGACTCCGAGAGGTTCGAGCCCTCGGGATGGTCACTCTTCGACAACAACGACATCTTCTGGAACAACTACAACTACTTCCGACCCGACTCCGCCTTCACCACCGTGTCCAGCGGCCTCGGTGAGCTGCTCGGCCAGACGGTCAACTACCCGATGGGGGTCGGGGTGATCCTGTTCGGGACCGACGGAATCGAGGTCAAGAACAACCGGATCTTCGGTCATGCCAAATGGGGTGCGGCCGCATTCTCAGCGCCCGTCGTCGAAGGCGTAGTGATTGCCAACGAGGACGACGATGCGAAGAACCTGAACAACGAATTCAAGGGCAACAAGATGGGCTGGAACGGGACCTATCCAAACGGATTCGACTTCCTCAGCGACTACTCGGGTGGCGGCAACTGCTGGTCGGACAACGGCAGCAGCGCGACCTGGGTCGTCGGGAACGGAAGCGTTCCCCCGAGCTCGATCTACCCCGGCTGCCCCCAGCCAGGGAAGCTGAATTCCCAGACGAGCAGCTTCAGCCCGATCGCCGGCATCCAGCTGAACCTCGACAACGAGAAGGATCCGAGCACCGTGCTCGGCTACGCGGCCTCGTCGCCTCCGGACTCCCAGGAGTGTTCGTGGACGATCCCGTTGGCGACCGGCTCGGTCAAGGCGCCTACCAACGGCAGGACTTACAAGGAGAAGCGAACCAGCCCCCCGACCTGTCCCTAGGGGACAGGCGGGAGCGGCGGGCCAGGGGAATGATCGGATCAGGGAAGGCAGATAGGTCAGCCAGGAGGCCGATTGCCATCACCGCGGCGGCGGTGCTCTTCCTGTTCGGACTCTCCTCGCTTCCGGCCGTCGCCCACCAGGACGACCGACCCGGGGCCAGATCGAGTACCTCGGCCAAGGTCGAGAAGCGTAGGAAGATCAAGGACGCGACCAAGCGCAGGGAGTGCATCCTGGCGGCGAAGGGCAAGACCGTCACGGTCCTGGTCGAGGACAACTTCTACTCGCCCGCGGAACTCTCGATTCGTCCCTACGACACGGTCCTCTGGAACTGGAAGGATTCGACTTCCAGCGAAGGGCACGACGTGGGCCTCCGGAGCGGACCGGCGGGAGTCTCGTTCGGCGAATTCCTCTCGCGGGTTTACACAGGGCCGACCGGGAG
>VEQW01000118.1 GCA_018883025.1 Solirubrobacterales bacterium | reverse complement strand
GTCGCCGAAGCGGCCGGGCGGATCCGGGATGGTGCACTCGACAAGGTCGTCCTGGCGAGAGAGGTCATAGTCACCTCGGACTCGCAGTTCGATCCGGCCGCCCTGTTCGGGGCGATCCGGGAGGGCTTCCCCACCTGCTTCAACTTCTGCGTCGGCACACCCCAGGGCTCGTTCATCGGGGCGAGCCCCGAGCTCCTGGTCAGCTCCGAGGGACGGACCGTGGCCGCGGTCGGTCTTGCAGGCTCGAGTCGCCGCAGCTCTGATCCCGCAGTCGATGACCACCTGGGGCAGAGACTCCTTTCGAGTCCCAAGGACCGGGCCGAGCACGAGTTCGTCGTGCACCGGATCGTCGACTCCCTGCGGAGGATGAGCATCTGGGTCGAGGCATCCCCGGAGCCCGAGGTGGTCAAGGTCGCAAACATCCAGCACCTCGCGACGCCGGTCATGGCGCAGCTTGCCGAGCCGAAGACGGTGATCGAGCTGGCCGGCCGACTGCATCCGACCCCTGCCGTCGGGGGGGAGCCCTGGCGAGATGCCGCCAGGGTGATCACCGAGGTGGAAGGCCTCGATCGAGGTTGGTACGCCGGGCCGGTGGGCTGGATGGACGGATCGGGGGACGGCCTGTTCTGCGTCGCCCTGAGGAGCGCCCTCCTCAGGGGGCGGGAAGCCCATCTCTATGCCGGCGTCGGGGTGGTTGCCGACTCGGATCCCGAGGCCGAGCTGGCCGAGACCGAGATCAAGCTCGAGGCCCTCCTACCCCTCCTGGCCGAGTAGCTCAGACGGAGTCGCGGTCGAGGCGGTATTCGACCAGCAGCGGACCCTGCCTCCGGAGCGCTTCGCGTAGTCGCTCGGAATCCCGGACCTCGACATGCCCGAGCGCGGCGGTCCGAGCGAGGTCTTCGAAAGAAACGTCCGTGGGGGTGAGCATCAGTCGCTCGAACTCGACCCGGCTCAGGACCTCGGCAGCCGGGAGCGTCTCGAAGATCCTTCCGCCGCCATCGTTGATGACAACGACTTTGACCCCCGCTCCACTACGGGAGATCAGCGGCAGGCTCGCCATGTCGTGAACCATCCCCAGGTCCCCGGTTACCGCGATCACTGGGCGATCCGAGCCGCGACCGGCTCCGGCGGCCGAGGCGATAAGGCCGTCGATCCCGTTGGTTCCGCGGTTGGCAAGGAAGAGGATCTCGGTCGGACCGGTAGGGAGAAATGTCTCCTGATCCCTGACGGCGAGGCTGGACGCGGTGTAGACGATCGATCCCTCCGGCGCTGTCTCGGCGACGGCGAGGTGTATTCCGGCGACCTCGGACTCGGGTGTGAGTCCTTGCTGGGCGGAGAGCCACTGGTCGAGGTACTCCCGTGATGCAGGAGGCTCGATGCCCTCCCGAATTCGATCGAGGGTCGGACTTATGTCGGAACGGAGGATCACCCGGGCGAGCCTCGATGGGTCGTACCAGTCACCTTCCGGCCGAACCATGATCTGGTCCGCCCCTTCGAGTCCGGCGATCCACCTCCGGAGCGCTGCCGAGGTGGGGGTTTCACCAATCCTGACCACCGTTTCGGGCGGTGGGAGAAGGTCCCCGGTGCCCCCTCGGAGGATCAGGTCATAGGCCCAGACGACGGTCTCCTTCGAGTGGGTTCCCCACCGGAGCTGGGAGGTAGGTTCGGCGAGGATCGGAGCCGAGAGAACCTCCGAAAGAGCGACGGCCGCATCGGTTGCAGATGGATCCGGGAGCCTCCCCGCAACGATGGCTATGCGACTTCGTCCCTCGAGCAAAGCGAGGGCGCTCTCGAGACCCTCCGACGTCGGCAGGCGAAGAGGCTCCGAGACGGTGGCGAGGGGTTCGCCGCGCCGGCCTTCGACGGCGAGATCGGTTTCTGCGGTAATCGGTTCGCCACCCGCACGGGGTGCCAGCGGCTCGCGGAAAGGAAAGTTGAGATGGACGGGGCCCGGGCGTGGGTCTCCAGCCGCAGTCGCAAATGCCCGGCAGGCCAGCTGGCGAACGAACAGCAGCCCCTCATCGTCGCCCCGTGGGTTTCCGACCTCGGCGAACCACCGGACGGCGTCCCCGTAGAGCTTGAGCTGGTCGATCGCCTGGCCCGCACCGATCCCCCGCAGTTCTGGCGGTCGGTCTGCGGTCAGGAGGAGCAGGGGTACCGCCGAGAGGTCTGCCTCGGTTACGGCCGGGAGGTAGTTCGCTGCTGCGCTTCCGGAAGTGCAGACCAGGGCGACCGGGCGTCCGGTCGCGTTCGCGGCACCAAGTGCGAAGAAGGCAGCAGACCGTTCGTCGAGAACGACCTCCACCTCGATGCCAGGCTCCCTTTCCAGGGCGAGAGCGAGGGGAGTCGAGCGGGAACCCGGGGAGATGACTGCAAGTGCGACCCCGAGCCGTGCCAGCTCCTCGGAGAAGGCGGTACCGACCGCGGTATTCAGGTTCGTATCGTCCATCCCCAGTGAGCCTAGAGCCGGAAGGTCGTGAGGGCCGATTCGTCGATCTCCACGCCAGTTCCCGGTCCCGCTGGGAGAACGAGGACCCCTCCGTTCATCTCGGGGCCGATCGCCGCAATCGTGCCGTCGAAAAGCCCCAGGGTTGCGAGCCCGTGGTACGTCGGCCCTGTCGGACCGGTTTCAGGGAGCGTTGCGGCGAGGTGCCCGGCAGCTGCAACTCCCACCGGCCCATCGAGGGCGCTCGACATGTAGGTGGGCAGAAAACCTCCGAGCGTGCCATCGAGTCCGCCGATCTTGGAGATCTTCACCGTGATGGCATCACAGGCGTCGATCGCAGATGCCTCTGCAGCTTCTTCAGGAGTCGAGACGGACTCATCGGCGACCACCGGGATCCCCGCCTCGGCCCTCACCTTGGCGAGCCCGTCGAGCCCTTCCGTCGGCTGCTCGAGGAGTTCGAGTCCGTCGGGACCGATCTCGGAGACGAAGGAGATTGCCTCATCCGCCGTCCAGGCACCGTTGGCATCGAGCCGGATCAGCGATCCCGGTCCGAGCGAGGCCCGAAGGGCTTCGACCCGTTCGCGGTCACCCCT
>VEQW01000039.1 GCA_018883025.1 Solirubrobacterales bacterium | reverse complement strand
ACGTCGGCACCTTCCACGAGGCGGCCGAACGGCCCTTCGCGACCCTGGTCGCCCGACCTTTCCTCGAGGTCTTCTTCGGCCGGCTCGATGCCCGGACGGCGTCCTCCGGGGCGGCCGCGGCCCAGCTCGATCGGTTCTTTCCCGGCGAGCGTCAGTTGATCCGGCCCGGGGTCGACCCGACCGCCCCCGACCATGAGGACGACGGGGTCTTGAGGATCGCCTTCACCGACTTCGAGGAAAAGGGTGCCCTCCGGACCTTCCTCCGGGCACTCCGCCGCCTGCCCGAGGACCTCGACTGGAGTGCGACGATCTTCTCTGACGATCCCGGTTCGCTCGACTTCCGCCTGGCTCGTTCGCTCCGGGAGAAGGTCAAGCTGATCGGTCCCGAGCAGGTCGGTCTCGACGGGGTGCTGGCCGCAAGCGACGTCTTCTGTGCCTGCTCCGGGGGGCCGAGGCCCGCTCCGGCCGCCGTCCTCCAGGCTCAGGCCTCCGGAGCGGTCGCGGTCGTCTCGGCGGTGCCGTCCTACCTGGACCTCGCCGACGACGGCAGGAAAGCCCTGCTCTTCTCGCCGGGAGACGCCGAGACCCTGGCCGGCCAGATCACTCGCCTCGCCGCCGACCCGGCGCTCGGTAGGTCGATCGCCAGGCAGGCGAACAAGGGACTCGAGTCGTGGGAGGAGGTCACGGAAAGGTTCGAAGGGATCTACCGCGACCTGGTCGCCCGTCGTCATTCGCCCGCGGGAAACGCGGCCGTGGCCCGGCGACTCGAGGGCCGTCCCCTGATCGACATCGACCTTCACATGCACACCGACCACTCGTCCGACTGTGCGACCCCGGTCGAGGTCCTGATCGAGACCGCTCGGGACCGCGGCTTCGGGGCGATCGCAATAACTGATCACAATGAGGTTTCGGGAGCGCTCGAGGCGGCAAGGGTGGCCGAAGGGATCGATGGGTTCCAGGTGATCGTCGGGGAGGAGGTCAAGACCGACGGCCAGGGCGAGGTGATCGGACTCTTCCTCGAGGAGCGGATCCCGAAGGGCCTGACGATGGCCGAGACCGTTGCCGAGATCCGGCGCCAGGGCGGGGTCGTCTACGTCCCCCATCCGTTCGACCGGCTCCATTCGGTTCCCGACTACGAGCACCTGTTGGCGATCGTCGACGAGATCGACATCATCGAGGTGTTCAACCCGAGGGTCGCGATCGGCTCCTTCAACGAGGAGGCCGAGCGGTTCGCGGCCAAGTACGGGATCATCCCGGCAGCCGGGTCCGATAGCCACGTGGCCCAGGGGCTCGGCTCAGTCAGGGTCCGGGTGCCCCAGTTCGAGGGGCCGGAAGAGTTCCTCGAGGCGATGCGCCAGGCCGAGATAACCCGTCGACACAAGAACCTCGTCTACGTTCAGGCACTCAAGTTCCTCCAGACGACCGGCCGATCCGGTCCGGCGCGCCGGTCGGTCGCCGACCCCAAGCCCGCCAAGGGCGGGGTCGGGAGGACCCGTCGCAAGGCCGCCAGGTCCGGCAAGAGGTGATTCATGCCCGCCCCGGGGGAGGAATAAGGGCGGCCGCAGGAGAAACAAGACAGGACATGCCCGAGACCGGGAACGACATCCGGGAGAAGTACCTCGAGCGGGCGATCCGTGAACTGAACACGCTCGGCCGCGACCTCCAGACCTGCCGGGGCTGCGCCGAGTCCGGGGTGATGCCGGTGCTCGGGTCCGGTCACCCGCAGGCAGACATCTTCCTGGTCAAGTACGCGCCGACCTCGGCCGAGATCGAGGAGGGCGTCGCCTTCTACGGCAGGGTCGGCTCGGCCCTCTCCAGCAGCCTCGACCGACTGAACATCGATCCGATGGTGGTCTACGGCACGGTCTTCCAGAAGTGCCCCGACCCGACCGACACCGGACCGGATCCCGATTGCCTCGGCCGGGTGACCAGCGAACTCGACATCGTCCAGCCACGAATAGTGGTGGTGATGGGCGACCGGGCCCTCGAGGCGGTCAACGATCTCGACTATCCGCTCTCCCGAACGATTGAGCCGCTGCCGGGGGAAGTCCAGGCCTTCACCCCGGCCTGTGACGCGCTGTTTGCCCCGGACATCGACGACTCGCTCGACGAGGAGGGCGCCAAGCGGGAGTTCTGGCGGGCCTTCCGACCGCTCGGCACCTGGTACGACGACCTGCCGCCCTACTGAGCAACGGGCCGGTAGGCCCAGGCGTTCTAGCGGGGTGCCGCCTCCCGGGCGAGCTGGGTCATCGGTTCGACCTTCGCCGAGGCCAGCCCCCTGACCACCAGCACGTCCAGTGCATCGAACCGGTCGAGCTGCCGCTGGGCATCCTCCGCGTCAGGGGCAGCTACGCCTACCGTCCCCTCGGGTTCCCCCAGCCGGTCGAAGTGGCTCCGGTAGCCCTCGTGGAGGTCCCGGTAGAAGGATTCCTCCTTGGCCAGGCGCTCTTCGGCATCGTCGCCGATCGCCGTTCGCACGTAGCCGAAGACGGGCGGCGTCTCGCGGCCCGCCTCGCTTGCCCCGGCCTCGACGTTCTCCCTGGCCCTATCGGCGAAGTCAGCGGTCATCCAGTTGAAGAAGGCTCCGTCGTAGGAGGCGCCGGCCAGGGCACACATCTTCGGACCCATCGCGGCCATCACGACCCTGATCCCGGGAAGGGCCTCCCGGATTCCCGGGAGTGCCTCGCGCATCGTGGTGAGGGGCTTCGGGCTGAAGCCGGCCCCCAGGCCGATCCAGAGCCTGGCCGGGTCGAGCCCCAGCCGGTCGATGTCGGCCATGACTTCCTCGGGCGACTGGCGATCGAGTGCGATCACCCCGACACCGAGGTCGAGTCGATCGGTCGCCTTTGCGAATTCAGCGAGGGTTTCCAGGCCCTTGGCTCCCGGGTGGTCGTTCGACCAGAGCGAGTCGTAGCCGGCCTCTTCGCAGGTCTCGGCCAGCGGGCCGCAGACCTCGGCCGGGAGTCCGGCCGCGACACCGAAGCCCCGCCTTTGCGGTTCCCGACTCAAGCCCCGTCGCCGATCCCGCCCGCTCCGTCCCGGACGAAGAGGGCGACGCATTCGATGTGGGGAGTCTGGGGAAACATGTCGACGGGCCTGACCCGGACAAGCCTATATCCGGCTTCGACCAGCTGGGCCGCGTTCGGCGCGAGCGTGGTCGGGTTGCAGGAGACGTAGACGATCCGGTCGGCCTCGCATTCGATCAGCCGCCGGGTCACCTTGGCCGACAGTCCGGCCCGGGGCGGGTCGACCACCACCACGTTGGGCTTCCCGACCTCGGCGATCAGGGGCCGGAGCCCGGTCCGGGTGTCTGCCTCGACGAACCGGGCGTTCCGGATGCCGTTCGCCCGGGCGTTCCATTCGGCGTTGGCGACCGCATCGGGGACGATCTCGAGCCCTACCACCTCGTCGAAGAGGTCGGCCAGCACCAGCCCTATCGTCCCGGCTCCGCAGAAGAGGTCGAACAACCTCACGCCACCGGTATCGCCGAGGAACTCCCGAACCGTGCCGTAGAGGACTTCGGCCATCGTCGTGTTGGTCTGGAAGAAGGACTCGTGGGAGAGGCGGATCTCGAGTCCCGAAACCCGCTCGATCAGGAACTCGTCGCCGATCACCCCGGTCGGCCCGATCGTCCCGCCGCCGGGTCCCTCGACCACGGTGTGGAGGTCGACCGGAGGTTTGGATATCCGGGCGGGGGAGGTGACCAGACGGGTCTGGACCTGGCCGGTCCCGAACGACTCCCTGACGACCAGGTTCCTCAAGACTCCCTCGCCGGTCCTCGGGTCGAAGGGCGGGATCCCTTCGCCTCGGGCCCAGCCGAGCAATTCGTTCCGTGCGCGGTTGGTCGCCTCCGGGGAGAGCAGGCAGTCCTCGATCTCGAGAACTTCATCCCAGCGACCCCTCGGCCGGAAACCGAGCACGGTCTCCCCGGCCTGCTCGCCGAACGAGTACTCGACCTTGTTCCTGTATCGCCAGAGTGCGTCAGCGGCGGTTATCGGTTCGAGCTCGAAGTCCTCCAGCCGCCCGATACGGGAGAGCGCGTCGGCGACCTGCTCGGCTTTGAAGGCCAGTTGCCGGTCGTACGGGAGGGCCTGCCAGGGAGCCCCCGGGCAGGGCTCGCCGTCGTGGACGTCCTCGTCCGGGAGTCGACTCGAAGCGCGCTCGATCAGCTCGACCGTGCTGGCCTCGGCGTAGCCCTTCTTCGACTTCGACACCCTTGCCAAGACCCGGTCGCCGGGCAGCCCGCCGTCGACGAAGACGACGAACCCGTTTCGCCTGCCGAGTCCCCGGCCGCCGTAGACCAGGGTCTCCACCTCGAGCTCGAACTCCTCGCCCCGCCGCGGCCGGGTCCGGGTTCCGGCCTGTTCGCTTTCAGCCATCCCGACCCACTATCTCAGGCGCGGAGCTGGGCTAGTGTCCTGCTCTTGACCGAAGCGCCAACAGGTACCACCAGGGATTCCGCCCACACCGACTTCGTCACCGGGCGGGAGCTCTCCCCCGAGGAGGTACGGACCCTGATCGCCAGGGCCCGGGAGATGAAGGAAGGGAGGCCGGAGACCGGGGCCGGTGCATTGGCCGGGTGCTCGATCGCGCTGATCTTCGAGAAGCCCTCGACCCGGACCCGGGTCTCCTTCGAGGCCGGCGTCCACGAGCTGGGCGGCCACCCGATCGTGCTCACCGGTGAAGCCCTCCAGCTCTCCCGGGGCGAGTCGATCGCTGACACCGCACGGGTGATGTCCCGGTACGTGGCCGCGGTGGTGATCAGGTCGGGTTCGCACCCGGATGTGGTCGAGCTCGCGGCGGCCTCGGAGGTACCGGTCGTCAACGCGCTCACCCCGGAGCTCCACCCTTGCCAGGCCCTTGCCGACCTGATGACCCTGGAGGAGCGGTTCGGCTCGCTCGAGGGACGAAAGATTGCCTTCGTCGGCGACGGAAACAACGTAGCTCGCTCGCTGGCGATCGCTGGCGACCAGCTCGGGGTCGAGGTGGTGGTCTCCTCACCCGAGGGCTACGGGCTCGAAGGGGAGACCCCAGCGACCCTCGTGGACGACCCCCGCGAGGCGGTCGAGGGAGCCGATGCCGTCTATGGGGACGTCTGGGTCAGCATGGGGGATGAGCGGACTGCTGACGCGCGCCTCTCGGACTTCGAGCCCTGGCGGATCGATGATTCCCTTATGAGCGCGGCCGGGCCGGACGCGGTCGCTATGCACTGCCTGCCGGCCCATCCGGGCGAGGAGATCACTGCCGAGGTCCTCTACGGACCGCGATCGGTCGTCTGGGACCAGGCCGAGAATCGGCTCCATACCCAGAAGGCGCTGCTCGAGCATCTGGTCGGCTAGGAACGGCCGGGCGCCACGCTTTACCTGCCCGCGCCGTCCTGCCAGAATCAGCACCGGCGGCCCCGTTGTGTATCGGTTAGCACGCCAGGTTTTCAACCTGGAAGGGCGGGTTCGACTCCCGCCGGGGCTATTCCGGCCGGCGCCCGGCAATCGCCCCGGGTAAGGTCATTCGGGTGATTCCCGAGATCTCGATCGGTCCGATCACCCTCCAGACCTTCGGGCTGATGTTCGCCCTCTCATTCGTCGTCGCCGGGCTTATAGCCCACCGACGGTTCAGGGAGTTGGGCAAGCCGGGCGACTGGGCCTACGAGGTCATCTTCGCCGCCCTGGTAGGCGGCCTGATCGGGGCCCGGCTCTTCTGGGCCTTCGAGAACTGGGACGACGTCTCGGGCGATCCGTTAGGCAGCCTTTTTTCCGGGTCCGGACTCACCTGGTACGGGGGTGCGATCGGCGGCACGATCTCCGTGCTCCTCTGGGCGAAGTGGCGGAACTTCCTCAACCTCGAGATGTTCGATCTCGCCGCCCCAGCCATGGCCGCTGGCCAGGCAGTGGGGCGGATCGGCTGCCAGCTCTCGGGTGACGGCGACTATGGCGAGCCCTGGGATGGCCCCTGGGCGATGGGCTATCCGGACGGCGTCGTACCCACGCCGCCAGGGGTCACCGTCCACCCGACCCCGATCTACGAGACGCTCACGCTCGGCCTGATCGCGATCATCCTCTGGCAGCTACGGGACCGGTTCCGGTTCGGAATCCTGTTCGCCCTCTACCTCGTCCTCGCCGGACTGATGAGGCTCCTGGTCGAGTTCATCCGGGTCAATGACCCCGTCCTGGTCGGCCTGACCCTCGCCCAGCTGATCAGCGTGGCGATGATCGTGATCGGGGTCGTCTGGATCCTGGTGGTCCTGAAGAAGTACGGAACCCTCGCCCGACCCGAGTCCCAGGTCTTCGCAAGAGCGGTCTAGTCCGTCTGCTCCCGGTCGGTGACTGGGACGTATCGCCGGTGGAGCAGGAGACCGTTCCCGTCCGGATCCCGGAACCGGGCGATCAGGCAGACCCCGGTGTCCTCGGTCTCACCTTCGAACTCGACCCCGGCTCCCTCCAGCCTTCGCCTGGCCCTTTCGACATCGGTGACCCCGAGGGCAACCAGGTGCCGGTTGGGCGAGAACTCGAGTCCCATCGACTCGGGGTCGAAAAGGTTGATCGTCACGTTCCCCGTCTCTACCTCGGCGTAGCCCTGCTCGGGACGGTGGATCGAGACGGGGAGCCCGAGCACCTGCCCGTAGAAGTGGACCGCCCCTTCCAGGTCCCGGGTCGGGGCCGAGACGAAGTCGACCCTCTCTATTCCCACCCTTTCGTCCGTCTCGCCCATCTCGTCGGAATTAGAGCCAACCCGAGCCGACCACGGCCTACCTCAGGCCCCAGTCGGCTCAGCGATCACGAGCGCGAATCGGTCGGTCGAGTCGGTAAGCAGGCCGGTCACCTCGAGTCCGCCCTCGGTCAGCTCGGCAGCGATCCGTTCGTGGGTGAACTTTGCGCTGGTCTCGGTCAGGAGCTCCTCTCCCTCCCGAAACCCGACGGTCAGGTCGAGCTCCGAAATCGTCACCGTCAGGTCCCGTCTTGCCCGCAGGCGCATCTCGATCCACTCCTCGTCGGGGTTCCAGCGGGCTATGTGTTCGAAGTCGGCAAGGTCGAAGTCGGCGCCGAGTTCCCGGTTGATGATCGCCAGCAGGTTGAGGTTGAACATCGCAGTCACCCCTTCCGAGTCGTCGTAGGCGGCGACGAGCACCTCCGGATCCTTGATCAGGTCGCAGCCGATCAGCAGTCGGCCGTCCGGGCCGGCCAGCTCCCCCATCGCCCGGAGGAGTTCCACCCTCGCGGACGGCGAGAAGTTGCCGATCGTCCCGCCGAGGAGGGCGACGGTGCGAGGACCCTCAGGAGGTGGCAGCTCCCCGAGGTGCCTGGTCATGTCGGCGACGTGGCCCTCGACCGTGAGCTCGGGGTGGGTGGTGACCATCTCTTCGAGGCTTCCGACGAGCGCCGACTCCGAGACGTCGACCGCGGTGTAGGCGCGAAGCTCGCCAGCGGTCAGCATCGGCTCGACCAGGAGCAGGGCCTTTTCGGCCGAACCGGAACCGAGTTCGAACAGCTCTGTCGCTGGACAGAGCGAGGCGATTTCCGGGCCACGGGTCTCGAGGATCTCCCGTTCGGCCCGGGTCGGGTAGTACTCGGGTAGCCGGGTAATCCGTTCGAAGAGCTCCGAGCCGACCCGGTCGTAGAAGTGCTTCGGTGGGATCGCCTTCGGCTCGGCGGTCAGGCCGTCTCGGACGTCCGCCGGAAGAGTCCGCTCGCCCTCCGGGATGTGACGGGTGATCTCGATCTCCGGGACGATCCCCGGGCGGTTGCTACCCAGGGTCCCTCGCAAGCCTGACCCCGGCAAAGATCTGCCGCCTCACGGGCAGGTCCCAGTTTCGGAAAGTCGGGTTCGCAACGTGGCTGCGGGTTGCCCAGGACCCTCCCCGCAAGACCCGGTGCTCGGGCCCGAAATGGGGCTCCGAGTACTCGCGGTAGGGGTGCCAGCGGAAGCCCGGATAGGGGTCGAAGTCTGAGGCCGTCCACTCCCAAACGTCCCCGACCATCGCCAGGGGGCCGTCGCCCGGGGCGATTCGTCGGGATCCTCGGGCGAGCGTGTCCAGGTTCGCCTCGATCGAGTGATCGGCCAGCTCGGTTGCAGCGAACTCCCACTCGACCTCGGTCGGCAGGCGGGCATCGTGCATCCGGGCGAAAGCCTCGGCTTCATGAAGGCAGATGTGGACCACCGGCCGCATCGGGTCGAGTGGCTCGAGCCTTCCGGCCCGCCATTCGCCCCCGTCGGTCCAGCCACCCGGTGCCCGGGCACCGCTCTCCTCGAGCCAGGCCAGCCCCCCATCCGACCAGAGATCCCCTCGTTCGTACCCGCCATCGGCGACGAACTCCTCCCACTCGCCGTTCAGCACCGGGGTTCGCCCGATCAGGAACGGCTCGACCGGGACCTCGTGCCGGGGCCGCTCGTTGTCGTAGGCGAACCCTTCCGGGCCCGCCCCCATCTCGAAGGTGCCGCCTTCGGTCGCCAGGAAGTCGAGCCCCCCGCCGGCCGCCTCCCCGGGGGCCGTCTCCTCTGGTGGCTTGGGAAGGGACGGCTCCCACCCGACCCGGCCGAGCTGGACCGTCTGGAGGATGGTCTCGGAGTGCTGGTGCTCGTGCCGGAGCACCAGTTCGATGATCTCGCCGCTCGGGGGGTTGGGACCGTCGAGGGCCTCGAGGGTCCGTTCCCGCACCTCCTCGAGATAGGCCCTCGCGGTGTCGGCCCTCAGCCACGGCAGGTCCGGCCTGTCGCTCCTGGGGGTCGCCGATGCGTCGTAGACGTCGGCCAGCTCCTCGCGAAGCAGGGGTATCCCGGTCGCGTTGTGGACCAGCCAGAGGTCCTCGAAGGCTGCGATGTGACCGAGGTCCCAGGCGATCGGCGACATGATCGGGTCGATCACCCGGTCGACGTCGGATTCCGAGAGCCCGTCGACCACCGCGAGGGTTCGCTCCCGCGCCTCGGCCAGCAGGTCCGCGGGTGAATCGATCGATCCTCCTTTCATGGCTGAATCAGCACCCATGAGGGCAAGAGTCTGCCGAATGGAGCAGAAAGCCGCCGTCAGCGGGTGGAATCAGGGGGAAGACCGCCCCGATCAGGGTCGGGTTCGAGGCTTAGTGGGCGGTGCAGGGCTCGAACCTGCGGCCCTCTGCGTGTAAAGCAGATGCTCTACCAACTGAGCTAACCGCCCTCGGCGAGGGATGATGGCAGGTCCGGGAGGAGTGGGAAGGGCCTCGTCCGTGGCCTGGCGGTAGGCTGGCCGGCATCGATTCGGGGGGCAGCAACATCATCGCCCGGCTCGACGCCCTTCGCGTCTGGCCCTGGCCCCGCCGGGTGCTGATCGCACTCGGGGCCGCCTATTTCTTCGCCTTCTTCGACGTGGTCAACATCGGTGATGCGCTCCCCGAGATCGCCAAGCAGTTCGACGTCAGCTCGGCGACTTCGGCCAACGCGATCAGCATCGGGCTGCTCGGTTACGTGGTCGGCTCGCTCGGGGATTCCTTCGTCTCGGACAGGCTCGGAAGGCGTCCGGCCCTCACCCTCTCGGTGGTCCTGGTGGTCGTCGGTGCCCTGATCACCGCCTTCAGCGAGTCGTTCAACATGCTTCTGGTCGGGCGGTTCATCTCGGGGATGGGGATCGGCGCTGAGATCGCTTCCGCGGCCGCCTACCTGAACGGGGTCTCGCCCTCGCGGGTCCGGGGCCAGGCAGGGTCGAAGGCCGTCTTCTGGGGCTATCTCGGCATCGCCGTGACTCCCTTCATCGCGCTCGCACTCGTCCCCAACTTCACCGATGGCTGGAGGGTGTTGTTCCTGATCGCGGCGGTCGGTGGGCTGATCGTCCTGCCGTTGCGAAGGAGGCTCCCCGAGTCTCCCAGGTGGCTGGTCGCCGAGGGGAGGGACGAAGAGGCGCTCAAGCTGGTCGAGGAAGCCGAGCGATATGCAGCCAGCCAACCAGAGCCGCCGCAACCGCAAGAGCTGAAGCCGGCCGCGAAGCTCCGTCCGTTCAAGGTGACTGCCGTCCTCTTCTTCCTGGTCTGGGTCATCTACTACGTCGCCAACTACGGCTGGCTGACCCTCGCCCCGACCCTGCTTACCGACCAGGGCTTCACGCTGACCACCAGCCTGGCCTTCCTCTGCCTGACGGGGATCGGGTTCGTGGTCGGAGCTGCGGCAGCGGTCCGCTTCAGCGAGAGGTTCGAGCGGAAGTTCTCGATCGCGATCAGCCTGGTCGTCTTTGCGCTGAGCCTGGCGGTGATCGGGCTGTTCCCTGAAGGCCCGGTGATCATGGCCTTCGGCTTCATCGTCTCGTTCACGATCGGGTTCGGAGTACCGCTGATGTACGTCCTGACGGCCGAGCAGTATTCGACCCAGACCAGGGCCCGCGGGGTGGCGATCGGTGATGGACTCGGCCACCTCGGAGGAGCCGCAGCGCCCCTCCTGATCCTCCCGGCGGCGGCCGTTGGCTTCTTCTGGGGGATGGGGGTGATGGCGCTTGCCGGCCTGATCACCGTGGGCCTCATCCTCCTAAGCCAGGGGATGACCGGCAGGGCCGAATGACCGGAGCGGCTCGCCCCGACCGGCTCGATGGACGGGCGAGCGTCGGAACGCCGTGGGGAACGCTCTGCCTGGAAGAGCGTGGCGGGGTGATCGTCCGCCTGGTCGTCGGGGAAGGTCTCGATCCGACGGGGGTCGAGCCCGACCCGGGGGGAGGGCGAGCGAGTGCCCTTGCCGGGGAGGTCGATCGTCGGATCAGGGAAGGCGAGGACTTCGAAGGCATTCCCTTCGAGGCATCCGGCACTCCCTTTCAGGAGAGGGTCTGGGGGGAGCTCACCCGGATCCCCCGCGGCGAGGTGGTGACCTACGGGGAGCTGGCCCGCCGGGTCGGCAGCCCAGGTGCCGCCCGGGCGGTCGGATCGGCCTGTGGGGCTAACCCCGTCTCACTTCTCATCCCGTGTCACCGGGTTATCGCTTCAGATGGCTCGCTCGGTGGTTTCCGCTGGGGAGCCGTTAGGAAGGCGAAGATCCTCGGGTCGGAGGGGGTGGACCTGGTCGGGCCGCCGCTCCGGCAGGCCGCCTGATTCAGGCCGGGGTGGGTTCGGCGGGCCGGTAGGCGCACCAGGCACCGAACAGGACGGCCGCTACGAGCGCGCCGAGCCAATGGAGGCCCAGCACCACGAAGAGGATGCTGGGGATGCCGACCAGGATCGCCCCGAGGATGGTTCGGCCAGTGGGCAGGCTGAGAATCAGGGAGGTTCCCCAGGCGCAGGCGAGCCAGGCGACGGGGCCGGAGAGCCAGCCCCAGTCCTCGAAGAAGGAGTGGGGCAGGAGCAGGGCGAGGATCACCGAGACCACCGCGACCAGCACCACCTGGACCAGGAAGGCCTTGGCCATCGTCCGCCCGTCGAATCCGGATCCTCGTTCGTCCATGCCGAACCCCAACCTATACTCGACCGGTGCCGGGTGAGGCTTGGAACAAGCGCGCAGGGGCGGGCGTCGAAAGGGAAAAGGAACAGGCCCCTCGCTTCACCCTCGCCGCCCTCGTCCTTCTCCTGGTAACCGGACTCGCGGTCGGGACGAGTCAGGGCGGGCCCCCCGAGAATCCGCTCAAGGCGGCCGAGCTCTCCCAGAAGGGCCGGAAGCTGATCCTCGAGGTGAAGACCCGACCAGAGGTGGCGGTCTCCTCCTTCCAGAGGTTCCCCGACGTCACCCAACGCTCAGCCGCCTACCTCTGCGCGGAGTTCGACGCCCTCAAGGGCGGACTGACGAGGAGGATCTGCATCGGCGGCGAGAAGGATCGGAAGCGCTTCGTCGGCCTCGGCCTCGTCTCACCATCGGGCAAGGTGAGCGACGAGCGGACGGTCCCGGCGACCGTCCTTCGTCAGACTCCCCACCGGATCACGGTCGCGCTGGTACCGGGTGATGCCGATCTCGGCCCCGACCGCTACCGGTGGCGGGCGATCTATTCCGACGGAGCGTGCGAGGAGGGCGCCGTCTCCTGCGGTTACGCCCTGCCCGAGAGGAGCTGGGCCAGGTACCGGGTCCGGCCGGTCGACCCGGTCGGCTGCACGGGCGGGAACGGACAGGTCGTCCGGAGCGGGCCGTCGGCCAAACGACGGGTGGCCCTCACCTTCGATGACGGTCCGAGTTCCTACACCCCCCAGGTCCTCTCGATCCTCGAGCGGTTCCGGGTCAAGGCGACCTTCTTCGTGGTCGGCAGCATGGTCGCGGCCGACCCGGGGACGGCCCGGCGGATAGTCGCCGAGGGCCACGAGATCGCCAACCACTCCTACTCGCACCCGATCCTCCCGTCCAGGTCGGAGTTGGTCAGTACCAACGGGGTGATCCGGAAGACGACCCGGTTCAGGCCGTGTCTCTTCCGCCCCCCATACGGTGCACTCGATTCGAGGCTCGCCCGGGACTCGGGGGCCGAAAGGATGAAGACCATCCTCTGGAACGTCGACACGGTCGACTGGCGGACACCCGGGTCGGGCTCGATCGCCTCGACCGCCGGTGGCGCCAGCGCCGGCTCGATCGTCCTGATGCACGACGGCGGAGGTCCCAGGGGTCAGACGGTGGCGGCCCTCCCCTCGATCATCTCGTCGCTGAAGCGCCGGGGACTCAAGCCGGTCACGGTCTCGAAGCTGCTCGGCAACAAAACGATCTGGCGCCCTCGCTGAGCGCCGCCCTCCCGCCCCTTCCCGAGCCAGTTGGGAAAGACGTTGCCATCTCCCGGCATTCGGGCGGCCCGACGACTCCGGTTTGGCAGAGTGGAGGGTCGCCCCGGATAGCAAGACAGCACCGTTCACTCAGCCGGTGTGTTGGATCCAGGGAGACGAGATTCGAGTCGTATGGAGACGAACAGGGAAAGAACCCGACCCCGCTTGCTCGCGGCCCTAGTGGCCGGGGTGCTGGCTGCCTTGGTCCTGCTCGTGCCTTCTTCGGGGGCGAGCGCCGAGACCTCGCCGTTCGAGAGGGCCGGGATGTGGATCTGGTACGTCGATGACTCCCAGGGCGGTTCGGTCGCCCGGATCGTGCGCAGGGCCAGGGCTTCGAGGATCGGCACGGTCTACATCAAGTCGGCCGACGGGACCGGTACCTGGAGCCAGTTCACCAAGTCGCTTGTCTCGCAGCTAAAGGCGGCCGGGCTGAGCGTCTGCGGGTGGCAGTACGTCTACGGCAGGAGCCCGATCGGGGAGGCCCGGGCGGCCGCGGTCGCCAAGGAGCGCGGGGCCGACTGCTTCGTGATCGATGCCGAGACCGAGTACGAGGGGAACTACGCCGGAGCCGACCTCTACATCCGCAAGCTGAGGCAGCTGGTCGGCAACTCCTTCCCGCTGGGCTTGAGCACCTTCCCCTACGTCCATTACCACCAGGCCTTCCCCTACTCGGTCTTCATGGGGCCGCGCGCCGCGACCTGGAACCTCCCCCAGGTCTACTGGCACACGATTGGGGAC
>VEQW01000117.1 GCA_018883025.1 Solirubrobacterales bacterium | reverse complement strand
TCATGAGCCGGCACCACATTCGGTATTAGCCCGGGTTTCCCCGGGTTGTCCCGATCAACGGGGCAGGTTGCCCACGTGTTACTCACCCGTTCGCGGCTCTGCCCCAGGCCGAAGCCTGGTTCGTCGCACCACTTGCATGTGTTAAGCACGCCGCCAGCGTTCGTCCTGAGCCAGGATCAAACTCTCCGTGAAAAACGGCTCCGGCCCTAAGGCCAGTGCCGGTACTGAGAGTTTGTCATGACCATCAAATGCGGCACCCATACACGGGGCACCGCGGTCTTGACTTAGGTATTGCTCAGACCATCCCTTGGCCGCGAAGCGGCCTGACGGATGGTTCGAACCTGGACGCACACTTCAAGATCAACAAAGTCGACCCTGAGGTGCGCATGCTGTTGAGTTTTCAAAGACCGACGCGCCCTTATGGAAGGAAGACCTTCTCCAGGACGCCTCCGTAGCACGGAGACGGGGCCGGGGCTGGTGACCAGAAGGCACACCCGCCAACGACCTCACGGGATTGTAGCAGGCACCCGGCGTCGACTTCAAGCGACTTTACGAAGTCTTTGCAGTGATGCGGCGGAACTGCCTGCGGCCGAGCTGAACGACCATCCCGTCGAGCCTCGAGACGGGTACGTCGAGCTCTTCGGAATCGAGCACCTCGCCATCGACACGCACTCCCCCCTGGCCGAGAAGCCGCCTGGCCTCGGAGCGCGAAATCGAAAATGCCTCGGCGAGCACGGCGGGCAGGTGGGCGGTCTCACCCTCCACGGTTACCGAGACGTCTTCCACCTCGAGGGGTACCTCGTGGTCGACGAACTGACGGTCGAAGGCCTCCTCGGCCGACTCCGCTTCACCTTCTCCATGGAACCTCGCAATGATCGACCGGGCCAGGGAGCGCTTTCGCTCGCGTGGGTCTCCACCCGGATCCTCGATGGCCAGCAGTTCGAACCAGGTATCCATCGCCTCGTCCGGGAGCCGCATCGTTCGTCCGTACATCTCCTCGGGCGGGTCGTTTACCGCGATCGCGTTGCCCTTGGTCTTGGACATTTTCTCGACGCCGTCGATCCCCGGCAGGATCGGCAGGGTCAGGACCGCCTGCTCGGGCTTTCCGTAGGCCCTCTGGATCTCCCGGCCCAGCAGCAGGTTGAAGGTCTGGTCGGTTCCCCCGATCTCCACGTCGGCGTCGATCGCGACGGAGTCGTAACCCTGCATCAGCGGGTAGAGGAGCTCGAGGATCGAGATCGGCGTACCGGCCGCGTAACGCGTGGCGAAGTCCTCGCGGTCGAGCATCTGGGCCACCGTCGTGGTTGCGGCGAGCCGGAAGAGGTCGGCCATCGACATGTCGAGCCACTCGCCGTTGAACCTGAGCTCGTAACGGGAAGCATCCGGGTCCAGCACCCCGAACGCCTGGCTCTCGTACGTCCGCGCGTTCGCCTCGATCTCCTCGCCGGAGAGGGTCGGACGTGTCTCGGACCGGCCGCTCGGGTCGCCGACCCGAGCCGTGTAGTCCCCGACGATCAGGACCACCCGGTGGCTCAGGTCCTGGAACTCCCGCAGCTTCTGGAGCACGACGGTGTGGCCGAGGTGGATGTCCGGGGCGGTCGGGTCGAGGCCAAGCTTGACCCGCAGCTGACGCCCCTCAGACGATGCCTTTTCGAGCAGCGCGGCCAGGGCGCCGGCAGGCAGTGATTCGGCGGCGTTTCGCTCCAGAAACGCCGCCTCTGAACCGGCGGATCCCATGACGGCCAATGCTAGTCTGAAGCGACGCCACGGTGCCGGCCGCAGGGCCGCGCCGCACGGATACGCACCCCGGTGCCTGCGGCAGGAATCGCAACCCGGAACGGCGGTCCCGGCTTCCTATGACCTCCGGTCCAGACGACAACAGCCCCGAACAGCCGGCGCCGGTCCCGGACGCAACCGCTCCGCAGCCAGCCGTCCCGAGCGACCCGGAGGCACCCAGGCCGAAGATCAGGCGCAGGCGCCTGCTTCTCCTTCTCCTCCCCGTCGGCGTGCTCGCGGCGGTCTCGGTCGCCTTCGGGATGATGATGGCGATGGCAGCCGAGCTGCCGGACCTCGAGAACGCCAAGGGCTTCCAGAAGGCGCGCAACTCCGTGATGTACGACCGCCTGGGGCGCCCGCTCGGGATCCTCACCAGCTCCCGTAATCGTGTGCTGGTGCCCTACGCCTCGATTTCCCCGTACATGCGCAGCGCGATCATCTCGGTCGAGGACCGCAGGTTCTTCGAGAACAGCGGCGTCGACGTCCGGGGGATCGGCCGTGCCTTCGTAAGCGACTTCGTCCAGGGCGGCGCCCGTCAGGGCGGATCGACCATCACCCAGCAGTTCGTGAAGAACGCGCTCGAGGCCCAGGACCAGCGGACGGTCTTCCAGAAGCTTCGCGAGTCGGCGCTCGCCTACCACCTGACTCGCAAGTGGTCCAAGGACAAGATCCTGACCGAGTACCTCAACTCGATCTACTTCGGGAACGGCGCCTACGGAATCGAGTCGGCCGCCCGGGTCTACTTCGGCCAGGACCCCAACCACATCGGGTGCGGTACGCGGGCGCGTCCGTGCGCGAAGGAGCTCACCGCAGCCGAATCGGCCCTGATCGCGGGGATCGTCGCCAACCCCTCTGCCTTTGACCCGGTCGCCCACCCCCAGGCCGCGCTACGCCGCCGCAACATCGTCCTCGACAAGATGCTCACCGAGGACAAGATCACCCAGGCCGAACACGACTCGGCCGTCGCCGAAGCGCTCCCGGGGGCGATAAGCCCGCCGTCACTTGACACCCGGGCCCCCTACTTCACGACCTGGGTTAGCCAGCAGCTCGTGGAGGAATTCGGGCCCCGGCGCGCCTTCGAGGGCGGGCTCGAGGTGAAGACCACGCTCGACGAGGACCTCCAGAACGCCGCCCAGTCCGCGATCGACAACTGGCTCCCCGACCCCAACGGGCCGTCCGCGGCTCTCGTCGCGATCGACAACAAGACCGGCGAGGTCCGCGCGCTCGTCGGCGGGCGCAACTTCCGCCAGCAGCCCTTCAACCTCGCCACCCAGGGCCAGCGCCAGCC
>VEQW01000038.1 GCA_018883025.1 Solirubrobacterales bacterium | reverse complement strand
GGTTCGGCATCTTGCCCGAAGGCCCGAGGATCCGGCCCAGCCTGCCGACCACCGGCATCTGGTCCGGGGCGGCGATCACCACGTCGAACTCGTCGAAGCCTTCCTCGATCTTCGTCGCCAGGTCGTCACCTCCGACGATGTCCGCGCCGGCAGCTTCGGCATCCCGGGCCTTGTCCCCCTGGGCGAAGACGGCCACCCGGACATCACGACCGAGGCCATGCGGCAGGGCGAGGGTGCCTCGGAGCTGTTCCTCGGCGTGCTTCACGTTCACCCCCAGGCGGACGTGGAGCTCGACCGACTCATCGAAGCCGGCGGAGGCCGTCTGGGCGATCAGGTTCATCGCCTCGGCCGGCGGGTAGAGCTGTCCGCCCTGGACCTTCTCGCGCTGCATCCGGTATCGCTTGCCGTGGGCCATCCGTCACTCCTCCACGTCGACGCCCATCGACCGGGCGGTACCGGCGATGATCTTCGAAGCGGCGTCGAGGTCGTTGGCGTTCAAATCCGGCATCTTGCGCTCGGCGATCTGGCGGACCTGCTCCTTGGTGATCGTCGCCACCTTCTCCATGTGGGGGACGCCCGAGCCCTTCTGAATCCCACAGGCCTCCTTGATCAGCACTGCGGCCGGCGGGGTCTTGGTGATGAAGTCGAAACTCCGGTCCTCGTAGACCGTGATCTCGACCGGGATGATCGTCCCGCCCTCTTCCTGGGTCTGGGCGTTGAAGGCCTTGCAGAAGTCCATGATGTTGACCCCGTGCTGGCCGAGCGCGGGGCCGACCGGCGGGGCCGGATTCGCCTGCCCGGCCGGGATCTGGAGCTTGATCACTGTCGATACTTCCTTCGCCATCTTCTTCCCTTCGTAAGCCCCTGGATTCCTAGATCTTCTTTACCTGCTCGTAGCCGACCTCGGACGGAGTCTCCCGCCCGAAGATCGACACCAGCACCTTGAGCTTCGCCTGGTCGTCGTTTATCTCGGCAATCTCGCCGGAGAAGTCGGCCAGCGGACCGCTGATGATCTTGACCGTCTCGCCGATCTCGAACTGGGCCTGGGTCCTCGGCCGCTCGGCCGTCTCGCGGTGGAGCAGGCGATCGACCTCGGGTTTGGTCAATGGCACCGGGGTATCCCTGGGTCCGACGAACCCGGTCACCCCTGGCGTGTTCTTGACCAGGCTCCAGGCGTTGTCGGTCATCTCCATGTTGACCAGTACGTAGCCGGGCATGGTCCGCTTCTCGACCTGGATCCGCTGGCCGTCCTTCACCTCGGCCACCTGCTCGGTGGGGACGATCACCTGCTTGATCCGGTGGGTCTGGCCCATCGAATCGACCCGGTGCTCGAGGTTCTGCTTGACCTTGTTCTCGTGGCCCGAATAGGTGTTGATCACGTACCAGCGAAACATTTTTCTCCCGTCTTCCCCCGACTCCCCTAGATGACCCTCTGGACGAGCCAGTTGAAGGCGAGGTCGAGTACGCCCAGGTAGAGCGCGGCGACGATCACGAAGACGAGGGTGACCGCGGTCGCCTGGATCAAGGTCTCGCGGTCGGGCCACTGGACCCGTCGGAGCTCGGCGATGCAGGAGGCGAGGAAGGCGATCACCCCGGTGCGCTTGCGCTGGTCGCCCTTTGCAGCCTCGGCCCGTTTGGCGAGGAGCTCCTCTTCCTTCTTCTTCTGCTCGGCCTTGGCCCGCTTCTCGGCTTCCTTCTTCTTGCGCTTCTCCTCGCGGGACTCGATCCGGGACTTCTTCGGGGCATCCGGTGTCTCGAGCGCCTCTTCGGACGCTCCGGCGGCGATCCCGGCCTCGACCGCCTCGATCTCGGCGATGTCGCCGGACTTCGGCACCTGGGTGTCGTGCTGGGCCTGGGAGTCGGACTCGGGGGCCCCCTGGCCCTTACGTTCGGCCTCCTCGCGGGCCTTTCGCTCGGCCTTCTTCTGGGCGCGCGACTTGGCCATCAGCGAGTTTCCTTGTGGGGCTGGTGGCTCTTGCACCACTGGCAGTACTTGCGGACCTCGAGCCGGTCGGGCGTGTTCCGCTTCGACTTGGTGGTCTCGTAGTTCCGGCGCTTGCAGCTCTCGCAGGCCAGGGTTACCGCTATGCGGACGTCTCCGCGTGCCATCTTGCTTCTCTTCTCCGACTCTCTCCCGGGCGCTCAGGCAAACCGGGCCTCAATCAATAGAAAAACCTCGGCCGGAAGGGCGAGGCGACCGCCAAGAATAGCGGTTTTCGTCCGTTGGGGAGCGGGTTGGTGGGGGAGGCCCGTCAGGGCATCGGGACGATGCCACCGGTCCGGACGGCCTCGAGGGCCCGACCGAGGCGCGGATGGAACACCTCGACCTGCAGGTCCGGATGCCCGCGGAAGGAGAGGACGAGCCGGTCGCCCCTCATCCGGTCGAGGAAGCCGACCCCGCCCGGGAACTCGACGGGGGCCCGTCCCGGTTCACCGGCGAGCCTGGAGGTTGCTTCGAAAGCCTGGGAGAAGGGGTAGCTACCGACCGTGAAGTATTGGTTGGACGATGTCTCGGGATCGACCCCGTCGGGCAGGTACCGGACGTGGACGTTCTGGCGGGAATCCTCGTTCATCGCGACCCTCATCCCCGGGAGCCGACCGGCCCAGAAGACCGGGTGGCCGACCGCTTCGACCATCTCCCCGGCTCGCTCCAGGGATACCAACCGGGCGCCGTTGAAGGGATCATCGACCGGTGCCTGCCTCCCGGCGCGGCCTCCGGGCACGAGTGCCCAGACGAGCAGCCCCCCGACTACCAGCGCTCCAACACCGAGGATCGTGCCCAAGCGGACCCGGTCTGGGTCTTCGCTCTTCTCGCTCTCTTCAAGAGGTGGGGTTTTCGGGTTCATGCCGTGAGTGCCTCGATGGTCGGCCCCCTTCCGACCCCTCGGAATCCTAGTGACCCCGGGTCATCAGCGGTTCTCTTTCATGGGAATTCAGTGAGATCATCCTCTCGATGGCCGACGAAGTCGAGACCGACGGGGACCGCGACAGGGCGAAGGCCCGGAGGATCGTCTCTCGGATCGAGGAGCGCCGGGAGATCCACCGCCAGATGCACTGGCTCCCCCGGCTGGTCGTCGTGACGATCGGCTTCTTCGTGTTTCTGGCCGGGCTTGCCATGCTCGTGCTGCCAGGCCCGGCAATCGTTGTGATCCCGATCGGGCTGGCGATCCTCTCGCTCGAGTTCATCTGGGCCGAACGCCTCCTGGAGAAAGGGCTTGAGTCGGGGGCGACCTTCGGCGGCTGGCTCGGCAGGCTGGTCCGCCACCGGAACTTCCTGCTGGTGGTGGCGGCGGTGCTCGGGGTGACAGCGATCGCCGGCTTCCTGCTGATCATCTGAACCTCCGGCAGACCGGACTGGCAGCCCCTGGCCCGGCTGCCGACCGGGCGAGCGGGGGGATAATGGGCGAATGGTGGGGAAGTTCACGTTCATCGGCCTTGCGGTTGCGGCGCTCGGCGTGGTCTCGGCCCCGGCGGCCGGGGGATCGCTGGGAGCGCCTGATCCTGATCCGGGCACGGCGAGCGCGGGTCCCAGCTGGTCGGACGAGTTCGAGGGTCGGGCCGGCCTGCCCCCGAACGCCAGGCGCTGGACCTACGACACCGGTGCGACGGGCTGGGGGAACGGTGAGCTACAGCGCTATACCTCGTCGCGAGCCAACTCACACCTCGACGGCCGGGGCAACCTGGTGATCGTCGCCCGGCATCTCCAGGGGAGCGGCCGGGAGAGGGGCTCCTACACCTCGGCGAGGCTGACTACCTCGGGCCGTTTCTCCTTTCGGTACGGACGGGTCGCAGTCAGGGCGAGGCTCCCGCGTGGTCAGGGCCTCTGGCCCGCCTTCTGGATGCTCGGCACACGATTCCCCGAACTCGACTGGCCGTTCTGCGGGGAGATCGACGTGATGGAGTACCTGGGCCACCAGCCGAGGATCTCCTATGGGTACGTCCATGGACCCGGCTCGATGGCCGAGATCGGAGTCGGGGGCGAAAACCGGTCAGACCGACCGCTCCCCGACGGATTCCATGTCTTCTCGGCCCGGTGGTCCCCGAGTCAGGTCTCGTTCTCGGTCGACGGAAGGGTGTTCCGGACCGTCGAGAGGGCGTCCTATCCGGCCGGCCAGACCTGGGCCTTCGACCGGGAGATGTTCCTGCTGCTGAACCTGGCGGTCGGCGGAGGGTGGCCAGGCAAACCGGATGCCACTACCCGCTTCCCGGCGAGAATGAAGGTCGACTGGGTCCGGGTCTGGGAAGCGGGCAGTCAAGCCCCGGTCGGCGGCGACCGCCCCGAGCCCTAGACCCGCCGGATTGGCGCTACCGTTCGAGCGGTGAAGTGCGACGTGGTCATCGTCGGAGCCGGGATCGCCGGACTCAGCGCCGCCGAAGCACTTACCGATGCCGGAAGGGACGTCGTGGTGCTCGAGGCGCGGGATCGGGTCGGGGGCAGGACCCACAACACCGAGATCGGCGGGGAGGCAAACGAGCTTGGTGGCCAGTGGGTCGGCCCCTACCAGGACTCGATGCTGGCGATGCTCGAGCGACTTGACCTCGAACTCTTCCCCACCTACCGGGAAGGTGAGCACGTCTACGTCGATGAGAACCAGAGTCCCAATAGGTACACCGGCGAGCTCCCGCCGCTCGGAGAGGAATCGGAGAAGGCGCTCGAGGAGGTCGACGCCAAGCTGGACGCCCTGGCCAAACAGCTCGACCCGGAAGCGCCGTGGGAGCACCCCGACGCGGAAGCGCTCGACTCGATCACCTTCGAAGCCTGGCTGGAAGAGGAAATGGACGACGAGATAGCCCGCAACCTGATGCGCTCCTGGCTCGCCGGCGGCTTCATCGCCAAGCCGGCTCACACCTTCTCGCTCCTCCAGGGGCTCTGGATGATCGCCGGGGCGGGCGGGACCTTCGAGCTGTTCGAGCCGAGCCAGTGCCTGGCCAGTCGTGTGGTGGGCGGCTCCCAGTTGGTCTCGATCCGGCTGGCCGAGCGCCTGGGTGACCGGGTGATCCTCGACTCGCCGGTCGACTCGATCGAGTGGTCAGAAGGCGGGGTCGAGGTCCACTCGGCGAGGGCGGACGTCGAGGCCGAGCGGGTGATCGTGGCCGTTCCCCCCAACATGACCAACTCGATCCGGTTCCAACCCCCGCTGCCGGGCTGGAGGCAGCGGATGACCCAGGACCTCTCGCAGGGAAGCATCATCAAGTGCCTCGCCGTCTACGACGAGCCGTTTTGGCGAGACGACGGACTGTCGGGACAGGGCTTTGCCCCATACGGGCTGGTCAGCGAGATCTACGACAACTCCCCGCCTTCAGGCTCGGTCGGGGTGATCGTCACCTTCCTGGCCGGGGAGAAGGCCGAAAGTGCGGCGAGGATGCTGCCCGAACAGCGTCGGGAGGCGGTGCTCGAGGGAATCGCCGCCTATCTCGGTCCGAGGGCAAACGACGCAACCGGCTTCATCGAGGTCGACTGGGCCGAGGAGGAGTGGACCCGCGGTGCTTACGGGACGAGCTTCGGGCCCGGCGGGCTGACCCGGTTCGGAGAGGACCTGAGGCGCCCGATCGGGCCGATCCACTGGGCCTGCACCGATATCGCGGGGATCGGGCACATCCACATGGACGGGGCGATCCGCTCGGGCCAGGCCGCGGCCGCGGCCTGCCTCGCCTGACCGACAGCCATGCCTGGAGGAAGCCCTCCACCGGACTCGAACCGGTGACCCCTTCCTTACCATGGAAGTGCTCTACCAACTGAGCTAGGAGGGCACGAGAGAGGCCTCGGCAGGCTATCGGTACTCCGTTCCAATCGAGCGAGCCGCCGAGGGGGCGACCCGCAGGATGGCCGGCCGAGCGCCAGCCCGACCGCTAGGGCTTCGAGGGCTTGCCGCCCCCGGGGCTCCCGCCGGAATCGCTCCCGGAGGAACTCGAACCGCCACCGCTGCCAGAAGAACCCGAACTGCTGCCGGAGTTGCCGGGGCTGCTGGGCCGTCCCCCACCGCCCGAGTTTCCGGGGCTGCTGCCTGAGCTGCCTCCACCGCCACTCGAGCCGCCCGAGTTTCCGGGGCTGCTGCCTGAGTTCCCACCGCCACTCGAGCCGCCCGAGTTTCCGGGGCTGCTGCCTGAGTTCCCACCGCCACCGGAGCCCCCGGAGTTGCCCGGGCTGCTGCCAGAGCTGCCACCTCCGCCGCCCGAGTTGCCTGGGCTTTCGGGGCGACCGCCACCGGAGCCGCCGGAGTTGCCTGGGCTGCTGCCCGAGTTCCCGCCGCCACCACCGGAGCCTCCGGAGTTGCCAGGACTCTCTGGCCTGCCTCCGGAACTTCCGGAACCCCCACCCGGACTAGTCGGGCTGTCGGCTGGCTTTCCGGGGCCACTCCCGGATGAAGGCGTTCCCTCCGGGCGGCTTCCATTTCCGGAGGAACCCGGTCCACCCGAAGGACGGGCCGGCAGGTCGTCCGAGCCCGGCCGCCCGCCTGAGCCTCCGGGGATTACCGAGGCGGGCCCGTCGCCGGGTCGCGGAGCCGGAACGAGGATCTCGGAGCCGGGGCCCCCCACGGCCTCCAGGACCACCTCCTCATCGCCTGGCCCCCTGACTACGACCCGCCCATCCGAAGTCCTTACGACCGAGCCGCCCTCGACGGTCTTCGCTCCAGACTCGGTGACGATCACGGGGTTACCCCTCGAATCGAACTCGAGCTGGACCGAGCTCTCGACCCCACCCGCGTCGGCAGCGACCGCGGATGAATCCCTGTCGCCCTTCAGTACCCGTTCCTCGACCGCAACACCGGCCGCGACCGTGCCGGTCGCGACCACGGCGACTGCCGCGATCTTTGCCGCACCGCCGCTTGCCAGCCCAGCGAAGATTCCACCGGCACCGACCGCCGATCCTCCGGCGCCACCGGCTGCCCCGGCTGTCGCCGTCGCCCCCGCCGCAGCCCCGGCCGACGATGCAGTTGCAAAGGCTCCGGTCAGGTCGGAGGCGATCCAGATGATGAAAGGGGCCGGGATCAGGGCGCCGAGGGCGTTCCTCAGTCCCGTCCTCGCCCGGAAGATCAGCTGTTTGGTCGCACCGGTAGAGATTGCGAGCTCCTTGGCGATCTCGTCGTGGGTGTAGCCGCCGAGCTCGCGCCCGACGATCGCGTCCCGCTGGGCCTCCGGCAGTGCCGCCAGGGCCGTGACCAGGTTCTTCAGGTCCTCCCTGTTCTCGGCCTCGCGCTCCGGCGTCGAATGGGAAACCTCTGTACCGACCAGCTCCGTGTGTTCATGCTTCTTGCCATCACGGATTTCGTTCAGCGCCGTGTTCTTGACGATCCGGTAGAGCCAGGCCTTGGGCTCTTCGACCTCTTCCGTCGCCATCGCCCGGTGTGCCTTGACCAGGGATTCCTGAACGACATCTTCTGCCCGATCGGCGCCGACGATCGCCCCGGCGAAGGCGACCAGGGGGGTCCGGTAACGGTCGACCAGCTCGTCGAATGCCGGGTCTACCCCACGCCGGAAAAGGTCTGAAAGTCGTTCGTCCGATTGCATCCTGAGCGTCGCCCTCGCGAGTCGGGGTGCGGTTTTCGTGGCCTTCCCATGCGGCATGAGACATTCAGCCTAGCGGCATACGGCGGCCCGAAATCCGAACCGTTCAGGAGTGAGACCCGGGGAAGCCAGAAAAGTCACGGGTTCTTACGCCCCCTCATCCCCCCAGCGAGGCCGAAACCCGACCCACCGTCTGCTCGACGTCTGCCTCACTCGAGTCCCAGGAGGCGACCAGCCGGATGAGTCCGTGATCACCGACTTCGAAGAGGAGCGGACGGTTCGGCTCCGAGCCGGCGGCGAACTCCCTTGCGGCCTCCAGCGCGAGGGAGAAGAAGACGATGTTCGCTTCGACCGGCTGGGCGATCACCACCCCTTCGAGCTCGGAAAGCCTCTCCGCCATCAGGGAGGCGATCCGGTTTGCATCTCCGGCAATCGCGAGGCCGAGCCCGTCGGTCATAAGTGCGTTCAGCTGGGCCGAGACGAAGCGGGCCTTGGCCGGCAGTTGCAGGGAGCCCTTCTGCCAGATACCGAACCCCTCGGCCAGGTCGGGATCAGCGAACACGACGGCCTCGCCAAAGACCGTCCCGTTCTTGTTCGCCCCGAGGCTCAAGACATCGACTCCGTTGGCCGTGGAGGCGGCGGCCAGGCCGGTCCCGAGCGAGGCCGCCGCATTGAAGATCCTCGCCCCATCCATGTGGAAAGAGAGGCCATTCTCCCTGGCGAACCGGGCGAGGTCGGCGATCTCTTCCGGTCGGTACACGGTCCCGAGTTCGGTGGGCTGGGAGATCGAGAGGACCGCCGGCCATGCGACGTGAGGGAGATCTGCTCGGTCGACCAACCGGGTCGCAGCCAGCTCAGGGGTCAGTTTGCCGTCGGGCGTTGGCACCCCGAGCAGCTTGAGCCCGGCGATCGCCTCGGGGGCTGCAGTCTCGTCGATCGAGATGTGGGCCGTCTCGGCACAGATGACGGCCCGGTGGGGCGGGGCAAGCGCCCGGAGGGCGGCAACGTTGGTCCCGGTCCCGTTCAGCATCGGGAAGACCCGGACCTCGCTACCGAACTCGGCCCGGGCGGTTTCCTCGAGTCGAGCGGTCTCGGGGTCGTTTCCGTAGGCCGGGACGTGGCCCCCGTTGACACCATTGATCGCCTCAATCACCGCCGGATGTGCACCGGATGCGTTGTCGGAGGCAAACCCCCCGCCGTTCGTCGCCTGGTCGACCACGGGTGGAGCGTAGAGCGCCACGACTCCCGCTACGGCTGGCGGCATCTGTCGAATACACTCGACCGCTGCCGGGGGAGTGCCCGAGTGGTTAAAGGGGACTGGCTGTAAACCAGTTGGCTCTGCCTACGCAGGTTCGAATCCTGCCTCCCCCATGCCCTGGCCGGGCCGTTGCCTTCCCAGCGATCCGGGTGACCTAGCCGACGCAACTTTCCGTCCATCCGGGGCGCCCCCCTCGATCCGGCAGGACATGGCACTGTGTGATCGAAATCACTAACCTGCAGAGCGGTTTCCCTGCAACTCGTTAGACCAAGAATCTCCGTTACTGAACTGAGGAGGAAGAAGTAAATGCTCGAAAACCTCGAAGTGACGAGCCACCAGGAGACGTGGCTCTGGATCGGGACGGTCGGCATGGCGCTCGGCGCCATCGTGATCCTCGCCCTTGGAAGGGGTCTCGGTAAGCACTCTCACCACGCAGTCGCAAGCTTCTTCGTCTGCGCGATCGCGGCGTGCTTCTACCTGTTGATGGCCTTCGGCCAAGGTGACGTGATCGTCTCGCCGAACGACCTGTTCCTGACCCCGATCGAGAGGATCGAGGATGCAAGGCTGGTCTACTTCGCGCGCTACATCGACTGGGTGTTCACCACCCCGCTGCTGCTGATCGGGCTTATGGGGGTCGGGCTCGCTGCCCTCACCCAGGCCGGTGAGGCGATGCGCGAGCGGGCCGGTCTGGTGGCCGGAGTCGTCGGTGCCGACATCCTGATGATCGTCACCGGTCTGTTCGGGGCGCTGTCGCTCGACGACACCCACAAGTACATCTGGTTCGCCGTGAGCTGCGTCTTCTTCCTCGGTGTCCTGTTCGTCGTCTGGGGCCCGGTCCGGGCCGCAGCCAAGGCGCAGGGCGGGGAGATCGGAGCGCTCTACGACAAGCTCCTGGCGATCCTCACCGTGCTCTGGTTCATCTACCCGATCCTCTGGCTGCTGGGGACCGAGGGAACCGAGACGATCAGCCTGAACGCCGAGGTAACGGTATTCGCGATCATCGACCTCCTGGCAAAGGTCGGCTTCGGCATCGTGCTGGTCACCGGGGTCAAGAAGCTCTCGGAAGCCGGAGCATCGGCTTCGGCACCGGCGGGTTCGGCCACCCAGGCCAACTAGCCCGGCCCCGAAGAGAAGTCCGAGAGGCCCGTCCGGTGAAAGCCGGGCGGGCCTTTCTCTTGTCGAGACCAGATGGGGGCGCTACCCGGCTTCCCGGAGGGCCTGGGCCTCGGGGAGGAACTGGAGGCGACGGAGCGCCGAGGTCTCGATCTGCCTCGCACGCTCCCGGGTGATCCCGAACGCCTCACCACACCGTTCGAGCGTCCTGGGGGGCTGGCCGTCGAGTCCGTAGCGCATAGTCAGTAGCTGCCGTTCCCGATCGGGGAGGGCGGCGAGCGTACGCCTGACCGACTCACCCCTGATAGTGAGCGATGCCCTGTCGAACGGTTCGGGCGACTCCTGATCGGGCAAGAGGTCGCCGAACTCGGCCCCATCCTCCCCTTCCCCGACCGGCGATTCGAGAGAGATCGGGGCCTGACCGAACCGCCTGACCTCCCGAACCTGTGCCGGGGTCCACTCCAGTTCGATCGCGATTTCCTCAGGGTTCGGCTCCCGCCCGAGGCGCTGGACCAGCAGCCGTTCGGTCGAGCCAACCCGGTTCAGCTTCTCGACCATGTGGACCGGAATCCGGATCGAGCGGGACTTGTCGGCGACCGCCCGGGTCACGGCCTGGCGGATCCACCAGGTCGCGTAGGTCGAGAACTTGTATCCACGCCGGTAATCGAACTTCTCGACTGCGCGGATCAGGCCGAGCGAGCCTTCCTGGATCAGGTCGAGGAAGCCGAGGCCCCTGCCCTGGTACTTCTTGGCGATCGAAACGACCAGCCGGAGGTTCGCCTCGACCATCTGCCTCTTGGCCTCCATGTCGCCCCGCTCGATCCTCCGGGCGAGCGCCACCTCCTCCTCGGCCGTGAGCAGTCTGACCCTGCCGATGGAACGGAGGTAGAGCTTCAGCGCATCGAGCGAACCCTCCTCCCCGGGCTCGATCCCATCGAGATCGAGGGGCTCTCGCGGCTTGGCGACCGCCCCGCCAGCGACTCCTTCCTCGACGATCTCGGCCTCGACCTCCAACCACTCCTCCCGATCCTCCCGGGCCGTCCCTAAGCGGCGCCGGTGGAAGCCGGGATTCTAGTCCCGGAGGCGACCTCGCGTGGGTCCCGATCCAGCCTTTTTCTGCGCCCGGCACCCCAACGGCCGGAAAGGGCTACCCTTCACCTTCAGGAGCAAGGAATTTCCTACGCCCTTTCACCAGCGAGCCACCAATGAACCCTGAAACCGCCCTGCCCCGCGAAGGGGTGGACGTCCAGGCCGGAAAGCCGGCGACCCGCGTAAGCCTGTCCCGGGTCGGGGTTACCGGTGTCGAGAAGGTCCTGGCGATCGGGGAGAGTGGCAACTACCACGCCGGGCTCGACTGCTTCGTCGACCTCGGTCCCGACCAGGCCGGAGTCCATATGTCGCGGTTCGAGGAGATCGTTGCCGAGGCGATGGAGGAGGCAGCCGGTGAGCGCCAGCTCCGCGCAGAGCAGCTGGCGGCGAAGGTGGCCGAACTAGTCCGGGAGCGGCAGGGCGGGATCCGTGCCGAGGTCTCGGTCGAGGCGAAGTTCGCCGAGAAGATGCCGGCCCCGGCCTCGGGTATCGAGACCCAGGAGATCTACACCCTGCTCGGCCGTGCCGTCGCATCCCGGGAGCGGACCCGGATGGTCACCGGGGTCCAGGCCCAGGGGATGACCGCCTGCCCCTGTGCCCAGGAGATGGTGGCCGACCTGGCGAGGGAAAGGCTGGGCGAGGCCGGCTACACCGGGGACCAAGTCGAGGAGATCGTCAACACCGTGCCGATCGCAACCCACAACCAGAGGGGGATCGGGACGCTCTACCTCGGCTGCGCCGAAGGGACGACCGACGAGGTAGACGCCCGGGACCTGCTCCGGCTGGTCGAGAGCTCGATGAGCTCGGAGATCTACGAACTGATGAAGCGGCCCGACGAACTCTCGGTCGTCGCCAAGGCGCACTCCCAGCCCCGCTTCGTCGAGGACTGCGTGAGGGAGATGCTCCGGCAGGTGGTCGAGACGTACCCCGACCTCGCCGGCAATGCCTTCGTGATGGCCAAGCAGGAGAACCTCGAGACGATCCACCGACACAACGTGGTCGCCGAGCGTTACGGACTGCTCAGCGACATTCGCGCCGAGATCGGCGGCGACGGCCACAACCACTCCCACCTGACGATGTCGGAGTGGCTCGAAGGTCCGGCGAGCTGAATCGGCCGAGAGCTTTCCGCCCCGCCTACCCCTGACCTGAATCCGGCCGCCGGCTCGCCATCCGGCGCCTCAGGCCGAAGAAGTAGTCGAGTCCGCTGACCACCGTGGCGATCAGGGCCAGGTAGACCAGCACCCAGACCGCGGTCGGTGCCGGGTCGAACATGATCAGGCCGAACACGGCAGCTATCTGGAGCACAGTCTTGACCTTGCCCATCCAGCTCGCGGCGATCACCAATCCGTCCTCCGCCGCGATCGCCCTCAGGACCGTGACCGCGAACTCCCGGGCGATGATCACCATCGCGACCCAGGCCGGAAGGCGCCCGAGTGAAACCAGGGTGACCAGAGCGGCGACGATCAGGAGTTTGTCGGCCAGCGGGTCCATCAGCTTGCCGAAGTCGGTGACCGCATCGCGCGAACGGGCGACGTAGCCGTCGAGTCCATCGGTCGCGGCAGCGAGCGCAAAGACGATCGCGGCGAGGGTGTCGCCGTACGGGGTCTCCCCGAGGAGCGCGACCACCACCACCGGCACCGCGAGGATGCGGAGCAGGGTGATCGCGTTAGGGAGATTCAGCGGGACCATCGACCGGATCCTCGGTCCAGCGGCACCGGCGCCAGGCGGTCGGGCAACCGGTCAGGAACCGGTCTTGCCCTCCCCGGTGGCGGCCGACTCCTCGGAGGCCTTGGTCACCGGGGCGGCCTTCTCGGCCTCCCCCTCTGGGAGCTCGGACTTTTCCTCACCCGAGACGGAGTCACGGAAGTTCCTGAGGCTCCGTCCGAGCGAGCGTGCCGCCTGGGGAATCCGCTTCGGCCCGAAGATCAGGACCAGGATCGCCAGCAGGATCAGCAGCTCGGGGATCCCGATCGAGGAGAGGAAGGCGGTTGGTGCAGCCATCGTTTACCTAGTGTAGGGGCCGTGTCTGGTGGAGGCGGGAGTTCCGGTCTGGCCGGGATCGAAAGGGCAGTCGTCGACTGCCGGAAGTGCCCGAGGCTGGTCGCCTGGCGGGAAGAGGTGGCAGCCGATCCGCCCAAACGGTTCCGCGGCCAGGATTACTGGGCCCGGCCGCTGCCGGGGTTCGGTGACCCCCGAGCCCGGATCCTCTTGGTCGGGCTCGCCCCCGGTGCACACGGCGCCAACCGGACCGGCAGGGTCTTCACCGGGGACCGCTCAGGAGATTGGCTCTACGCGGCTCTGAACCGGGCCGGGCTCGCCTCCCAGCCGGAAGCCTGGGCCAGGGACGATGGCCTGGAGCTGAAGGACACCTTCATCACCTCGGTAGTCAAGTGCGCCCCTCCCGCCAACAAGCCGACCACCGAGGAGCGCGACAACTGCCTCCCCTACCTCGAGGCCGAACTGGAAGCGCTCGACCGGGTGAAAGTCGTGGTCGCGCTCGGGTCGTTCGGCTGGGACGGCTTCCTCAAAGCATCGAGGGCGAACGGGGTCGAGATACCCCGGCCGAAACCGAAGTTCGGCCACGGGGCGGAAGTCCGAATCGGCAAGCGACTAGTGATCGGCTGCTACCACCCCTCGCAGCAGAACAC